>CALZIO010000060.1 GCA_945787785.1 uncultured Chromatiaceae bacterium
TTGAATGCCTAATGCTGCAGCGAATAGTTCTGTTTCTGGCATACTTTGTCTCTTAACAATTATGGTGGATCGACCGTGATCTATTTTACGCTATTACCCATGTAGAACAGCGAGGAGCCTATAAATATCCGGATTGAGAGATACATCGTCTATTGAATTATTTCCACAAAGATGCGATTTTTACTGGAGCTTCTCAACGAGAATAAATTGCGTCGTTATTCCATCAATCCTTCAACTACCGCCGTCCAGCCATGTTTGATATTGTGTGCGGCATAACCACCTCCACCTACTGCCAATAGACGGCCTTGGGCACAGTAATCTGTCAAAGTTGCTAAACGCTGTGCTGCATGTTTGTGGCATTGAGGTGAAAACTGTAGGTGCGTAATGGGGTCGCCGGCCAGGCTGTCAACGCCACACTGGAGTAATATGAATTCGGGTTTTTGTTCTGTGACAAATGATTCCAGTATTTCCCAGGCAGTGAAGAATGCATCATCATCTGCACCCGGTGGCATGGGCAGGTTTAGTTTTGTCCCTTTGGCTGTACCCGTGCCTGTTTCGTTGCTGTCCCCTGTGCCGGGATAAAGATAATTACCATCTTCGTGGATATCACCAATAATTACATGTGGATTATCTTCAAAACCATAATAGACGCCGTCGCCATGATGGGCGTCGATGTCGATATAAGCGATCTTGTTTACGTTGTATTCCTGTAACAAGGTTTCTATCACAACAGCGCAATCATTAAACACACAAAAGCCAGCGGCACTGTCGCGGCGGGCATGATGTAATCCAGCGATAGGTACAAAGACTTTGTTGCAGCGGTTTTTCATTATATTTTCTACAGCATCTAGGCAGCTGCCAACCACGGTTGCGATTGCTTCATAAACGCCAGGGAAGGCTGGCGTGTCACCATAGTCCAAATAGCCTTGCCCTGTTATTGATAGTGCTTTTACCCGCTCGACATAGTCATGGCTATGAAAACGTTCTATCGCCTCTTGTGTGGCGATAATTGGAGAGTGAATACTTACTTGATGTTCCAGGTTGTTATCACGCAGGGCTTGCCAGAAGGCCATCATGCGCCAAGGGCCAAACGGGTGGCCGTCGGGAAAACCGTAGCGCCCGAGTGATTCGCCAAGATAAACACAAAGTTTTGACATTGCCGATTCGCTATTATGTGTCTTTGACTAGCTTAGGCAGGTGAGAGTGATGTGTAAATATTTTTTCTAGAAGAAAAATAGGCGTCTATACTCTATTTCAATGCATCCGCGTTTTTTATCTGGAGCCTGGTTTCTGATGAAATCTATTCCCAGTGAGGTTGTCATTTTGAAAGATAGAATTCCGGACAGCTATTTAACAAAGCTGTTCACGGCGGCATTTCTTTTGCTGGTGATTATGCTGAGTTGGGTGGCGCTTGAGAGGATTGAGTCTCAGACCAAGGTAAATATCCATGAGTCTCTGCAAACGGTGCTGCAAACCACGCAAGAGTCGTTGCATATTTGGGTGAATCACCGTAAAGAGTTCATGGCGGATTTGGTTGTACAGCCAGAGCTGATTGACTTGACTCAGAAACTGCTGACAGAGTCGCAACAAAATAAGAGTCTGAAACAAAGTGAGGCCCTGTTTGCCTTGCGAAAACACATGGAGCCGGTGCTCGCCAAACACCAAGACAAAGGTTTTTTTATTATTTCAAAAGACCGGCTCAACATCGCTTCAATGCGAGATTCAAATCTTGGCACCATTAATCTTATTCATGAGCAAAGAAAAGAGTATTTGGATGCGACGTTCGATGGTCATGCCTTGTTTATCCCTACGATACGTTCCGATGTGCCACTGACGACGAGTTCAGGGCAACTGCGATCACAGTTGCCGACAATCTTTGTTACCGCACCTGTGCGAGATTCATCTGGTGATGTGATGGCAGTGCTGGCCCTTCGCATCGATCCAGCCCTGCAATTTACTCGTCTAACTCAATTGGGGCGGATTGGGGAAACAGGTGAGACGTATGCATTTGATGACCAGGGAGTGCTGATCACAGAAAGTCGCTTTGATCATCATCTACGCAGAGTCGGGCTGGTGAGCGCCAGGGGAAAGGGGATCTTGTCCGTTCGTATCACTGACCCTGGGGGGAATCTGCTTGAAGGTTATATTCCAAAAGTGTCATCTGGGGAGCGGCCATTGACCTTGATGGCTCGGAGTGCGACGGCTGGTTACACAGGCTACATGACAGAACCGTATCGGGATTATCGAGGGGTGTCCGTTTTTGGTGTCTGGCTCTGGGATGAATTGCTGGGTATCGGACTTGCCACAGAAATTGATGTTGATGAAGCGATGCAGCCTTTCTATCAAACACGTTTAATTTTGCTGAGTGTTTTGGTAATCACGGTTATTTTGTCGATCGCCTTGCTGGCCTTGGTGACCAGTTTGCAGCGATCCTTTCAAAAAGAGCTTCAAATTGCCCACGCTCGATTAGAACAGGAAGTGGAAGAACGTACCAAAGAGCTGTGTGATGCGAAGGATAAGCTAGAGCTTGCCAACCAGGATCTTGAGGTGTTGGCAATCACAGATGGCGTCACTGGTTTATCGAATCGACGTAACTTTAATCATCACCTTGAAGAAGAGTGGCGGCGCTGTGCCAGGGAGCATCACCCATTATCACTGCTGATTTTCGATATCGATTATTTTAAGGGTTATAACGATACCTATGGCCATTTGTTGGGGGATGAATGCTTGATTAAGATTGCTGATTTTTTGAAAGAGAGTGATGTCGCCAAGCGTCCTGGGGATTTGGTGGCACGTTATGGCGGCGAAGAGTTTGTTGTGGTGTTAAGTGACGCTGCCCATGATTATGCTGAGCAAGTGGCGGAGAAGATTCGTACTGGCATTGTCGGCTTAAAGATGTTTCATAAAGCAAGCAGGGTTGAGGGGATTGAATATGTGTCTGTCAGTGTCGGGGTGGCGACGGAAACGGATGTCAATCAGTCAGATGCAAAAACGCTAATACGAAAAGCAGACCAGGCGCTGTATAGAGCTAAATCTGAAGGTAGAAACAAAGTGTCAATCTATGGGCAAGAGAATGAGCCTAATATCACAGAATTTCCGCGCAACAAAAAAGGCCCGCACTAGCGGGCCTTCCATCAAGCTTAGGATAAACTTACTTGGCTGAGTGACCAGTCAGTTTAACTTCAACCTTTTCGTGCTCAGCAAGACTTTCATAGTACTTACGTAAAATAGCCAGCACTTCAGGGCGTGAAAATTCAGCTGGCACTTCATCACCATCAGACAGCAACTTACGCAGCTTGGATCCTGACAGCAGCAGACGATCGCCAGCTTCGTGCGGGCAGGTCTTCATTGAGGCCATGCCGCCACACTTGTAGCAGAAGAAGGTCCAGTCGATCTTAAGCGGCTGGGTCTCCAGCGAGCCGGCAGGTAGATCATCGAAAATGTGATGTGCATCAAATGGTCCATAATAGTCGCCAACACCCGCATGATCACGGCCAACGATCAGATGTGAGCAGCCGTAGTTCTGACGGAACAAGGCATGCAACAGTGCTTCACGTGGGCCGGCATAACGCATATCGAGCGGATAGCCCGATTGAATGACGGTGTCATGAACAAAGTGGTTTTCTACCAGGGCGTTAATTGCATCCACACGTACTTCTGATGGGATATCGCCGGGCTTCAGTTTACCCAGCAGTGAGTGAATCATGACGCCGTCGCAGATTTCGATGGCGATCTTGACCAGGTACTCATGTGAACGGTGCAGCGGGTTACGGGTTTGAAAGGCAACTACAGAGTTCCAGCCCTTCTCTTCGAACAGCTTGCGGGTTTCAGCAGGCGTCATGTAAATTTCGCCGAAATCAGTGGGGAAGCGACCCTGTGACAATACCTTGATCGGGCCTGCCAGGTTAACATCGCCTTGCTCCATCACCATCTTAACGCCAGGATGATCAGTGTCGGTGGTCTTGTAGACCATCATGCACTCGTGCTCTTTGTCGATGCCGTATTTTTCGGTGACGGTCATGGTGGCCATGATTTCACCGGTCTCGCCGTCGATCAGGGCAATGTCCTCGCCGAGTTTCAGGGTGTCGGCCTCTGCCTGGTCGGTCGAGAGGGTGATCGGGATAGGCCAGAACAGGCCGTTGGCCATCTTCATGCCATCACAGACGCCTTCCCAGTCACCATGGGTCATGAAGCCCCCTAGCGGGGTAAAGCCACCGATCCCCATCATGATGACATCGCCCACTTCACGCGAGCTGATAGTCAGTTTTGGCAGGCTTTCAGCGCGTGCCTTCTCGGCTGCCAGGGCATCACCCTCAAGAAGTAAGGGTTTGAGTTCTCCGCCGCCATGGGGATTGACCAATTTAGACATATTGTTATTCTCCTGCTGGAATAAATGAAAAAAGTAGGGGATCTGACGCCAAAGGCGTATTTTGGCGCCGATTATAGCGCGATACAAGATGGCTGACTAATTGGAGCGATTATATCGTTATAAAAATTGCTTCTAAATGATGAAGTGGATGCCGTTTTTAGCTTCCAACGGCGATGGAGTCGGGCTCTGAACAGATTATGTATCTGTCGGGATGGTCAGACCACCAGATTCAGCTCCATGGCAATGCTGATCTGTTTGCCGTCTGCAGTTGTAACAATACCTTCGGCCGAGAAGTGGGTGTGTTCTTTTTCAATAGGTTCGGTATATTAGTCGTACTCAATACCAAAACCCTCGCGGCGGGTCTGTCTGGTCTCGCCAGGGTGCTCAGTCTCTTTAATCTCTTTGTGGTTCTCTTGGGTGTGTTAGGTATGCTGGTAAGAATAACGAGAGGGGCTAAGAAAAGACTGTGCAAGGTCGATATTAGTCTGTAACTATTCGATTTTAGGTTTGTTCTTTGGTTTGAAGGGATGCGTAAAGAATGTCTAGTCAAGAGAAATTAAAAGCTCAACTCGAAGCTTTACGGCAAAATTTTATTGATCAATTGCCAGCACGTTTACAGACCCTGGAGTCTGGCCTTGAGAAATGGAGTGCCGCGTTTGATGAGGTGGAGCTTGTCGAATTCCATCGTGCTGCACACTCATTAACGGGGGCTGGAGCAACCTTCGGCTGCGATCAGTTAAGTACGGTAGCGCGCGCTCTAGAACTACAATTGGTCTCATCCGAGCTTGCTAAAGATATTGAAACGGTTGAGAAGCTGCTGGATGAAGTCAGACTGGCTATTGGTAATGCAGCCCAATGCGTACAAGCCGAGCCAGATCTCCCGCCTGCTGTTTTCAACAAATTAGTCCAGAATGAAAATTGCCTTGTTTATATCATTGAGGATGAAGAAGAGACGCGCAACAATATGGTTGTTCAGTTTGAACACTTTGGATATGCAATCAAGGTTTTTGCCACTCCACCAGAATTAATAGCTGCCGTAGAATCGCAACGTCCCACTGTAATCATTGCCGATATCATTTTGGCAGAGGGTGATTTTGGTGGCATAGATGTTATTAATTCTATTAATTCTAAGTTGGATCAGCCAATCCCTGCCATATTCATATCATCAGATGATAGTTTTGCAGCCAGGTTAGCGGCAGTTCGGGCTGGTGGCCGTGCTTATTTTACAAAACCGCTATCAATAGAGTTAATGGTTGACATAGTTGATGAGTTGGCTTCAGTTGAAGAGAGTCAAGCGTATCGCGTTTTAATTGTCGACGACTCTGAGTCAGAAGCCCTTTATTTTGAAAAAATTCTCGAACAAGCCGGGATGAAAGCAAATATAGTTTGTGATCCGATGAAAGTACTAGATGCAATTCGCGAGCATTCACCGGAACTGGTGTTAATGGATATGTATATGCCGAAATGTAATGGTGTTGAATTGGCATCCGTGATTCGTCAACAACCTAGCTATCTTGGCTTGCCAATTGTTTTTCTCTCAGCTGAGACTAATCGAGAATCCCAGCTTGAAGCGATGCGTCTGGGTGGTGATGATTTTCTAACCAAACCAATTAAATCATCTCATTTGATTGCTTCAGTTTCATATAGGACAGAGCGTTATCGCAGTATTCGTTCACGCATGTCACAAGACAGCCTGACAGGTTTGCTGAATCATCGCCGTATCATGGAGAGTGTAAATAAAGAGGTGGCGAGAATACAGCGCCACGGTGGTCAACTGGCATTTGCAATGCTTGATATTGATCACTTCAAAAACGTCAATGACAATTATGGTCATGCAGTGGGTGATCGTGTCATCAAAAGCTTGTCGCGCATGTTAAAGCAACGCTTGCGTACCACGGATATTATTGGCCGTTATGGTGGTGAGGAGTTTGCGGTCATTATGCCCGAGACCTCAACCGAGGTCGCTGTTAAAGTCATAAATGAAATAAGGGAGCATTTTGCCTCATTACAACAATATTCTAATGATGAATGTTTTCATTCCACACTAAGTGCCGGAGTTGCATCATCACCTCCTATTGCTTCGGTTGGAGAGCTACTCGAAGCATCTGACCAAATGCTCTACAAGGCCAAACAAAACGGCCGTAATCAAGTCCTCTCTTAACAGAATCAGTTCGTTTTTCTTTCAAAATTACAGGCTGAGCAAGCGGCACGGCCTTGTTTGCTATTGGTGTACAATAAGGCTCTTTTTCCATGAATCGGGTAAGGAGTAGCCTCGTGGAGCAATATCGTGGAACCACCATCCTGTCAGTCCGCCGGGGCGACAAAGTGGTGATTGGGGGCGACGGACAGGTATCGCTGGGTAATACCGTTATGAAGGGCAATGCCCGCAAGGTGCGTCGTCTGTACAATGATCGAGTTATCGCGGGATTTGCGGGTGGCACCGCCGATGCCTTCACCTTGTTTGAACGCTTTGAAGCACAGCTGGAAAAACATTCCGGTCATCTAGTGCGTGCCGCTGTTGAGCTGGCCAAAGATTGGCGCACCGATCGCGCCTTGCGCCGCCTTGAGGCGTTGCTGTTGGTGGCGGATGCCAAGGCCTCGTTGATCATTACGGGTAATGGTGATGTGATCGAGCCTGAGCATGATGAAGCTTTAATGGCGATAGGTTCCGGGGGGGCGTTTGCCCAGGCCGCGGCTTATGCCTTGTTGGATAACACCGACCTTGATGCCCGCACCATCGTTGAAAAAGGACTCAAAATCGCTTCCGATATTTGTGTCTACACCAATAGCAATCTTGTGATAGAAGAACTAAGCACAGAGCAGTAAAAGAAAGGTAGAAAGCATTATGTCAGAGATGACACCCAGAGAAATCGTTCAGGAACTGGATAAGCACATTATTGGCCAGGCGGCTGCCAAGCGCGCCGTGGCCATTGCCTTGCGTAACCGCTGGCGTCGCAGTCAGGTGGATGAAAATCTGCGCAACGAGATCACTCCGAAAAATATTTTGATGATCGGGCCAACCGGTGTGGGTAAAACCGAAATTGCCCGTCGCCTGGCCAAGTTGGCCAATGCGCCATTTATCAAAGTAGAGGCAACTAAGTTTACCGAGGTGGGTTATGTCGGTCGTGATGTTGAATCAATCATTCGCGACCTGGTTGATGTCTCTATCAAGATGACCCGTGAACAGGCCAAAAAAGAGGTCCGTTTTCGTGCCGAAGAAGCGGCCGAAGATCGCGTTCTGGATATTCTATTGCCACCGGCACGGGGTGGTCATGACGACGAAGCCGATAAGAGTTCGAATACCCGTCAGCTGTTTCGCAAAAAGCTGCGTGAAGGCGAGCTGGATGATCGCGAAATCGAAATTGAGGTGATGGCCTCAGCAGCTAATGTTGAGATTATGGGGCCGCCTGGCATGGAGGATATGACCAGTCAACTGCAGAATATCTTCCAGAATATGGGGCCCGGCAAGACTCAGCGACGCAAGGTGCCGATCAAGGATGCCATTAAACTGCTGACTGACGAAGAGGCCGCCAAGCTGGTCAATGAAGATGATATCAAGACTAAGGCGCTGCAAAGTGCCGAGCAGAATGGCATCGTCTTTCTGGATGAGCTGGACAAAATTGCCAAGCGCGGGGAAACCTCCGGCACGGATGTCAGTCGTGAAGGGGTGCAGCGCGATCTATTACCCCTGGTAGAGGGCAGCACGGTATCCACCAAGCACGGCATGCTCAAAACCGATCATGTGTTATTCATTGCCTCGGGTGCTTTCCATATGGCCAGGCCATCTGACCTGGTGCCTGAGCTGCAGGGGCGTTTGCCCATTCGGGTTGAACTGGATGCCCTGAATGTGGAAGATTTCGTCCGTATTCTGACTGAACCCGATGCCTCGCTGACACAGCAATACAGTGCTTTGATGGAGACAGAAGGGGTGACGCTTGAGTTTACCGAAGAAGGTATTGCCCGTTTGGCTGAGATTGCCTGGCAGGTGAATGAACGTACTGAAAATATCGGCGCGCGTCGTTTACATACGGTGATGGAGCGCTTGCTGGAGTTGATTTCCTACGAAGCGCCGGACAAATCAGGCAGTCGTCTGACCATTGATGCCGCCTATGTTGATGAACAACTAGATAAGCTGGCTCAGAATGAAGATCTGAGTCGTTATATTCTCTGAGTACTTGGAATTTAGCCATGAGTATGCCAATCCCGACGGATATTCGTCTGCATCAGAAGTCTCACTTTCTTGAAATAAGTTTTGAGGATGGATCCACCTTCAAGCTGCCGTGTGAATTTCTGCGCGTCTATTCCCCTTCAGCTGAGGTGCGCGGCCACGGTCCAGGCCAGGAGGTATTGCAGCTGGACAAGGAAGGCGTCAATATCATTGCTATTGAGCCCATGGGGCAATATGCAGTTAAGCTCTATTTTGATGATGGCCATAACACAGGTCTCTATGATTGGGGGCTGCTGTATCGCTATGGCCAAAACCAAGAGGCTATGTGGCAGGAGTATCTTGATCGTCTCAAAGCCGCTGGTCATGAGCGACGTGAACCCGGCACGCCAGCGACACAAACTGAAGAATCAGAATAATGACTGAACAACACAAGACTACCCATTTCGGTTATCAACAGGTGCCGCCTGAAGAAAAGGCCGGCAAGGTCCGGGAAGTATTTGATTCGGTCGCCGATAAATATGATGTGATGAATGATGTCATGTCATTTGGCGTTCATCGTCTGTGGAAACGTTTTGCCATGGAGATGACCGGTCTCAAGCCAGGCCAGCGGGCCCTTGATCTGGCCTCAGGCACCGGGGATCTGGCTTTTAAGCTGGCCGAACAAGTAGGCGGCAAGGGTGAAGTGATTGCTTCGGATATTAATGGTGCCATGCTTGGCAATGGCCGTGATCGCTTGGTGGACAAAGGGGTGGTGGGAAATGTGCGTTTTGTTCAAGCCGATGCCCAATACTTGCCTTTTCCGGAAAACTATTTCGATTGCGTAACTATCGCCTTTGGTCTACGTAATGTGACCGATAAAGATCTGGCGTTGCGCTCAATCTTTCGCTGTTTGAAGCCGGGCGGGCGTTTATTGGTGCTGGAGTTTTCCAAGCCAGTGCTGCCAGGTTTGAAACCTGTTTATGACACCTATTCATTCAAGTTGCTACCGCTGATGGGTAAGGTAATTGCCAATGATGAAGAAAGTTATCGTTATCTAGCCGAATCGATTCGCATGCATCCGGGGCAGGAGGAGTTGAAGGCGATGATGCAAGTGGCCGGTTTTGAGCGCTGTGATTTTCATAACATGAGTGGTGGTATCGTGGCTCTGCATCGAGGCTATAAATTCTGAGCGAGTTCACTATGGTTCTACCCCTGATAGCCACCGCGGCTTTGGAGAACGCGTTTAATCAGTGTCTGCGGATGGATCCGGATACCCTGGCTCAGGTGACTGAGCTTGAGGGTAAAGTCATTGCACTTGAAATTCAGGGTGTTGGTAAAACGATTTTTCTTGTGCCGACGGCAGCAGGCTTACGTGTACAAAGTGTGTTTGAGGGTGAGCCTGATGTCACAATCAGTGGTGGCGTGTTTAGTCTGGCTCGTCTGGGATTGAGCGATCATCCCGCCTCTGTGTTTGGCGACGGTGTGGAGATGACAGGCGATGCGCATCTTGGCCGCAAGGTTCAGCACATCCTGGATGGCCTGCAGCTGGATTGGGAAGAGCAGCTCTCCCACCTTAGCGGTGATGTGTTGGCTCACCAGGTAGGCAATACAGTGCGAAGCTTGATTGATTGGGGGCGTAACACAACAGAGACCTTTGGTCGTGATGTGGCTGAATATTTCCAGGAAGAGAGTCGTGACCTGGTGGTCAGGGCGGAGCTGGATCAGTTTCTCGACGCAATTGATGCCTTGCGTTCTGATGTTGATCGTCTTGACCAGCGGGTAAAACGCCTGCTGGCACAGAATAAGCCAAAAGGGGCAGATCAGGCATGATGGGATTTGGCCAGGCGTTCCGGCTGTTGCACATCAACTGGGTGTTGGTGAAGCACGGTCTGGATGAAATCGTCTTTGCCACCCATCTGTTTCGCCCGTTTCGTTTTCTGCTTTATGTCTGGCCGCCGCATTGGTTTCGCAAATCTGAAGCAACAAGCAGTGAGCGCATTCGCGGCGCCTTGGAAGAACTGGGGCCGCTGTTCGTCAAGTTTGGCCAGATTCTTTCTACGCGTCGTGATCTGTTGCCGGATGATATTGCCGATGAACTGGCCAAGTTGCAGGATCGGGTGCCCCCCTTTCCTGGTTCACAAGCGCGGCTGCTGATTGAGCAGGCCTACAAAAAGCCTCTGTCCGAAGTGTTTGCCGAGTTCGATGAAACACCGTTGGCATCGGCATCCATTGCCCAGGTGCATACGGCCCGTTTATTGGATGGCACGGAAGTAGTGGTTAAGGTCGTGCGGCCAGGTATCAGGCAAATAATTGAGCGGGATGTCAGTCTACTCTATACGGTTGCCAGTCTGGCCGAGCGTTACTGGAAAGAGGGACGCCGTCTGCGCCCCATCGAGGTGGTGCGTGAATATGAAAAGACCATCATCGATGAGCTTGATCTGATGCGCGAAGCCGCCAATTCCTCGCAGCTGCGGCGCAATTTTCTCAATTCGCCCCTGCTCTATATTCCTGAAGTGCACTGGCCTTACTGTCGCCGTAATGTGATGGTGATGGAGCGCATCCACGGTATCCCGATCAGTAATATAGATGAATTGCACCGTCAGAACGTGGATTTAAAGCAGCTATCCGAACGCGGTGTCGAGATCTTCTTTACCCAGGTGTTTAAGCACAATTTTTTCCATGCCGATATGCATCCCGGCAATATTTTCGCCTCACCTGATGGGATGTATCTGGCAGTGGATTTTGGCATCATGGGGGCGCTGAGTCCCGAAGATCAGCGTTATCTGGCAGAGAACTTTCTGGCCTTTTTCAATCGCGACTACCGCCGGGTGGCTGAACTGCATGTGGAATCTGAATGGGTGCCGAGTGGCACGCGCATTGATGAATTTGAAGCGGCCATCCGCACGGTGTGCGAGCCGATCTTCGAGCGGCCGCTGAAAGATATCTCTTTTGGCCATCTGCTGTTGCGTCTGTTTCAGACGGCGCGCCGATTTAATATGGTGATTCAACCGCAGTTGGTGTTATTACAAAAAACCCTGCTGAATATCGAAGGTCTGGGCAGGCAGCTCTATCCCGACCTTGATTTGTGGCAGACAGCCAAACCATTTCTTGAGCGCTGGATGAGTGATCAACTCGGTCACCGTGCTTTGATTAAAAGCCTCAAGGCCAATATACCGTTATGGGCAGAAACGCTGCCTCAGTTGCCAACCATGATTCACGATCTGGCCAAGCGTGCACAACAGGGTGATCTTGAGTTGCAATGGCGCTCTGATGAAATAGCCAGGCTGAGGCGTGAAGTTAGAGCCGCCAACCGGCGCAGTTTTGCTGCGATGACGGCGGCGGCACTGATCATCTCTGCTGCGGTGATACTGGGGTTGGACGGCTACGCCCCACGTATGGTGGCGGATGCTCCGTTTGTGACCTGGTTGTTGGGTGGTCTAGCATTGGTGATATTAATATCTTACTGGCCATCACAATCTGGACGCGACTGAGTTCTGATCTTTCTGGCAATATATTGTCAGGCAAATCATCTTTAGAGGGCTGCAATTGAGTCTTATGTGGTTGTTTGCAAGTTATCAGGTCAAACTGCCCAAGCCGATTCTAGTAAAGTCAGAATCGGCTGATCCAATTGTATTAATGGCTAACCTCAGAGGTTGGGACTCCGAAGTTACGTTAATTCCTTCAGCAAGATCCGGCCGCATCAAACAGCCCAGAGATGGTGGTTGGTATTACCCGGTATCACAGCTAGAAATTACTGTCATCCGTGATGGTGAGCTGGGGGATGAGCTGATGCATGAGGAAGCTGCCAAGGCTATTGTGGAGCGCTTGCTGGTATTTTTGCAGTTCAAGATGTCCTGTTCACTGTTCCAGGCTATCGAAAAATACGAACAATATTTCAGCAATAGCGATACATCTACAGATCAAGCTGAGTCAGATCACATTGAAAATATCGAACCGCAGTTAAGTTTGGTGGTCGAATACAAGCAGCAAAGCATGCGTGACTATATGAGCGAATATTTCAGTAAGGAATTGGCTAAGTGCCTGTTGCACGACGCTGCTATTTCTGTTGCAAATAGTCGTAGTCGGCGTGCCTGTCTTGAGTTGTGCATGGCCTGCGAATCGGCTTTAGGCCTGCGGCTAAAGTCTGCAATGTTGGTGAAGGCGAGTATGGGTAGCGTATTTATTAACCAGCACAGTCAGGAATATGAGGCGCTTATCCAATTGTTTAAGGCGCGGGACGCTCTAAAACAGGGAAGTGGTGGCTTATTTAAGTTTGTATCTGCTTCTAAAAAACGGCAAATACAACAGGATTTGACCCGCTGGCAGGGTGCTGTAGAATGTCTTGCCAATTGGCTGGATGCAATGGATAAGGGTTTGCAAGGAGCGCTCTAATTAACAAAAGGGTGGATGGAAAGTTCCATCACGGAAGACCTATTAAGCCGCTCATCACTGAGCGGCTTTTTTGTTGGTATCATTTGGCTTTTATGGTCTGAGCAGTGGTTGTTCGACCTGTTCTTTTAGGTCGGGTCCGCCTAGGGCCTCAATTAATGCCAGAGAAAAATCCATTGCCGGTCCCGGGCCGCGCCCCGTAATTATTTTGCCATCAACAGTAACAGCCTCGCCAGTGTATTGCATGCCGGGTATGTCCATCTTGTCGAGTGTGCCTGGATAGCTGGTGGCGCGTTTTCCTTCCAATACACCGGCGCGGGCCAGCGCTCTGGGTGCGGCGCAGATGGCGCAGGTATATTTATCTGCTGCGGCCATGTTCTGAATGAGTTTGATGATGCGTTTATCGTCATTGAGGTGGTCGGCACCAGGCAGGCCGCCAGGCAGGACCAGCATGTCGTAATCTGATTCAAGCGCCTGGTCGAGCGTGGTGTCTGGCAGTAAGTTGGTGCCACGACTGGCTTTGATTGGACTCACTTGTGATTCGAGCCCGGCGGTGGTGACATTGATTTGGGCGCGGCGCAGAAGGTCGATAATGGTGACGGCCTCTAATTCCTCGCATCCTTGTGCCAGGGGCACGAGTACGTTCACCATAATTGATTCTCCTTTAGCTATAGGCTTAGATCGAGCTGTTCTTGATCAAGTCTATCGTATATTGGTAGCTGGTTTTGGCCGTGCGCCAAAGGATTAAGTTCGTGCTCCTGAATATTAATTCTGTCCAGTAGATGGATGACCCGCCAATTATTAAGTACCAGGTAATCAGCAATCATGCTGCGATGACACTGGCATGGGTCACGCTCGGCGCACATAATAGCCAGGGCTTTATTGTTCGCCAGGCTTATTAAACGGCAGATTGCCTCCTGGAACTGGGGGCTGGCCATGTGATCAGCATAGCCCCTGAAACCATCTGCCGCCAGCGCGATATGAGGAGAGTCTGGTTTGGCGCGGCGCATGCCGCCCAGCTCGTGACCAAACCAAGCATAAGCTATTCCCTCTTCTTCTACCGCTTGGCTGAGAGGGTTGCGATTGAATACGGGAAAACGGCGCGAGCCGGGATGGCTGCGGACATCAATCAACTGTTGAATCGCGTAACCGTGCAGGATATCTAAAAATTCATCCAGGCTGCGGTTGCTGTGACCTATTGAATACAGCGTCCCGGCACAATTTGTTGGATTTGTTGTTTCTGCCACCCTGTTTAAAGCCTTGCTAATTGAGTTTAATAAATTTAATAAGCAATTTTAGGGCCTACCTTATTTTTATATTGAACCATGCTGAAAGTCTAAATCCGACAATAAATTGACAGGTTGGCGTCAAAAATATGACTTTTGTGTCAAATTAATGGCGCTATATGACAAAAAAATAGGGCACTTTGCGGTGCCCTATTGAAGGAGGGTAGGAAGAGATGACTACAGTGCCTTAAACTAAGACACTGACAAATATAATGCAGACACCGTGCCAAGTTTATTTAATTAAGGTTTGTTTGTTAGTGAGTGTGGTGTAAATGGGGGGTGGCCGCAGGAATTTCTGTGGTTGTGTTTAGCACAAATGGCCCTGGTGGCGCTGCGGGCTGTAGCTGAGTTGGGGCCTCATTCGCCATGCGAACTGGGGGTGATTGATAAACCAGGTGGCTGACCGGGACTAATTCAATGTCCATGTGTTTAAGTTGCGGGATCATCACGGCCAGTACGCTCAAGGTGCTGTCATACGGATGGCCAATGCCTATGGCGCTTCCTTGTTTATTAGCCTTTTCTATTAAGCGATTAAATTGATCGATTACTGCATCAGGGCTGGGGTCATCGTCAAGGAAGACATCGCGTTGACGGCTCGGGACTTGATGCTCATTGGCAAGTTTGTTTGCCACGGTATGGTGTGTGGTCCGGCTGTCTATAAAGTATAAGGTTTCCAGTTGCCTGATATCTTCCATTAGCCATTGCATATGGCCGGGGTGGCGTGTGAGCAGGCTGCCCATGTGATTATTGATGCCTGCAACATGAGGGACAGAGGCCAGATCTGCTTTTAGCGTTTCTTGAAACTGATCGCGATTCATGTCCAATGTTAGTCCGCCAGGGCCAAGATGGTTGGAGCCTATTGCCTGCATAGGCAAATGAAGCATTA
>CALZIO010000061.1 GCA_945787785.1 uncultured Chromatiaceae bacterium
GCAATGCAGAGGGGCTAGCCGTGCAACGATTGGCCCCATCAAAGAACTGTGTTGAGATTTATGAAATTTACGCAAAAAACCTGTCAAGTATTATTTTCGATTTATTATGCTGAACAGTTACCAAATATTTTGAGTGGGCATGGCGGGCTGATCTAAAAAAGGAAGAAAAACGTGCGGGATTTTTGCGGGGATTAGTTGTGCATCGTTATGCATTGTAGGGCAATATTGGCAACGGGAGCCCAAGTGAATTATTAATTAAAACATATGGTTACATCCGGCCTGGCTAACTACGATTCAGGCGGTCGCACTTAGAACCCCTTCGGGCTTCATTAAGTATTCCCTGAACTCACACGGTTCGTTCTAGTCATACTTCGAATCGTGCCGGGCGCGCCATATTTTACAAGTATAAACAAACGGTTATCGAGTTGTTCGGTGGCCGTTTTTTATTGCCAAAATTTCACTGCCGAGGTTTGTGTCCCTGAAATTGCCATTTTGCTCATGGCGATAGTTATCGTGCGCTTACATATTCGATGCCCTTCAGTTTTAACTTTCTCATGTGTCAGCTGAAATGAGTTAAACCAAGAAGTTGTATCCATGGTACTGTAGTCGATAGCTACCATATTCACCCGCCCAGGCATTTCTTTTGCCGGATAACAGAATATCCCGTGGTCCCACAGGACGGACTGCTTCCTCGATATTCAGTACTTTGTTAAGCGTTGTCAGGACATCATTGATCAGGCCCATTCGAACTGAGCTGCAATGCTTGACCTGAAGATCCCCCATTAATCATTTAGGAGCGAACACAATGAGCAAAGGACAAAAAAGCAATAAAGAGGGTAAGAAGAAACCGGCTATGACGCCAAAAGAAAAGAAGGCGGCAAAGAAAGAAAAGAAAGAGTCCCATGGTTTATTCGGTAATGATGCGTAGCGTTAAACCGGCTGCGGCATGTGTGTGACGTTAATCCATTGACGAGTATTTCATAAGTCTTGGTTATGCATTAATTTTTAGTTGTTATTTTTACGGCGCAGTCTATTTTTTGTCTTGAAGACTTCAACGTCTGCCAACACAGCGTAAGTAATTTACATTTTACAGCTAACAGGCTCTGTGCCTGAGTGCGGGTAGCCTGCGTTTTCAGCGAGTACAGGTCATAAGGCCTGTGCTGCGCTGACTATCCCGAGCTTGACCCCAAGGTGATCTCAAGCTATCAAGGAGAATTCCATAATCATAAAAGAATTTATATTGGGTACGCGCGCGCGTATTACGCTGAGCAACGATCAGGATACCGAACTGCTACGCTCAGAGCTGTTCAGCATCGAACAACTGAAACGCCATGCGGTGACGCTGGCGGAACAATACAAAATCGATCCGGACCCCGTTGCAGATAAACTACTACCTCGGTTAGCAGACAATGAACGGGTTCTGCTGGCGGCCTATGATGTGGTGGTCGCCACTACCACACCCGGTCAACGGATCGTACCGGCCGAGGCCTGGCTGCTCGATAACTTCTACCTTATTGAACAACAAATCAATCTGGCACGGCGGCATCTACCACCTGGCTATAGCCGACAATTGCCACGACTGGCGAATGGCCCGTCTACTGGTTTTCCCCGTATCTATGATTTAGCCCTGGAGTTGATCTCACACATGGATGGTCGTGTCGATAGCGACAACACCACCCAGTTTATCGCTGCCTACCAGACCGCTGAGCCCTTAAAATTAGGCGAATTATGGGCATTTCCTATCATGCTCCAGTTGGCGCTATTGGAAAATCTGCGCCGTGTAGCGTTACGTATCGCTCGTCGACGTGAAGAGCGAGACGCTGCCATCGCCTGGGCAGATCGCATGCTGGAGACGGCGGAAAAAGAACCCAAGCAACTGATTCAATTGTTGGCCGAATTTGCCAATGCCGATGTGCCGCTGACGGCACCGTTTGTAGAAGAGTTTTACGCCAGACTGCAAGCGCAAGGGCCAACCATGGCGTTTGTGCAAACCTGGCTTGAACAAACTCTCATTGAGCAAGGGGTGTCGGCAACGCAGTTATCCGCCGCCGCAGCCCGCACCGCAGCAACGAATCAAATATCTATCGCCAATAGCATTGGTAGTTTGCGTTTTATCGGCACCATGGATTGGCGCGATTTTGTTGAGTCGCTCAGCGTGGTTGAGCAGGCTTTGCGTGAAGATCCGGCAGACATGTATGCCTGCCAGGATTTTGCTACGCGCGACCGCTACCGGCATGTCATTGAGCAGGTGGCTCGAGCAAGCGCGCGCAATTCGTGCAGCGAGTTATCAGTGGCACGTGAGGCCATCGCGCTGGCACAAACGGCGGCACAGCGATTGGGTAATAACGACCGTAGCACCCATGTTGGTTATTACCTCGTCGATAGCGGACGGCCGATGCTGGAGCGAGCGATCCATTGCCGTTTATCGTGGCAAGTGCGGGCCAGCCGAGCGAGTCGGCATGTTCGTCTGCCTCTTTATCTCACTTCTATATTGTTGCTGACCTTGCTTTCCAGTGCTCTTCTACTTTCGTCGTTCACTGGTATTGCTTTGGCTGACTGGCTCTTTTGGTTTTTTGCGATCACTGCAATGATTGGTGCCTCGAGCCTGGCTGTGCCTGTGGTGAATGTGATAGTTACCCAGTTTTTACCACCACGCGCTTTGCCGCGTCTGGATTTTTCCAAAGGCATTCCAAATGCTCATCGCAGCATGGTGGTGGTGCCCACTCTGTTGAGTAAACCAGAAGAGATTGATGATCTGCTCGAAGCTCTGGAGATTCGTTATCTCGGTAATCGCGACCCTAATCTGTTTTTTGCCTTGCTGACTGATTTTCGTGATGCGCCAGAACAAATTCAACCAGGCGATGATGATGTGCTCGCCTATGCACGCACCGCCGTGCAAAAACTTAACGAAGCCTATGACGAAGATCGTCCCAACATCTTCTTCCTGTTTCACCGGCCACGGCTGTGGAATGACTGCGATAAGGTGTGGATGGGTTATGAGCGCAAGCGCGGTAAACTGGAGCAGTTTAATGCCTTGCTGCGAGGCGCAGAGCCTGTGGCATTTTCCGAGATTGTCGGTGATGTTTCAATCCTCAGTTCAATCAAATACGTCATCACCCTGGATACCGATACGCAACTCCCCCGTGATGCAGCACGCACGTTGATCGGCAATATGGCGCACCCGCTCAACCGGCCGATTTACGATGCCGAAAAGGGCAGAATTGTTGAGGGGTATGCGATCCTGCAACCGCGGGCATCGATTAGCCTGACCAGCGCGGTGCAGTCACGCTTCAGCAAACTGTTTGCCGGTGAATCAGGCATCGATCCCTACACCCGCGAAGTGTCGGATGTGTATCAGGACCTATTTGGCGAAGGTTCATTTATCGGTAAGGGCATCTACGATGTCGATGCGTTTCGTCAGGCCGTTGATGGCCGCTTTCCCGATAATCTCATTCTAAGTCACGATTTGTTGGAAAGTGGTTATGCCCGTTCAGCATTAGTCACCGATGTGGATTTGATTGAAGAACATCCAGACTCTTATGCCATTGATGTTAGTCGTCGCCATCGCTGGATACGGGGTGACTGGCAGATCGCGGCTTGGCTGTTGCCGAGCGTGCCTGAGCCGGAGGGTGGCGATGATTTAGCATCAAAACCCAAGCGCCAACCAAACCCGCTGACCGCCTTGTCGATGTGGAAAATTTTCGACAACCTTCGCCGCAGTCTGGTCTCACCAGCCTTGCTTGCCTTGTTATTGGGCGGTTGGCTATTTGGTCCGGGTCCGGTGTGGTTTTGGACCCTTTCAATCATCGCCATCATATTTCTACCCAGTCTGTTGTCCAGCACCATTGAGTTCATCCGTAAACCCAAGGAACGTGATTGGCTGGTGCATCTGATCCAGACCAGTAGAGCCACGGGGCGTCCCTTTGCTCACGGGTGTTTAACCCTGGCGCTGTTGCCTTACGATACCCTGATTTGTCTGGATGCGATTGTGCGCTCCGGTGTGCGCATGTTGTTCACGCAGCGTGGATTATTGCTCTGGCACACCCGTGCCTATGCCCGCCGCAACGCATGTCGTACGCTGATCGATTTTATTAAGGAGATGTGGATAGCGCCCGTAATGGTCGTGGTGCTTGTCTTAAGTTTGAATGGCACGGCCTTGCTGTTCTGTGCGCCGGTATTACTGCTTTGGTTAGTCTCACCAATGATTGCATGGTGGATCAGCCAGCCGCTGGTCTCTCCCGTCCCTGATTTGAGTTCGGAACAGCGTTCGTTCCTGCGCGCCTCCGCTCGGCGCACCTGGCGTTACTTCGCGGATTTTGTCGGGCCGGAAGACAATTGGTTACCGCCCGATAATTTCCAGGAATACCCCGAACCCGTCATTGCATCGCGTACCTCGCCAACCAATATTGGCATGTCGTTATTGGCAGATTTGTCGGCCTATGATTTTGGTTACATCTCTGCCGGAGAGTTTCTACAACGAACCGAGAACACCCTGGCGACGATGGAGAAACTGGAACGTTATCGTGGCCATTTTTATAACTGGTATGACACCCGCACCCTGCAACCACTTCAGCCGCAATATGTCTCATCGGTAGATAGCGGCAACCTGGCGGGCGCGCTGTTGACTTTGCAAGCCGGATTGTTGGAATTGAAAGATCAGCCTGTGTTATCAGTCAATGCGTTTCAAGGTCTGCAAGATACTTTGCAGGTGTTGCTCGAACACGTGCCTTCAGAATCTTCACCTGAACTGGCCAAGAAGGTTCAGTTTTTACATGACAGATTAGAGGCGCTCACACAAAACGCTTCACTGCTTGGACGGGGTCAGGCACTGGCAGATTTCGATGCTCAGTTGGAAGAGATTCATCGTATAGGCGCTGAGGTGCTGGTTTGCTTACCTGTGGATATTGATATTGACGGTGAGCTGTATTACTGGGTGCAGGCGTTCGATCAACAATCACGTGCATTGGCTAATGACCTTAAACATCTAGTGCCTGATTCTCAGGCATTCAGCAATATTCCAACACTGGCCGAATTAGCCCGAGAAAAGTCACCTGACACTGATTCAAGCTCAGGTTCACTTTATAAAAGCGCACTAGGGCGGCTCAAATTCATCGACGATTTGGTGAATCGTTGCCGCGAACTGGCGGCGATGGATTTTGGATTTCTCTACGATACGACCAGCGGTTTGCTGAGCATTGGTTACGACATGGGCGAACGGCGACGTGATCCCGCCTGTTATGACCTACTGGCATCGGAAGCACGTCTAGCCAGTTTCATGCTCATCGCCCAAGAACAACTGCCGCAAAAACATTGGTTCGCACTAGGTCGCTTGCTGACCAGTCATGGTGGCCATGTCAGTTTGATCTCCTGGAGTGGCTCGATGTTTGAGTACCTCATGCCGCAACTGATCATGCCCAGTTACGACAACACCCTGCTGGCGCAAACCTGCAAGGCCGCAGTAGCACGCCAGATTGAGTATGGTCGTCAACGGGCTGTGCCTTGGGGGATTTCCGAGTCCTGCTATAACGCCACCGACATGCACCAAGTTTATCAATATCGTGCCTTTGGCGTGCCTGGGCTGGGTCTGAAACGTGGCCTGGGCGAAGATCTTGTCATTGCGCCTTACGCCAGCGCATTGGCGTTGATGGTGATGCCGCTGGAGGCCTGCCGTAATTTGCAGACACTGGCCGCCAATGATTTTCTAGGGGCGTACGGTTTTTTTGAAGCCATCGATTACACGCCATCGCGGGTGCCACGGGGTAAGAGCCACGCCGTCGTGCGTGCCTTCATGGCCCATCACCAGGGTATGAGCCTGCTGGCCCTTGAGCATGCCTTGCTTAAGCAACCCATGCAGCGCCGATTTATGTCTGATCCCTTGGTGCGGGCAACCGATTTGTTACTGCAGGAACGCGTACCGAAGAAGGGCGCGACCCTGCATCCTCACGCCGCAGAAGTGGTGGCTGCCGCCCGTCCGCCCGAGGCGGAAACCGGCACAATCATGCGCGTGTTTACCGACCCAAATACAGCGACACCGGAAGTGCACCTGTTGTCCAACGGCAGTTACCACGTCATGGCGACGCATGCCGGTGGCGGCTACAGCCGTTGGCGTGATCTGTCCATCAGCCGTTGGCGAGAAGATGTCACGGAAGATAACTGGGGCACGTTTATCTATCTACGTGACCGGGACAGCGATGAGTATTGGTCCAGCACCTACCAGCCTACACTGCGAAAGGCCGATCACTACGAAGCGATTTTTGTGCAGGGGCGGGCTGAATATCGACGCCGTGATGAGGAGATAGAAACGCACACCGAGATCAGCGTGTCACCGGAAGATGATGTGGAAATCCGCCGCGTCACCCTCACCAACCAGTCGTCCCGTCAGCGGCGTATTGAAGTGACTAGTTTCGCCGAGGTGGTGCTGGCACCGCTGAATGCGGATCTGGCCCATCGTTCGTTTAGTAATCTGTTTGTGCAAACAGAAATTCTACCCGAGCGCCAGGCGATCCTCTGTACCCGTCGGCCACGCACTCCGGGTGAACAGGTGCCGTGGATGTTCCATCTATTGGCCGCACCGGGTGCAGTCGCCGATGCGCCATCTTACGAAACAGACCGCGCCAAATTTATTGGCCGGGGCCGCACAACGGCTAAGCCGCTGGCGCTGGATGGCAGTGAACGCTTGTCGAATAGCGAAGGTTCGGTGCTTGACCCTATCGTCGCCATTCGTAGCACGATTACGCTATCCACGGATGAGTCTGCCATTGTGCAGATCATCTCCGGTGTCGCAGACACACGCGAGGCGGCACTGGCCTTACTGGATAAATATTGTGATCGTCACTTTGTTGAGCGGGCCTTTGAAATGGCCTGGTTCCAGAGCCAAGAGGTGCTGCGCCATCTAAATGCTACTGAAGCCGATGCGCAAGTCTATGGCCGTTTGGCCAGCGCCATTATTTATGGCAACGCCTTGCGTCGTGCCGCACCCAGTGTGATTGCGCGCAATCAGTTGGGGCAGTCCGGGCTGTGGCGCTTTGGTATTTCGGGTGATCTGCCTATCGTATTGCTGCACATCGGTGACATGAATCGTATCGACCTGGTTAAGCAGGTGCTGCAAGCCCATGCCTATTGGCGCATGAAGGGGCTGACGGTAGATCTGGTGATTGTGAACGATGATTTCTCTGGCTACCGCGCAGTTCTGCAAGACCAGATTATGGGGCTGATTAACTCAGGGCCTGAGGCGCAAGTGCTCGATAAACCGGGCGGTGTGTTTGTGCGCCGTGCGGAAGAACTTTCCGAAGAAGACCGGGTACTGTTCCAGAGTGTCGCCCGCATGGTGCTTAACGACAGTGCCGAGACTTTGCGAGAACAGGTGGAACGCCGTGCAGTGGCTGAGCGTTTGCCGAATCGTCTGATTGCATCAGTGCAAGCAGTCTCTGAAGCGGCTCAACCGCTGCCCCCACGCGAACGTATCTTTTGTAACGGTCTCGGTGGTTTTACCACCGATGGTCATGAATATGTGGTCACCCTTGAAGCGGGACAGAGCACACCGGCACCGTGGGTTAATGTCATTGCCAGTCCGCACATCGGCACCGTGGTCAGCGAAAGTGGCAGCGCCTACACCTGGGTGGAAAATGCCCATGAGTTCCGCCTGACCACCTGGCATAACGATCCGGTCAGTGATAGTAGCGGCGAGGCATTTTATATCCGTGACGAAGAGACAGGTGCATTCTGGTCGCCCACACCGTTACCTGCTTGTGGTAAATCAGGTTATGTCTGCCGACACGGTTTTGGCTACAGCGTGTTTGAACATGTTGAAGCGGGCATCGCTTCAGAGCTGTATACCTACGTCGCCATGGATGCGCCAGTGAAGTTCGTGGTGCTCAAGCTACGTAACCAATCGGGCAGTGCACGTCGATTATCCTTGACCGGTTATTGGGAACTGGTGCTGGGTGAGTGGCGACACGCCAATCAGATGTATATTGTCACCGAGACCGATCCTCACAGCGGTGCGATCTTTGCGCGCAATGCCTACGGTCGTGAATGCGCTAATCGTGTTGTCTTTGCCCAGGTGAGCGAACCAGAACGGTCAGTGACCGGCAACCGCACCGAGTTCATCGGCCGCAACGGTTCATTGAGCAATCCGGCAGCGCTGGGCCGCGAACGTCTGTCGGGCAAGACCGGCGCAGGACTTGATCCCTGCGCCGCGATGCAGACCCAGATCGAACTGGCCGACGGTCAGGAACGCGAGATCGTGTTTATCTTCGGCGCGGCGCAACACGCGGATGAAGCGCACTATTTTATCCAACGCTTCGGTGGCCCGGCTGGCGCACGCCAAGCCTTGGAAACGGTGTGGGGATATTGGAATCACACCCTGGGTGCAGTGTATGTGGAGACGCCCGATCCCGCGTTGAATGTATTGACTAACGGTTGGCTGATCTATCAGACACTCTCCTGTCGCTACTGGGGCCGCAGTGGCTATTACCAATCCGGCGGGGCTTACGGTTTTCGTGATCAATTGCAAGACACCATGGCGCTGATCCATGCCACCCCATGGCTGGCTCGTGAGCAGATCATCCGTTGCGCCGAACGCCAGTTCAGCCAGGGCGATGTGCAGCATTGGTGGCATCCACCGAACGGCCAGGGCGTGCGTACCCAATTCTCTGATGACTACTTGTGGCTGGCCTATGCCACCTGTCGTTATGTGCGGGCAACCGGCGATACGGCCGTGCTGGATGAGTCCATCCCTTTTCTCGAAGGCCGTGAGCTTAACCCCGGTGAAGAAGCCTACTACGACCAACCGCAACGCTCCAACGAAACGGCCTCGCTCTATGAACATTGTGTGCGCGCCATCAAGCACGGCCTGCGTTTTGGTCAACATCAACTGCCGTTAATGGGCTGCGGCGACTGGAACGATGGCATGAACCTGGTCGGTGCCGAAGGCAAGGGCGAGAGTGTTTGGCTAGCCTGGTTTCTCTATGAAAACCTACAGCAGTTTTCTGAATTGGCCCGCGACCGTGATGATCAAATTTTTGCCGATCTTTGTACTCAACAGGCTGCAGAACTACTTAGCAATATTGAGACAAATGGCTGGGATGGCGCCTGGTATCGACGCGCCTATTTTGATGATGGCACGCCATTGGGCTCTGCTCAGAATGACGAATGCCAAATCGATTCCATTAGCCAAAGTTGGTCGGTGATCTGCGGCGGCGGTGATGTCATACGTGCCAGCCAGGCAATGGCGGCAGTGGACAAACGTTTGGTTAGACGTGATGCGCAGTTAATTCAACTGCTCGATCCACCCTTCGACAAATCAACACTTGAACCGGGATACATCAAAGGCTATGTGCCCGGCGTACGTGAAAACGGCGGCCAATATACCCATGCCGCCATTTGGGCCACCACCGCATTTGCCATGATGGGTGAAAAAGAACGGGCCTGGGAACTGTTTGGTATGCTCAACCCCATTAACCGTAGCAGCAAGCCAGAAGAGATCGAACGCTACAAAGTTGAACCTTATGTGATGAGCGCGGATATCTACGGTGCCGCGCCTCACACTGGCCGAGGCGGCTGGACCTGGTATACCGGCGCAGCGGGCTGGATGTATCGACTCGGCGTGGAAACACTGCTGGGCCTGAACCGGGAAGGGGATCAACTGCGCATCGCACCGTGCATTCCGGCGGATTGGACGTCGTACAAAATCCATTACCGCTATCGCGATACCTTTTATCACATCACGATTAAATGCAGCGGTGAAGGGGTAGGGCGTGTGACATTGGATGGTGTGGTGCTGAATGAAACTGACTTGATTCCCCTGATTGATGATCGCCAGGAACATAATGTAGAGGGGATATTAGCTTAACAGGCTGTTAACCAACGTGGCCTGAGAACCAGAGTTACCCGATAGGCAATCGCCATTCGGGCTTGAATAAAAGGAATTTGAGATGAACACAACTATCGTTAAAAACAACACAACAGGAGGGCATACCCATGCCATCGAATAATTCTGGCGGCCCGAAGAACCCCTGGGGTAATGGTACCGGTGCTGTCCCCGGTTCGGCCCCTGATCTTGATGACCTTATTCGTCAGGGGCAAGATCGGTTGAAGAGGATGATACCAAGCGGCAGCCCTCGGGGGATAATCCCCCTTGTTGTGCTTGCGCTGCTTGGCTTAGCGGCATGGAGCGCTTTTTACACGGTGCCGAGTGACTCTGTCGCTGTGGTGCAACGTTTCGGTCAATATCTCAAAGAGGTTCCGCCGGGGCTGCATTTCAGGGTGCCGCTAGGCGTTGATACGGTGACCATCGTGCCCGTCAAACGGCAATTGAAGCAGGAGTTTGGTTTCACCACCCCGGGCGCCACTGACCCGTACCAGAGCCCTCGCGACGGTAAACGGGAAACCGAAATGGTGACCGGCGATCTCAACGCCGCGTTGGTGGAATGGGTGGTTCAGTACCGTATTTCAGACCCCTTTAAATATCTTTTCGAAGTGCGCGAACCCGGTGCCACCCTGCGTTATGTCTCCGAATCCGTGATGCGTGAAGTGGTCGGTGATCGCACCGTGGATGAAGTGATTACCATCGGCCGCCAGGAGATCGAAACAGAGGCGCTGACCAAAATGCAGGCGCTCTCTACCAAATACGTGATGGGCATCAGTATCGACCAGGTGCAATTAAAAAATATCAATCCACCCGCACCGGTGCAGGCTTCGTTCAATGAGGTCAACCAAGCCCAGCAGGAGAAAGAGAAACTGATCAACGAAGCGCGGCGCGATTACAACAAAGTGATTCCGCTGGCCGAGGGTGAAAAAGATCAACGCATTCGCGAGGCCGACGGCTACCGCCTCAAACGCATCAATGAAGCCGAAGGGGATGTGGCTCGTTTCAATGCCCTGCTGGCGGAATACAACAAGGCCCCGGAGGTGACGCGTCGGCGCATCTATATCGAGACCTTGCAAGAAGTCATGCCGGGTATTCGTAGCAAGATTGTTGTTGATGATCAGATGCGCGGCATCCTGCCGCTGCTGAACCTCGACGCCCAACAGGGGGTTAAACCATGAAGATCAAATCTATTGCACTGATCGTGGTGCTGGTCACGGGCGGCTACGTGCTGACGAGTTCACTCTACACGGTTGGCGAGGTTGAACAGGTGATTATCACGCAGTTTGGCAAGCCAGTGGGTGAGCCGGTGACAGAGGCCGGCTTGAAGATCAAAGTGCCTTTCATTCAGGAGGTGAATCCCATCGACAAACGGGTGCTTGAGTGGGACGGCAATCCCTCCGACATGCCCACCAAGGACAAGCTCTATATCTCGGTCGATCTGTTTGCCCGCTGGCGGATTGTCGATCCACTGCAATACTTTTTACGCTTACGCGATGAACGCAGCGCCCAGTCTCGCCTTGACGATATTCTCGGCAGCGAAACCCGCAACGCCATCGCCAAACATGAGCTGATCGAAATCATCCGTACCACCAAAGATCGTGTACCACTGCGTGATGCCCTGCTGACCGATGCGGAACGCGAGCTGAACATGGGCACACTGGTACCAATCCAGAAGGGCCGCCAACTCGTCGAGCAAGAGATTTTTACCGCAGCGGCCGAAAAGGTGAAAGTGTTTGGTATTGAATTGCTGGATATTCGTTTTAAACGCATCAACTATAATGATAGTGTGCGTCCGAAAATCTATGATCGAATGATCAGTGAACGACGCCAGATTGCAGAGCGTTTCCTGTCAGAGGGTAACGGTGAGGCCGCCCGAATTCGAGGTAATCGCGTGCGTGACCTAAATAAAATCCAGTCAGAAGCTTATCGTGAGGTGGAAGAGATCCGCGGTGTCGCCGATGCCAAGGCCACCGAAATCTACGCCAGTGCCTACAATCAAAGCGCCGAAGCCGTGGCGTTTTATGAATTCACCCGCACCATGCAATCCTACAAATCCATCATCGCTACCAACACCACCCTGGTGCTATCCACAGACAGTGACATGTTTAAATTTCTCAAGGGCATGACCCCAGAACTAACGACGGCAACGGGAGCTCAGCGATGAAATTGCACTTTCCCAACCCCAGCCGCAGTTTCGATCCTGATAGCAGCCGCGTGCTTTTTTGGGGATACGACAGCACGATGGAGGTTTCTTTCTTTTTGGAAACAGCCGCCCTCAAACGGCTTTATCCAGAGATGAATAACGCCGAGCCGGAATTCCTGAAAGCCTTCGATACCGAGCGGGAAAGGATCTATGAGGTTGCGGACAAAGTCTATCGGCGCGGTGGAGAAAGCTATGCTTACGTCTTGGCGGCAGAGGATTTTTGAAGGAGTGTTACGAGCCATGCAGGCTCTAATTTTGAATTCAAATTGGCTGCAAAAAATAACCAAAGTGGCGAATGTGTTCTATTTTTATCGTAAGAAGAGTGTAGTCAGAGGCTTGTTGATTAATTCAAGCAAACATGGTGACGAACAGTATCAGCCGTGACAACCCCTAACGACAATTTGCCATGTATTGAAGAGACCGACTCTGATCGGCGGCGCGGCGTCCTTGATGACAACGCACTCTCTCTCGATCTGGCATCGGCTTTTGCCGGTGATCGAGCGCTTACGGAAGCTGAGAAAGATTGCCTGGTCGATCTCAAAAATACCCGTGGCCTCAGATTCTATTCCGATCTTTTTTATTCGATTACCCACCAGTATTTCGCCCCTGAAGTGGCGGAAGTACTTTGGAATGAAGTTCTGCGGCATAAGCATGTGCTATCTGAAGCGCTGGGACGGAATGTTAAAATTGCTGTGGCCACGCTGGATTACCTTTCAAATGTCACCGACTTCATGGTAAACACGACGCTGATTGGTGAGGTGCATATTGGAGAAATAATCGGCCTCTCTTTGCGCGATGGCCTAACAGGCCTTTTCAATCATAGCTACTTCTATCAACAGATCGATTTGGAGGTGAAACGTTATGTGAGATATGGCTTGCCCGTCACGCTGGTGTTAATCGATATTGATGACTTTAAATTAGTTAATGACACCTACGGCCACCGAGAGGGCGATAGGATTCTCGCTGTTATAGGAAAGACCCTTCTGCACCTGGCGAGAGAGTCAGATATTTGTTGTCGCTACGGCGGTGAGGAGTTTGCCGTTATTCTGCCGTTGACCCTGGTACATGACGCCGAGGCCATTGCCAATAGAATGAGTAAGGAGCTGGCGCAACGCCTGCCTGATGGCCAGACATTGACTGTGAGTATAGGCGTGGCCGCGTGTGGGGAAAATACCGGAACGTATCAATATCTTGTGGAAAAGGCTGATGCGGCGCTGTATCAAGTCAAGAGAAGTGGAAAGAACCGTGTCGAAGTGGCTACAGATGAGGATGTGTAAACCGGGCGGGAACTGGATAGGATTGCCCAACTAATGAATGCACGTAGATTCGTCTGTTAGAAATTACAATTTAGGTTCAATAAATCATTGAGTGACGCAGCGTTTTTCGGCTGTAGCATGGGCACTATGCCATGGATGTTCGACAGCTCGCTATAACGTGTATGCGTTGTAGCTACTCTTCACAAATACAATGTGTCGGAAACTGGACATTGAGGTTACTAATAGCGAGAAACTGTGCCGAACTTTTGCCGGAATGAGCTATGCGTCGTTGTGCATTGTGGTGCAAAATAGAGCAACGGACACTACACAACTTATTGAAATAAAATAAAATAAAACACGCCCTGATAGCTACGAACCAGGCAGCCGCACTTAGAACCCCTTCGGGCTTCATTAAGTATTCCCTGAACTCACACGGTTCGTTCTAGTCACACTTCGAATCGTGCCGGGTGCGCCATGATAAACAAAGGCTTACGTATATTGCGTAGGCTTTTTTTAATTGCTCGGGTGAGCTGCGGGGTGAATTCTGCATTTCAGTTAATAATTCAGATTATCCGTTCGCGTTTCATTGAGCTTATGACCTTGTCATTTCTAAAGCTGATCAAACAAACAAAACAGCAGGAGAAGTGCTTGGTTTTATGCGATGCGGTCATATGTCCTGCCGTTTACTATTAAATTTAGGGTCAGGAGGGTCTCTCCCCCTAACCCTAATCTCTATTTCAATGAGCCAGCTAAATTCACCAGTTTAAGAAACTCAGACCGATAACCATACTCATCACCGCCACGACTCTGTCTTGCTAGTGCCAGGACTTCATCATAGTCATAGTCACCTAGCGGCTCACTGTTACGTAGCAACTGGCCAAATGCAGCTACTGCAGCAGAAAAACGAAAGTTGTCAGACGTGTGGACAAAGGATTGCTGAATGTCCTTTTTCAGTAGCACACGGATCATTTCCCGGCTGCCACTCTCTTCAGGTTTTTTATAACGGATTTTCAAAAAGCCTATCTCATTGCTATATTTTGAAGGGCTACTATCAGCCACTTGATAACGAAGCCTATCATTCAAGGTGATTTCATACAGTGCTGTTACCGTATGAGCAGCACCTACATCACCCGCGTCCACGCGTTCATTTCTGAAGTCTTCGCGCGTGAGCATTCGGTTTTCATATCCGATCAAATAATAGCTACTCAGCTGTTCAGGATTAAATTCAATCTGGATCTTGGTATCACGAGCAATCGCCTGCAATGTTGCGCCAATTTCATCGACCAGCACTTTCTGAGCCTCTTGCAGGGTGTCGATGTAAGCAGCATTACCATCACCCGCATTAGAGATCTCTTCTAACATATGATCGTTATAGTTACCCATGCCAAAGCCAAGAATTGTCAGACCAACGCCTGAGCGCTTTTTCTGTTTAATTAAATGTAACAGTTCAGCATAATAAATCGAAAATAATACTTGACAGGTTTTTTGCGTAAATTTCATAAATCTCAACACAGTTCTTTGATGGGGCCAATCGTTGCACGGCTAGCCCCTCTGCATTGCCCTTAC
>CALZIO010000062.1 GCA_945787785.1 uncultured Chromatiaceae bacterium
AGCCGCGCTTGACAAAGATTTTGTTAGCGTTTGCCCTAAACCGGGCAAACCTACACATAATTCATTTATTGCCGCATTGCTACGTATGGTCGCATAGGTGAATGCGGGAAACTTTAGTTTCAGATTAGTTGGCCTAATAATGAGGACTGGGCTGCTGATGAAGTTGTTGGCAGACAAATGATGCAAGATATGGGGGTTCCTAACACGGTGGATATACCCATTTTTATATTGTCAAAACACCCAATCGACGATTTTACTCCCAACGTTAATGTTGTGGTCGAGCAAGTAGGACATATTTCGATAGAAGAATATGTTGCTTTAAACGAAGAAAATCTTGTTGCGGCGGGTTGGGAAGTAATTTCTAGTGATGTTGATCCTGTGACTAACGGCGGTGTAATTGTCGTGATGAATTACGCTTTCGGTGCTCCCATTTATCAATTTCAGAGATATGCAATGGGTAACGGAAAAGCCTATGTCATTACTGCCAGCCAAGTACCAGAGGGTGACCTCAGTCAGGGTCTGAAGGATGACTTGACTAGCATCATTAACTCATTTCGCGTGATTCAATAAAATACTGAGCTTGAAGAAGCAACTTAACTAGCCTTGTCTTTTGATTTGTTTCTTTTAGGCTTCTTATCCGCAGGCTTCTTTATTTTTATTTTGCTGCGCTTTTCAGGTTTGCCACCTGTTCGTTTTGGCACTTTCTCCTGCCCAAGCTTTGAAATTCGCAATTGCTTCCCGACTACCCATACAGATTGTAAATCATCAAAAACATCTTTCGGCATACCGTCGGGTAAGTCAACCAAACTATAGTCATCGTGAATATCGATGCGGCCAATGTGTTCGCTATCCAGTCCCGCTTCATTCGCAATGGCGCCCACGATATTCCCTGGCTTGACGTTATCGTTACGGCCGACTTCTACGCGAAAGCGTTGCATACCTTCTTCAGGGGGGGCTGTTTTTTTCGGGCGGTCAGATTTGGATTTGTCGCGTCTTTTTTCGGGTTTGTTACGTTTATCAGACTGTTTTGATTCGCGCGGGGCACGCATATCGCGTTCTTTTAATAATAATGGTTGTTCGCCTTGTACTAGCTTGGCCAGCGCGGCTGCGATTTCCAACGCCGGGATATTGTGCTCTTGCTGATAGTTCTCCATCAGATGATGGAAGAAGCCCAAATCTTCTGCATTGAGAGTATCGGAGATGCGCTGATTAAAACGTTCAATACGCTTGTCATTGATGGTTTCAGTCGAAGGGAACTCCAGTAGTTCGATCTTTTGCCGGGTTGCCTTCTCGATAGTGTTCAGCATGCGTTTTTCACGCGGTGCAACAAATAGAATGGCGTCACCCTTACGCCCAGCGCGACCGGTCCGCCCAATACGATGGGTATAAGACTCAGTGTCGTAAGGGACGTCATAGTTAATGACGTGGGTGATGCGCTCCACGTCGAGACCGCGGGCAACGACGTCAGTAGCGACCAGGATGTCCAACTTGCCTGATTTAATTTGGTCTACGGTGCGTTCGCGCATATTTTGCGCCATATCGCCGGTGAGGGCAGAGGAGGCATAACCACGTGCTTCCAGTTTTTCAGATAGCTCGCCTGCGGCATTTTTGGTGCGAACAAAGATAATCATGCCATCAAATGTTTCTGCCTCCAGCAGTCGTGTCAGAGCATCAAGTTTGTGATGACCGCTGACCATCCAGTAGCGCTGACGAATTGTCTCTGCCGTGGTGGTTTTAACCTTGATGGTTATATGTTGTGGATCATGCAAATGTTTTTCAGCGATTTTACGAATAACAGAGGGCATGGTGGCGGAAAACAGCGCAATTTGGCGCTGGTCAGGAGTTTGTTCCAGAATCCACTCCACATCATCAATAAAACCCATGCGCAGCATTTCATCCGCTTCATCCAAGACCAGCGCGTTCAGGCCTTTCAATTTCAGCGTGCCTTTGCGCATGTGATCCATCACCCGGCCCGGGGTGCCAACCACGACATGTACACCGCGTTTTAGTTGACGGATCTGTGTCTCATAACTTTGGCCACCATAAATCGGCGCCACATGAAAGCCCTTTATTTTCGACGCGTAACGCTGGAATGCCTCTGCCACCTGGATAGCCAGTTCACGCGTCGGCGCCAGAACCAGCACTTGTGGTTCAAGTCGTTTCAGGTCAATTCGAGATAACAAAGGCAGGGCAAAAGCGGCTGTTTTACCCGTCCCGGTTTGGGCCTGGCCTAGCACATCTTTGCCTTGCAGCAGGAGTGGAATGGTCTCAGCCTGAATGGGGGATGGTGTTTCGTAACCTACCTCTTTCAGGGTATCAAGGACGGGTTGAATTAAACCCAGTTCAGAAAATGACTGGACGGGAGATTGTGGGGCGGACATGGAGGCACCTTTGCAGCTTAGCGTGGCAATGGCGACAACCCGAGAAGGAGCGGCAGCTATTGCGATATTTTCAGTGCGCGGATTATACCATTTTAGTCATTTGATAGCACGAACTATTCTTTAGCTTTGTGTATTGTTGATTCGCTCCAGATACAAGGCCGTAGCTCCGGCCACAGCGAGTGGCATGACAATAAAATTGACGACTGGAATCATGGTCAGCAGCATTATCGTCGCTCCGAAACTTAAACTGCTGACACGATGTTTTTTGTGAATTTCGCGTTGCTGGTCAAAATCTAAACCATGATTGGCCATGGGATAGTCGAGATACTCTTTTGACAGCAGCGAAGAAGTAAATGCAATCCACAAAAACGGCGCAATAAGATTAACCACTGGGATGATAAATAAGATCAGCAAGGGAATGGCGCGCACCAGAAAATAAGCCAGTTTACGAAATTCACTCCAGATAGATTTGGGTGATTCCTTCAACGCCTGCATCAAGCTGGTACTAGTGCCCTGAACACTGCCGTTGATTTCTTTTTCAACGGCTTCTGCCAACAAGCCATTAAAGGGGGCACATATCAGATTGGCTAACAAGGTGAAGGTGTAGAACATAGTCAGCAACAGAGCGATGGCAAACAGCGGCCAGAGCAACCATTCAAGCCAGTCATAGCCCTGAGGCAACACTTCTGCCATATAGGCATCAAAGTAGCTGGCACTCAGCCAGATGGCGCCACTGAAGAGAATGATATTAACGAGTAATGGGATGACTACAAAACGGCGCACACCAGGGCGACGAATCAGATTAAAGCCTTTGAGGGCGAACAGTGGGCCGATGAATGGGTTCATACTTCAAATAATTCCTTAAGCTAAATATCCGGTGCGAGCGAGCAGGGCACCGCCATAAGCGGCTTCTTGTTGTTGTGCATCTATCAAGGGTACCCCGAGCATGTTGTGCCGTATGGTAGTCCAAGCAGGGTTACGACTGCCACCCCCGGCACTGCGAATATTGACCGGGTAGGGTGCACCAAGTTCCGCCAATAACTGATACCCCTGATGTTCAATGCGGGCCATACCTTCCAACATGGCTTGAAAAAAAGTGACGTCATCATCAGGTCGTGGTGACAGACGCGGTTTTAATGTGCTGTCACAGACAGGGAAACGCTCACCTGTATGAATGAGCGGATAATAATCCAGGCCCGTGGGGAGTAGTGGATTCAGTTTTGCTGTTAACTCAGCCAGTTGTTGCCTGGTGAAATAATGTAGCAATACCGCACCACCGCTGTTTGAGCCACCACCGACCAGCCATCGATCACCCAGGGGTTGTGAATAAACGCCGTGCTGAGGTGAAAAGATGGGGTGGTCAGAAATCACCTTCGTTACCAGAGTCGATCCAAGCGAGGTGACCGCTTCTCCAATCTGACTGGCGCTAGTGGCGATAAATGCCGCGGTGCTGTCGGTAGTGCCGGCAACGACCAATGTGTCCGTTGTCAGGCCAAGTTCGTCGGCAATCTCTTGTTGAATCGGGCCAATCGGCGTGCCAGGTAATAGGACTTTTGGTAACAGACGTCGGTCAATATTTAATTTATCCAACCAGTCGGGCCAACACTTATGCATGGCATCGAAGCCTAGTTTCAGGCAGTTATTCTCATCGCTAATGCCCCAGATCCCTGTCAACATTCCCACAATCCAATCGGCCTGGTGCAGGGCGTAACGTGTATCCGATCCTGGGTTAAGGTGTAACAGTTTGGCCAGTGCCGACGAGGCACCATGCGCAGCAGATTCTTTAGGCGCAATCTTGGCAATCAGTTTTGCTTCCTCCAGACTACGCCCGTCGTTGTACATCAATGCAGGTCGCAAAGGCGTGCCGTGTTGGTCGACCAGTAACAGCGTGCCTGAGGTGCCATCCACTGCCAGTGACTTGATCGAAGCACTCGGAACCTCAGTTAACAAGCTTTTAATAGTTTGCTGAACGGCTTGCCACCAAACACCAGCATCTTGTTCGGCATTGGATTCATTCCGAATTGGATCAGGCATTGTAGTACTGGCCTGTGCTTTAATCTGGCCATCTTTATCGATGGCCATGGCCCGGCAACCTGATGTGCCCAGGTCGATGCCGATGAAAAGTGGTTGGCTCACTTAGGGCAGGGTAACGGGTATGGGAGGAACCCAGTCTGGATTGCGGTGCTCAGCGATCACGGTGGTGTAAATACCGCCACGGACATTGAACTCACCTGTCAGACGCATGAAACGGGGGCTGGTCGCTGCTACCAGGTCGGCCAGGATGTCATTGGTGACTTTTTCATGGAAGGCACCCTCTTCACGGAAGGACCACATATATAGTTTGAGTGACTTCAATTCGACACACTTTTTATCGGCCACATATTCGATTTTGAATGTGGCAAAATCAGGCTGGCCGGTTTTAGGGCAGAGGCACGTGAATTCAGGTACATCGATGCGGATAGTGTAATCCCGCTCCGGCATTGGGTTTTCGAAAGTTTCCAGTTCTTTTGAAGGCTGTGTCGTCATAATTATAAAAAGTTCAATAAGTTGAGAGGGGTTTCTAAACCAGATGGTCACCATAAAAAATACCAGCTTAGCGTTGTCCGCCAGGTCTGGTATGATCGGTCAATTATTTTACCGCGAAAGCGGCACGAGATACATCTGAAGGTTATTACGAATGCGTCTGAAGAAGATCAAACTGGCAGGTTTTAAATCATTTGTTGATCCCACTTCTATCCCCATGCCGAGCAACATGATCGGTATTGTTGGCCCCAATGGCTGCGGAAAATCCAACACCATCGATGCGGTGCGCTGGGTGATGGGGGAGAGCTCTGCCAAGAATCTACGCGGCGATTCCATGTCGGACGTCATCTTCAATGGTTCGACGGCGCGTAAACCGGTTGGCCAGGCTTCAGTTGAGCTGGTGTTTGAAAATACTGAAGGCAAGCTGGGTGGCGAATATGCTGGATATAATGAGATTTCGGTTAAACGCCAGGTCACACGCGATGGCCAGTCCAATTATTACCTCAATAGTACCCGCTGTCGCCGTCGTGATATTACCGACATCTTTCTTGGTACCGGCCTGGGTCCACGCAGTTATGCCATTATCGAGCAGGGCACCATCTCACGTCTGATCGAAGCCAAGCCGGAAGAACTGCGTGTCTTTATAGAAGAGGCCGCGGGCATCTCAAAATATAAGGAGCGTCGGCGCGAAACCGAAACCCGAATCAAACATACGCGCGAGAATCTTGATCGTATCGATGACCTGCGTGATGAGCTGGAAAAACGCCTGGCTACACTGCAGCGGCAGGCCAAGACCGCAGAAAAATACAAAGCTTTTAAAGAAGAAGAACGCAAGCTCAAGGCAGAGCTGTTGACGCTGAAATTCACCAATCTGGACACCACCGTCAAAGAAAGAGAAAAACAGATACAGGGTCAGGAAACCTCTCTCGAAGCGCAAATTGCAGAGCAACGTGGTATTGAAGCGGCAATCGAAAGCCAGCGAGAGCATCAGGTCGAAAGCAACGAAAAGTTTAATGAAGTTCAGGGCCGTTATTATGCTATCGGTTCTGAGATAGCCCGTCTGGAACAAACCATTCAACACATCAAAGATACACGTCAACAACAAGAACGCGAGATGCATGAAGTAGAAGGCGCCTGGACTGAGGCCACCGAACATCTTGCCAGTGACCGTTCCTCTATCGAAGAATTGAAATTGTCGCTTGAAGCGCATGAAGAAGAGCTGCTCATCGCACGCGATAAAGAAACAGAATCATCCGCTGTGTTTGGATCAGCGGAAGAAGCCATGCACACTTGGCAGCAAGAATGGGATGAATTCAATCAAACCTCCGCTGAACACATTCGTGGTGCCGAGGTTGAAAAGACACGCATCCAACATCAGGAACAGAGCCTGGGGCAATTCAATCAACGTATACGGCGAATGGAAGATGAGCTGGGTCTGTTATCTCCGGGCGGCCTTGAATCAGAACTGGAACAGCTGCAACAGGAACGTGACCAACTCGAAGATCAACTTGGGCAACTGCGACATGAAGTTGAGCAACAAGTAGAGCAGATTCGTCATGAGCGTGAACACAGTCAGGCGTTAAGTAGCGAGCTGGATGCCGAACGCGGTCGACTTCAGAGCATGCAGGGGCGGCAAGCTTCACTTGAGGCATTGCAACAGCAAGCGCTTGGTAAAGGCAATCAGAAGATTAACGCGTGGCTTAAAGAAAAAGGCCTGGATAATGCCAGTCGACTGGCACAAAACATCACAGTAGAGTCAGGTTGGGAACAGGCAGTAGAAGTGGCGTTGGGCTTACACCTTGAATCAATTTGTGTTGAAGGGTTGGATGCCGTGGCAAACGCGCTCGGTGATCTTGATCAAGGTGCCCTGGCACTGTTTGATACCACGACAAGTCCTGCCGATGTCGATGCCTTGTCCGCAGGTACGCCATTGCTAAGCAAGGTAGAATCAAGTTATTCAATGGCTTCTTTACTAAATGGTATTTATGCGGCTGACACCCTGGAACAAGCCCTGGTGCTACGCAGCCAAATTAAATCATCTGAATCTATTATTACCCGTGATGGCATTTGGCTGGGACGGGACTGGTTACGTGTAGCGCGTGGCGTCGATGAAAAGGCTGGTGTATTACAGCGCGAGCAGGAATTGAAATCGCTCGAATCAGAAATTCAAGAAGCGATTGCCCGAGTGGAAGAATTGCAGGCCACACTGCAAGAGAGTCGTGCACGGCAACAGGAATTGGAGCGTGGTCGTGAAGAATTACAGAGTACGCTCAATAAAACGACTCAATCGAAGGCAGGGATTGAATCACAATTAAGTGCTCGGCAAGAGCGCATGCAGCAGTTCCATAATCGTAAACAGCGTCTCGAAACAGACACTGGCGATCTAAAACAGCAACGACTAGACAGTGAAAAAAATCTGGCTGAAACACGTGCCCGCCTGGATGAAGCACTTGCCAGAACAGAAAATTTTGATGAGACGCGTAATGATTTGATTCAGAAGCGAGATGAACTGCGTCGGCACCTGGATCAAAGCAGACAACAGGCACGAGAAAACCGGGAAAATGCCCACGAGATCGCATTGAAACTGCAATCGATACGGACGCAACTGGAAGGCACACAACATCGTTTGGAGCGTATGCAGGGGCAGTTGACCCATCTGGAACGCCGCCGCGAAGAACTGCAAAAACAACTGCAAGGTGAGACTGACCCGCTGGTAGAGATGAACATCCAGCTCGAAGAATTGTTGGCAAAACGTCTCGGGGTAGAAGAGGAACTAAGCCAAGCCCGTCGCGCGGTTGAAGAACTTGATCATGCTCTGCGTGAACTGACAGATGAGCGCAATCAGGCCGAACAAAAATCACAAGAGATTCGTTCGAAACTGGAAAAATTACGCATGGCAAGCCAGGAGTACTGGGTTCGCGCACAGACAGTGCAGGAACAATTCGCCGAAACTGGCTTTGTTATGGAGGAAGTACAAAAAGGCTTGCCTGAAGATGCCAGTGAGAACAATTGGCAGCAACAGGTCAATGACATGGGGCAACGTATTCAACGCCTCGGCGCAATCAACTTGGCAGCGATTGAAGAATATGAAGAGCAGTCAGAGCGTAAAAATTATCTGGATAAGCAAAACGCTGACCTGGTAGACGCTCTGACCATACTTGAAAATGCAATACGCAAGATTGATAAAGAGACACGCACACGTTTCAAAGATACCTATGACAAGGTTAATTCAGGAGTTAAAGAATTATTTCCACGCCTGTTCGGTGGTGGTCATGCCTATCTTGAACTGACAGGTGAAGATTTGCTTGATACGGGTGTGGCTGTAATGGCACGGCCACCAGGCAAACGCAATTCAAGTATCCAGTTGCTTTCTGGTGGAGAAAAGGCATTGACTGCCGTGGCGCTGGTATTCTCGATCTTCCAACTGAATCCAGCACCTTTCTGTATGCTCGACGAGGTTGATGCACCATTGGATGAGGCCAATGTTGGGCGTTTTTGTAAAATGGTAAAAGAGATGTCTGAAAAGGTTCAGTTCATATTGATTACCCATAATAAGACGACCATGGAAATGTCAGATCACCTTACCGGTGTTACCATGCATGAGCCAGGTGTGTCTCGCATGGTGGCTGTCGATGTTGAAGAAGCAGTGCAAATGGTTAGTTAATAATAGCTCGGAAAGATGCAGATGGATTCGCTACTCATAGTTCTTGTTGTCATTGGGGTTGTCATGATTCTGGCAGGTGTTGCCAGAATGCGCAGTAAACGGCGTTATAGCTGGGATGATATTGACCATAGCGTACTCTTTTCAAAAACTGAACATGATCCAGATGCAGCAACTATATCCACGGATAACCTGGATAATGATCAGGTTGATCAGAATCTAAGGCGCGAACCGGAATTAGCGCAGGGTGCGCAAGATCTAAATAACTTCGTTATTGACGAGCATGAGAGTGGTGTAATCTCAAAACCGAGAGTGGTCGGATTGCAGTCTGACGCTAAGGATCCCACTGTCGCATCAGAGCCCACTCAGCCCGTCAGAAGCAATCGTGCCCGCAAAATCCTGAACAAATTGCGAGGAGAAACTCCGGCCCAACCTAAACCCGCAGAAATAACAGCGGGGCAGAAGAAAAGCTATCGCACCGATGCACCTGACAAGGTGATAGTGCTGAATGTAATGGCGCCACAAGGGCAACACTTTGTTGGAAAAAAATTGATTAGAGCGATTGAGGCCAGCGGCCTGCGTTATGGCGATATGCAAATTTTTCATTACTACACTGACACCGTGCCCGTGTTCGGTCTGGTCAATATGGTCAAGCCCGGCGTGTTCGATCTTAGCGCCATCGAACAGATGTCAACGCCAGGTGTGAGCTTGTTTATACAAATGCCTAATGACTTGTCTAATGGTTTGAGTTCATTCGATATCATGTTGACGACAGCGCAACAACTCGCAAAAGTACTGGATGGAGAGCTGTGTGATGAAACACGCAGTGTCTTAACGCGCTCAGCAATTGATCATATTCGCCAACAAATCGCTGAGTATGATTGTAAATGGTTGGCAACGGCTTAAAAGATAGAGTCTGTCATCCAATGGCCACAATGCAGGCATTATTACAATCGCATTGTAGCGAGTCTGGCGTTGGTTTAGTTTCTGAAACGTTTCTCAATCGATTTCCTTTTTCATGAATCGTATTCGGTAAAAATATTTTATGGATCTCCTGACGTTCACTGACGATAGTCTGCAACTTGGGCCCTTCCTGGTCGTGACCCTCGGCATCATCGTGCTCTTTGTCGGCAAGCGCATCAACGACGCGTTTGGCTTCTTGCGAGAATTCAGTATCCCGGAGCCGGTCACTGGCGGGTTACTGTTTTCAGTCCTGTTCGGCCTCGTTTATGCCGTCTTCGGCGTGGCGGTCGAGTTTGATCTCGGTGCCAGAGACGTCCTGCTGGTCTATTTCTTCACCACGATTGGTATCAACGCCAGCCTGAAAGACCTGGTGGCCGGTGGCAAACCGCTAGTGGTGCTGCTTGTGATCACGATCGCCTATATGGTTCTGCAAAATCTGACTGGCATCTCGGTAGCAGCTCTGTTTGACTTGCCCGCGGCGGTAGGGATGCTAAGCGGCACTGTTTCACTAATCGGAGGCCACGGTACTGCCATTGCTTGGGCACCGCAGATTGCTGATGACTTTGGTGTCGCCAACGCGATGGAAATCGGCATCGCCAGCGCCACCTTCGGCCTGATCCTCGCCAGTCTCATGGGTGGTCCAATCGCCAAGTTTCTAATAAAGCGCCACAAGCTCCAACCGGCGCAGACAGAGCCCCAAGATGTCGGCGTGTCCGACGAGCAGCGCCAGAAAGGCATAGGACACTTGGACTTCCTCGATGCCGTCCTCGCCATTCATTTCTGCGCCATCCTCGGGATGTTTCTAAATGAAGGATTGCAAGAGGTGGGGCTCAAGCTGCCACTATTCGTAACCTGCCTGTTCGCTGGCATCATAATCACGAACCTGATCCCGAAGGACTTTGTGCGCTGGACCGGTACCCACTGGCCTAGCCGCACCCCGACCATTGCCCTGATTGCAGACATCTCACTCGGCACCTTCCTTGCCATGTCGTTGATGAGTATGCAGCTTTGGACTTTAGTTGATCTGGCAGGACCGATCTTCACGATCCTGGCTGCCCAGTTCGTACTGGCGGTTGTTATCAATATCTATATAGTGTTTCCCGCGATGGGGCGCAACTATGATGCTGCAGTAGTCTCCGCTGGCTTCGGTGGTATCTCGCTGGGCTCAACACCGACGGCAATGGCCAACATGGCCGCGGTGACCCAGCGCTACGGCGCATCACACCTGGCATTCATCATTGTGCCCCTTGTCTGTGCCTTCTTCATCGATTTGGTGAACGCCTTGTTGATACCATTCTTTCTAAATAATTTTTGATTTACAGTATTGTTGAATAAAAGTACTGCGGTTTGTTAACTAAATTACTTCATAATCCGGCCACAACGCTGTTGAGTGCAATTCGCCAAACAGATGCGAGTATCGCTGGTTGAGTCAGCCAAGTTTGTTGAATCCATAAGCAAGCGTTGCTTACGAGTTACGAGACACCGTACCGTTCATGCGTTAACGACATTACTCCCGCTGCCTACGGAAACAACCAGTTACAACCAAAGCGTATCTGCCAGTCAGGAGGCTATCGGCTCGAAAAATCATAATCGCCGAACCCATCACGGCTTATGTAATCGGTACAGTGGTGATGTATTGGTTTATAGGGCGGGCAGCGCTGATATTTACTTAGTCGGCAGTACAATTCAATATTCTGCGATAATATACGCACCTGGAATAATTCGAAGTGTGTGATGCTGAGATGAGTCGTACAACTGCCAAAAAGCAAATTGAAAAATTACGTGATGAGATCAATTATCACAACTACTGCTATTATGCATTAGACACCCCTGAGATTCCTGACGCTGAATATGATCGCCTGTTGCGGGAACTGCAGCAGCTGGAATCTGAACATCCAGCGTTAATTACATCAGATTCTCCTACCCAACGTGTCGGCGCTGAGCCGATCAAGGCCTTTGGCCAGGTTAAACATGAAATTCCAATGCTCTCGCTGGACAACGCCTTTTCTGATGAGGAGGTGTCGGATTTCGACCGGCGTGTCAGAGAGAAATTAAATATTGATGTGGTTGAATATGTGGCTGAGCCCAAGTTGGATGGTTTAGCCATCAGTATTCGTTATGAAGATGGCAAACTAGTTCAGGCAGCAACACGTGGTGATGGTGTGACAGGGGAGGATGTTACCCATAATGTTCGTACCATCGAATCCATCCCCTTACGTTTGTACGGTAAGAAATATCCCTCCCTACTTGAGGTGCGTGGTGAAATCTATATGCCCAAGGCTGGTTTTGAAGCGTTGAATGAGCGCGCAAGAGAGAAGGGTGAAAAGGAGTTTGCCAATCCTCGTAATGCAGCAGCGGGTAGTTTACGTCAGCTTGATCCAAGGATCACGGCCGAACGACCGTTATCGATGTATTGTTATGGCATGGGTGAAGTTGATGGCTTTGCCATGCCAGACACCCATCTTGAAATACTAGAAAAACTCAAAGAGTGGGGCTTGCGTGTTTCGCCAGAAATCCAGATTGTGAAGGGTGTTTCTGAAGTATTGACCTATTATCAAATCCTGGCTGAAAAACGAAACGAGTTGCCTTATGAGATTGATGGAGTGGTTTATAAAGTCAATCATCTTGATATGCGCAAAAAGTTGGGATTTGTTTCTCGTGCGCCACGTTGGGCGATTGCGCATAAATTTCCGGCTCAGGAAGAGATAACGCGTTTACTTGATATCGAGGTGCAAGTCGGACGAACCGGCGCGATAACACCAGTGGCACGGCTGGAACCAGTGTTTGTGGGTGGCGTCACGGTAAGCAATGCGACCTTGCATAATGAAGATGAGGTCCGGCGCAAGGATGTCCACATCGGCGATACGGTGATTGTGCGCCGTGCTGGTGATGTCATCCCGGAAGTTGCTTCTGTTGTTGTCTCTAAACGGCCCAAGAATGCCAAGCCTTTTGTCATGCCTACACAGTGTCCTGTGTGTGGTTCTGATGTGATTCGAGTTGAGGGTGAAGCGGTGGCACGTTGCAGTGGCGGGCTCTACTGTTCAGCCCAACGCAAAGAGGCGATCAAACACTTTGCCTCGCGCAAGGCGATGGATATCGATGGCCTGGGGGATAAATTGGTTGAACAACTGGCGGATGAGGGATTGATACATGATGTGGCTGATCTCTTTTCGTTAAAGCAAGATCAAATCGCCAATATGGAACGCATGGGTGAAAAATCAGCTGCGAACCTTATTGCAGCCTTAGAGAAAAGCAAGCAGACCACCTTGGCCAGGTTTCTTTACGCTTTGGGGATACGTGAAGTGGGTGAGGCAACCGCGCAATCCTTGGCCAATCACTTTACAAAACTAGAGTTGATAGAGACCGCCAGTGAAGAAGAATTACAAGAGGTGGCTGATGTGGGCCCCGTGGTTGCCGCCCATATTCGTGCTTTTTTTCACCAGCCTCATAATCTTGAAGTCATTGAAAAACTGATTCAAGCTGGAGTGAACTGGCCAACTGTTGAACGGCGTGCTGAATCAGAACAACCGCTGGCGGGAAAAATAATTGTGTTAACTGGAACATTATCAATACTAACTCGTGACGAGACTAAGCAACGGCTGCAGGCGTTGGGGGCAAAAGTGGCTGGAAGTGTTTCTAAAAAGACTGATCTAGTAATTGCTGGCGTGGAAGCGGGTTCCAAACTTACCAAGGCACAACAGCTTGGTATTGAAGTGATAGATGAAGAGGAACTTGAAAAACTCTTGCTGAAATATCAATCGTGAAACGCTGGTTTATTGCTTGTATATCCACCATGGGCGATCGAGATCAAAATTACCCTCAAAATAGCTATAGGGTTCCAGTGTGGCGTTAGTCGGTCCGCTGCCAGTAAAGGTATAGCGGCCACCGGTGACATTCATCCATGTCGGTGTGCTGTCTTGAGCAGAATCGAAATTGGCGGTGCCTCCAAGAAAGGGATCGCCAAATTGAACAGTGTTGATCATCATGCCGGCGACGGTATCATTAGTGTAATCGCTGTTACTCATGTCAAATTCAAAGTGGGCCTCCATGGAATCTGCAGGATCCCTGATTGTCATATCAACCTTGGGTTTGAGTAGATAATTATTTTTCGTAAACTCAAAACAGAAAGTATCTCCTGCTGCGCAACTCCATGTATCAGTGGCGTTGTCCCAAGTACCTCCCATCAATTGTCGCATTGTCACTACGCGTGGGTCACCTGAACCGTTGCCGGTAAATACGTTGTCGTGCGTTTGGCCAAGTGGATCAGAGATGTTGCATTCCGAAATACTGTACTGAAAGGTGCTATAGCGACACACTCCATCACCACGGCTGGCGGAAGAGGGACCGCCTTCAAAACTGCCACTTGTTTTTATAAATATTTCTTGTGCGAAACCATCCTCTGGAAGGCCAACTATGACGTGATAATAGTTTTGTCCTCCGGAATTGATCAATTCTTGAAGAAACGGAGTCGGGTCTCCACTGTTACTCCATGAACCAGAGCAACCGACATTTGGTCCTTCCGGGCGATTGCAACGAGCATCGATCAACGCATGATCGCCGAACGTTGCATCAACAGGTACAAAGTTCATGCTGAATTCTGCCGCAGCAGTACAACATGCAGCAGATATGAACCAAACTATCACCAGTGAAAAACGGCCCCACTGGTGACGTACCTTAGTGGAAGGAGCCATATTTTCGCCTCACTAATTTCAGTTCGACAGCGAGGGATGAATCATTACTGTCTTGAAGTGGAGCAGGAAGGATGTTCCGCCTCATTATGTTTATCGGCCACACCACGATTGAGCATTAGATAGTGTCCGTCCATAAACACCCTGATTTCAGATAAACACTAAGATCGATCTTACTACGATATTATTCTTGGCCCCATACTTCACTAAAAAAGTGATTTGCATGCTGTGCTTATCGGAGAAA
>CALZIO010000063.1 GCA_945787785.1 uncultured Chromatiaceae bacterium
CCATCGCCAGTAATTGCGCTGAAGTGAACAAATACATCATCGCCGCCATCTTGTGGAGAGATGAAGCCAAAACCCTTAGATTCGTTGAACCATTTAACCGTGCCAGTGCTCATGTGAGACCCTCAAAAATATAAAATACACAATGTCGCGTGCAGGTGACGCAGAGAGGATTCAGAGAGGTGCCGAGAAAAGGGTGTTCGGGGTGTTCTAAGAAAACCAGCTTGAGCCAGTGCAAGCTGCGCTACTATACCCTAATTCTATGAGGAAAGCCCGATTTTTTTTATTAGGGTTGATTGACTGTTTGCCTGGTATTTTATGGTTTTTTAAAAAGCCGCATAGGGCTGATTGTCCTGGAGTCGCCATTACACAAGCTCAGTTCATTGTAATTGGTTTTGCCATGGTGAATGAAGTAGGCTTACATAGTCTTTCCCCTCTTATTGAATAGCATTAGTAGAACAAACATATTCATCGCATGCTGCGCATATCCCATAAAATCATTATCCCGGCCGACGAAATCCATATCAGTTTTATTCGTGCCCAGGGTGCAGGTGGTCAGAACGTCAACAAGGTCTCCAGCGCCGTGCATTTACGTTTTGACATCAAGGCCTCATCGTTGCCGCAAGCTTATAAAGAAAAATTGTTGGCACTGAAAGATCAGCGCATTACTTCTGAGGGGGTAATCGTGATCAAGGCGCAGCGCTTTCGCAGTCAGGAGAAAAACCGCGAAGATGCCCTGCAACGCCTTGCTGAAATTGTAAAAAAGGCGAATATCGCGCAGAAAAAGCGTAAAGCCACAAACCCGACGCGGGCATCACAACAACGGCGCATGGACAGTAAATCAAAGCATGGCAGGCAGAAAGCGCTCAGACGAAATGTTGAAGATTAGCCACCAGCCTTTTCTGGCTTCATTAAGTGGTGCGCTGATGAGTTGAATCTGGGATTTGTTTAAGTTCATCTATGAATCGACGGGTGCGCCGGTAAATATTAGTGAAGAAGCAAGATCGTTAGAGGAAATATTTGGTTTGCTGAATATTCTTATTTGCCAAAAAAGAATTTTGTGAATTCTGTGTCTATACTTGGAAAGATCAATATTCCGGGGCGAGTCAACAAACGCAGAAACTATTCCACTTATTGCTTTGTGGTGATTTCCATTTAACCAATTATTTTGCTCACCGCGAAGGAAGGGAATGCAATGGTGCTTAGGGTGAGGTTTATACAAAAGTTAAAGGGTTACGGCTATCTAAAAATTAAGGATGATTTTTATGAATAAATTCGAAAATATAAAAAAATTCGCGTTGATTATCTTTCTGGCCAGTGTGACGCAAGTATCAGTAGCGGGCTTCACCACGGTGTATCTGTTGGGTGACAGCCTTTCCGATCAGGGAAATTTGTTCACCTCCACTGAGCTTCTCGTGGGAGAGGGTAATGGCGTTCCAGCCAGCGATCATTACTATGCAGGACGTTTCTCAAATGCTGAAAACTACGTGGATTTCCTGAGTCGAAATCTTGGCATAGAGATAAACGCATCGATTATGTGGGGCAATAACTTTGCCTATGGCGGAACACGGACTGACTACAATAGAGTTGAAGATGACTTTTCCAAGCCTTTTCCTGTGAACATTCTTTGCCAGAACGGGATGATCGGGCCAAGTGGCTGCGATTATGGTATGCCACCATTTTTCGGATTTGATCCGGGTATAAAACCCTGGTCTCTTGAACTACAAGTAGAGGATTTTCAAAGCAGGGGAATAATGGATCCCGATGCGCTATACATTGTTTTTTCCGGGGCTAACGATTTGGCCGATCTGACTGCGATAGTGGCTAGATTTGGTGGCGATCCTGAAACATTCATACCACCATTTATAGAAAAAGTGGTTGGTGGAATAAGTTCGGGAATAGCCGCGTTCGTCGCTGTTGGGGGTAAGGACATCATCGTGGCAAATGCACCAAATTTGGGAGTAGTGCCAAGTGTTACCCGATTCGGGCCCCAGTTTTCAGCATTAGCGACAGGCTTGAGTGAGCAATACAATCAGGCGTTAATGGCGATGTTGGCTCAATGGGAAGGTCAAACCAATATTATATTATTCGATACCTTTTCATTAATCACCGAGGTCGTGCACGCTCCCGACGATTATGGGTTCTCGAATGTGACGGAGGCTTGTTACTCGGGGTTTGTCGGGCCTGCAGGCCCAGATGATACAGTGTGTGATGAACCTGACGCATATGCTTTTTGGGATGTCGAACATCCAACTAGCGCCTTTCATGCCTTAATGGCGGAATTTATGCTGGCTACTGCTGCAGAAGACATTCTTAATGATCTTATGATGCGAGTTGCTATGCTTGATCTCCATAATGGATTTAAACGTTCACTCGCCGCCAAGTTGGATGCGGCCATGTTGAAACTTCTGAACAACAACAGCAATGCCTCAGTTCGAGGATCGCTCAGAGCCTTCATTAAATCAATTAAAGCGCAGACAGGTAAGAAAATTGCAGCTAATGATGCAGCGATCTTGATTCAGCGTGCTAAACGGACTATAGCGCTACTGAAGTGAGTGGGGTTTGGTCAAGCTCACTGGTAGAGGCCCGAATCTGTAAGCTATCTGGACGTGGTGGACTACTCCCGGTGAAGGCCGGGAGTAAAAATGTTAGGCCCTAGCCTTTTCTTTACGCTTCCTGGCCTTTTCCATGATGACTAAACGCTCGTCATCACCAGCCTGGCTCCAACCAGTGATTTCATCAATCGAACGAAAGCAACCCAAACAAATTTCTTTTTCGTTGAGGCAGCAGTTACGTACACAGGGCGATTGGAGGGGGTTGTTGGGTATATTCATTGTCTTACTGCAAGGTGCTATGCATCGCGTGCCGATTTAATATCGTGCAAAAGCTCTTCAGCGCCGACGATAATACTGTCGCCATCACTGGATGGGCATACCGCTGCTAACAAACCATCTTTCTCCATCCCGGTCAGCCATTTGTTGATCCAGTCTGTCAGTGGGATGGCTTTTGGTTGACAGTCAGAAAACTCACCTCTGGCCCAGCTTTCTGCCAGTTGTGCATGTGGCCACACTGGTAGCTGCTCGTCATCCTCATCAGATAGAATTACCCAGCCCGTATCGCTGGACAGTCCCCATACCTCTCCAAGTTCAATCAGTTTATTGATGAAATAGTCGTAACGCTGCTCGGCAGGCATGCAGTCGATGGCGTCGAGTTGAGCGGGAGTGAGTGTTTCTGTCATGGGAGTGGGCCTTCAAATGAATTGAGTGTGTGGGAGATATCCCCCAAACGGGGCGTTATTATAAGGCTGTAAGCTGTGTGGGGCTATTAGATTTGCGGCACATCGTTGTCTTTTTTGTAACCAGCTGATTATAAAGAGGTTGTTGGCTGGCGAAGTGTTTAATTAATTTTGCGTGTAGACTACGGTTCTTACCATAATAAAAAAATGGAGTGCACTTTCAAGTGGGGGGGTGTTGTTTGAATAATTGTCGTATTGGTTTTCTGGTATGTCTTAGCTTAATGCTTGCGGCCTGTAATTCTGGATCGAGTGATTTGGCTGGCCAGTCTGATGATATTAATGAATTAGTGCGATTATCAGAGCAGAATAATGAAACTCTGGTAGTGACTACTCAACAGAGTGAGTCTGATGAGATTAGCATCATTCTTGATGGAGTTTCAGAAAGTATTTCCCAAAGTCAAATCGAAATTCTAGCTCCCGATACTCCCAGGCCAGGACAGATAGTAATAAGTAATAATATTGCCAAGATACTTGAAAAGGAAAATGGAACAGAAATTGAGACATATAAAAGTGAAGGTCGGCAATCGCAGTATAGTGATATATCTCAAGCAGAACTTGATGAGCTGATATTAGTTAACACTACACTGGCTTTTAATTTTGTTTCTGTTAATGATGAGAATATTGTTAAGTTCCCCTATGGTCAAACCTTGGCTTACAGCTTGTTAGCCGTGGGTGCTGCAAATAATACTCTCAACTCAATCTTTCAAAAACTCAACGATCCTGATATTAAGCTAGATCGGTATCATGCAGTCGTAAATGTTTGGAAGAGTCTAGTTGGTTCAAGTCTGGAAGATACCATGAATCAGAGTTTAGGCTTTTGGGGGCAAATAAATTATCCGTTTAGAATGAGTTATCTAGATCAGTTGGCGATAAATTATGGTCCTGAAATGACTGGTTTGAATTTTTCGAATTACCCTGATGAATCATCACTTGAGATTAAGTCTTGGCTGGTAAAAAAGAATCCAGATTTACCCATTGACCAAGTGGGTTGGTCAATATCCAATCGAACCAGGATTGTCTCGGTAAATGCTGAAATGATTCAGACTGAATGGTCATCTAATGGATTGACTGTTAGTCGTCTGGATGATGGGCGATTCGAGACGATTGAAGAGACTATGTTTAGTGTGCCCATGATTCATTTTGAGGGTGTGCTCAACTCCTTTGCGACTGAGCAATATCGTGCGGTTCAATTGCCAACACAGAATAGTAATTTTGTGCTAGTTGTAGTGATGCCACACCGGGGTGAGTTTGCTGCGGTTAAGAACCAGCTGGGTCCAGAGTTTTTGGCTAGGCTTGCGAATTCATTTGAACCTACTGCTATGGAATTTTATCTGCCAGAGTTTGAACTTAGCACCATGCTCTCTGACTTGAGTCCGTACAAAGCGGGATTGGCATATATTGCAGACTTTTCTGCTGTCAATAGTTTGGGTTTTCTTTATGCTGAGTCATTTATGCAAAAAGGAAGCCTAACCGTTTCAATAGCTGGTTTAAATTCACAATCAACAACCTCATTTCAGCTGGATGCAACTGATGATGAGCCTGAATCATTTAACTCTGCAGGAGTATTTGCCCGGTGGGAAGCAGTTAGCTTTCCATGTTATGACCCTGTCCTTACCAAGGCTCAACCGTTTATGTATGCCTTGTTGGAAAAACAAACGAACACCATTCTGGTCTCAGGTCAATATGTAATACCAGGTCATAACGATAGCGCGGTAAAGGTTGAGCCAGACTGGCTTGGTTCTGGTATGTATGGTTGTGATGAGCCGAGTCCAATTTCACTTGAAGATAAATTTTCATTAGCCCCTGGTAGTTCGAGTGCGCCTGTGGAATGGGATGTACCCGTCCCGCCTGAGGTATGGGGCCCTTATACAAATGGCGGCGGAGACGGTCCTTTTTAGTAACATTTAGCGGGTTTGGCAAAAGCCCTAACCCGCTCAATATCTATTAAGGAGCCGCTGATTAATTCGTGAACGGTTGCTGTGCGGCCAAAACCCCCAGCTTCTGTGTTGCAAATCTTGGCAATAGTATCGCTATTACCCGCGATTTGCGCCTTGAATCTAATAATTTTGTCTCACACATCATCCCGCCCAGAATTAATCAGCCGCTCCTTAAGAATTAGCGCTTCAGGTTGGCAAATGCCGCTGCCATTGCCCCTTGCTGCTGAGGTTGCTGGCGTGGTTTCTGTGGCTGTTTACCACCCCGAGGTAGGTTGGTTGTTCTCTCTTCTTTGATGCGCTCGCCAGCGTCAGATTGTTTTTTCATACTCAGTGCGACGCGTTGGCGTTTTAAATCCACATCCAGCACCCGCACCTTGACTACGTCACCAGCCTTGACTACTTCGCGCGGGTCGCTGACGAATTTATCGGCTAGTTCGGAGATGTGTACCAGGCCATCCTGATGTACGCCAACATCAACGAAGGCGCCAAAATTGGTGACATTGGTGACCACCCCTTCGAGCAGCATGCCTTCTTTTAGATCAGAAACCTTTTCGATGCCATCTTTGAAGGTGGCGGTGCTGAATTCGGGCCGTGGATCGCGACCGGGTTTGTCCAGCTCCGATAAAATATCGCGCACAGTGGGTTCGCCGAACTGTTCGTCGGTGAACTGTTTCGGGTCGAGTTTTTTTAAGAAGCTGCTGTCGCCGATCAGGCCGCGAATGTCTTTGTCATTGGACTCGGCAATGCGTTGTACCACCGGGTAAGCCTCGGGATGTACCGCGGAAGCGTCGAGCGGATTGTTGCCATCCATGATACGCAGGAAACCAGCGGCCTGTTCGAAGGCCTTGGGGCCGAGGCGGGTGACTTTGAGCAACTCCTTGCGATTTTTGAAGGCGCCGTTCAAATCACGGTAATCGACGATATTCTGTGCCAGGGTGGTATTGAGACCGGCGATTTGAGCCAGCAGGGCGGCGGAGGCGGTGTTGACATCGACACCGACGGCGTTGACGCAATCCTCGATCACTGCCTCCAGTGATTTGGCCAATTGGCTCTGGTTGACGTCGTGCTGGTACTGGCCAACGCCGATGGCCTTGGGTTCGATTTTGACCAGCTCGGCGAGCGGGTCTTGCAGGCGGCGGGCGATGGAAACGGCACCACGTATTGAGACATCCAGATCCGGAAATTCCCGCGCCGCCAGTTCCGAAGCAGAGTAGACAGAGGCACCGGCCTCGCTGACCATGATCTTAGTCATCTTCAGGTCTTTGTGCAGCTTGATCAGCTCAGCGGCCAGTTTGTCGGTTTCGCGCGAGGCGGTGCCGTTACCGATGCTGATCAAGTCGACATTATGCTTTTTGCACAGTCCGGCCAGGGTGTGGATGGACCGGTCCCACTGGTTTTTGGGCTGGTGCGGGTAAATAGTGGCATGGTCGACGACCTTGCCGGTGTTGTCCACCACGGCCACCTTGACGCCGGTGCGCAGGCCCGGATCGAGACCAAGCGTAGCGCGCGGCCCGGCCGGGGCGGCCAGCAGCAGGTCTTTCAGGTTGGAGGCGAAGACCTTGATTGCCTCCAGCTCGCCCTGTTCACGCAGGCGCTTTTTCAGTTCCAAATCGATGTGCATGGCCAGTTTGACGCGCCAGGTCCAACGCACGGTGTCCTGCAACCATTTGTCCGCGGGGCGGTCTTCGTTTTTAATGCCGAAACGGTGTGCGATCATGGATTCGCCGATGGACGGTGTGCGGTTAGCGGTGGCCTCTTCATCGCCGGGTAGTTCCAGCGTCAGATTCAGAAAGCCTTCCGTGCGGCCGCGGAACATGGCCAGGGCACGGTGCGAGGGTACGTTTTTAATCGGCTCGGCCTTGTCGAAATAATCACTAAATTTGGCTGCTTCGTTTTCCTTGCCATCGATGAGCTTGGAGCGCAGCTGGCCGTTGTCCCAGGCGTAGTCGCGCAATTCACCCACCAGCTCGGCATCCTCGGCGAATCTTTCCATCAAGATCTGGCGCGCACCGTCCAGAGCGGCTGTGGCATCTTTGATCTCGTGAGCGGGATTGAGGTACTTAGCAGCCTCTGTCTCAGGGGCGAGGCTTGGATCTTCGAATAATGCATCGGCCAACGGCTCCAGCCCCGCTTCGCGGGCGATCTGGGCCTTGGTGCGGCGTTTGGGTTTGTAAGGCAGATACAGATCTTCGAGGCGGGTCTTGGTGTCGGCTTCCAGGATGGAGGCTTTGAGTGACTCGGTCATCTTGCCCTGTTCCTCGATCGACTTGAGCACCGTGATGCGGCGTTCTTCCAGCTCGCGCAGGTAGCCGAGGCGCTCTGCCAGGGTGCGCAACTGGGTATCATCCAGGCCGCCGGTGACCTCTTTGCGGTAACGGGCGATGAAGGGCACGGTGGCGCCTTCGTCCAACAGGGTGATAGCGGCGATAACCTGGGCCTGTTTGGCGTTTAATTCTTGTGCAATACGTTGTTCGATGGTGAGCATGTATGCGTAAATCCCTTCCTAGAAAAAGCTAACAGCTTGCTTTGAAAACAAAGCAGGGGATTATACGTTATTGGAGGATTAATACTCAGTTGTGCTGACGGCCTAAGCCAATCAAGGTGACTGCTGACAGCAGGATCATGAACAGGTCCAGGCTACCGCCACCGCCAGAGCTTACAACGCTAGTAGCTGATGGCTCAGCAGCAGTTGGGGTTTTTGCAGCGCTAAGGACACTGAAGTTCATGGTGTTAACCATGGCAAATGCTTGAGTTTGTTGAACGCTATGGCCGTGAATTCGAATTTGCCATTGACCGGCGGCAGGCTGGTCTACCAGTACCTGTTCAACATTGTCGACGCGATTGGCCAGATCTTGCCGTGCAGGTGCCGAAGGGTTACCACGGCCTGATAAGGTAAATGGGTGGTAAACAGTGCCGTCTGGAGCGATCAGTTCCAGGTCGAGGTCATTGATCAGGGCTTTGGCGGCAGAAGGCGAGGCGCCAGGGTCGGTCCAGGCGATGGTGGTTTTCAGTTTGGAAGTTCCCTCTTCGACATCCACGGTGAAAAGCTGTTCTGAATTGTCACTGACTTCGCCATGATGGATTTGCTGGCCGCTGCCATTATCAGCGCTGATAATTTCTGCCGCGGCATCGATATTCAGAAGTCCCCAGCCGTAGCTGTAATCCGGTCCGGGATTGCCCAAGTCTTGTGCGGTATGCGTGACCAAGGCTTTGACGGTTGCCGCTGATGGGTTGCGTGCAAAGATGCGCTGATGATGTTCTATTAACAGGGCAAGTCCGCCGCTTACCACGGGGGCTGCCATGGAGGTGCCGCTCATCATGCCATAGCTGCTATTTGTCACGGTTGAATAAACCCCCAGACCGTTGGCAACAATATCGGGCTTGATGCGGTCGTCGTCGGTCGGGCCCCAGGCGCTGTAGCTGGTCATGTTGCCGCTATCATCCACGGCGCCAACGGTAATCACATTTTTGGCGCTGCTGATGGTATCCAGTGAGTCATAGTCACCATCAGGTGCATGATAATCATAGTGAAGCGTGGCTGAGTCGCCATAATGATGATGGCCTTGATCGGCTGCCGGGCCATGATTGTTGCGATCATTGCCGGCTGATTTGACGACTATCATGTCTGTTGCTGCGATCAGGTTGTCCCATTGCTGGGTTTTGTGGGCATAACGGCCAAAGTCGCTGTCATGTTCTTCATTGGGGTGGCCAAACCAGGTCCAGGTGCCGCTCTCATAATAGTTTGACTCCCAACCGGCAAGGTAGCTCCAGGAATGGTTGCTGATATCGATGTCTTGCTCGGTGGCGGCCACCGCCAATTCAGCCGGGATGTCGCCATAAAAATTAAATGAGTAATAGTTTGCTTCCGGCGCCATACCACGGGCGCTGGGGCTGTTGATTCCTGAGCCAATCAGGGTGCCGGTCACATGGGTGGCGTGATTGGAGTTTGATCCGCCTTCTACAATGAATATGCGTCCGGCCAGATCGGGATGACTAGCATCGGGTGTGGATGACTCCCAGCCGCCAATCTTGATGTTTTTTCCTTGCAGGTCTGCCAGGGTGGTTTGCAGGGCGCTGACTCCAACAAGTGCGGCAGCATCGGTATTTTGCTCTGCTTTCGGGCTTTGGGGTTCTTCGATCCAGTTGACAGATTCCAGGTAGGCCAGGTCCAGTAGTTGTTCCCTGGGAAGGTTAACTGAGATCCGGTTGCCACGAGTGAAATTCGTTTGTTGGCTGTTTGCGCCCAGTTGTTCCAGTTGAGCCATTACATGATCGAACTGTTGGTCCTGGTGGAAGCTTACATCCAGGATCAGCATGTCTCCCTTGTCCGAGCGCGGTGATAGATTGTGCGTCAACAGGTTGCTGGGGAATTTGTCTGCTGGATAGAGCTGGCCCATGGCTTTGACAAATGCCAGTGTGCGCAATGAATTGATGCTGTCTCGTTTGATGCGGCTGACCCAGGTGTTGTGCGGAATATATTCCAGCAGTGTGGCACCCTCAGACTCCAGTTGCGCACGCCATTCATCAGTAAGTTGGCCGCTGAGTTGCAGCAGCACATAGCCTTGCTCATTGTTGATCTGCACCTGGTAGTTTGGATCGAGACGAAAACTACCCTGCTGCATGTGGACCAGGTCATTCGCAGCTGAGGTCGATTTCATACTGCGAAGCATTTTTTGGTTGTGGCGGTCTGGGGTATCGATCGAATTGAGCAGTCCCAGATTTGAGTCTGCGGCGGCGGTATTCGCGATACCGGCCAAGGAAGTCAGTAAAACGGTTAATGCAGAAAGACGTTGATTCTTATTCATATTGTTTTAATCCACGGCCCCACGTCAGTTCTGCTTGTTAGCTCTATTAGTGAATATCGATAGATTGCGGGTCTGTGCTTAGCCCGGAATGCCAAAACTGAGAACCCGGTCACGAAAAAAGACGGGCAGCATTTTTCATCAAGGCACGTTACAATTGCGCCCCTTGATGTTTACCCCCCGTAGTTGGAAGAAAAGCTTTGGATTTCATACAAATATTTGTGCTGGCAATTCTGCAGGGTTTGACCGAATTCCTGCCTATCTCTAGTTCTGCCCACCTGATACTGGTGCCCGTGATTCTTGGCTGGCAGGATCAGGGCCTGGCGTTTGATGTGGCCGTGCATGTGGGTACGTTGGTGGCCGTAGTCGCCTATTTCCGCAGGGAGTTGCAGGTAATGAGCCGCGACTGGGCCGCGTCGATAGTGCGGCGCCAAACGGTGGGTGATAGCCGCCTGGCCTGGGCGGTATTGTTCGGCACCATCCCGGTAGGGCTTGTCGGATTGTTATTTGGGGGGCTGATCGAAGAACATCTGCGCTCAACGCTGGTGATAGCGGCGACCACGATTCTATTTGGCCTGCTACTGGGCTGGAGTGATAAAACCGGCAAGCGTCAACGCAGTGAGCACAGTGTGACCTGGAAGGATGTCCTCATCATCGGTTGTGCTCAGGCGATTGCCTTGATACCAGGGACTTCACGTTCCGGCATCACAATGACAGCCGCGTTGATGTTAGGCTTGACCCGTGATGCGGCTGCGCGCTTATCCTTTTTGTTGTCGATCCCAGTGATATTGCTGGCGGGCAGTCTGAAAACACTGGAGCTGATCATGTCTGAAGGTTTGGTCGATTGGCAGGCCATCCTGCTCGGCGCGGCTATTTCCGGGGTGAGCGCCTATCTTTGTATTCATCTGTTTCTGAAATTGTTGGAACGCATCGGCATGATGCCGTTTGTTGTCTATCGCCTTGTTCTGGGTGCCATTCTTTTATTAATAGCGTTTTAGTTTTGTCAGTTTTCGAGTTGTTTGAACTACTCTAAATTAATGGTCACGGCTGGGAATGTTGTGCTAGACCATTATCCTTATGTATTGTAGGATTAAAAGCCCGCGGAATTTGTCAGGGTATTACCGTATTTTTCCGCACGTAATTACTCAAATAATAAGATTAAAAGCAGAATTACTTCGAAAACAAACACGATAGCGACTAACAACATAGAGGTTGCAGAGATGGCGAGTGACAAAACTATTGATAATCCTGATCGTCGAGATTTTCTTGGGGTTACGACTGCGGTAGTCGGCGCGGTAGGGGTGGGCGCAGCGTGCATTCCCTTTATTAGCAGCATGAATCCCAGTAAGGATGTGAAAGCAAAGGCAACCTCGATGGTTGATTTGTCATCCATACCCGAAGGTAAAACCCACATCGTTGAATGGCAGGGTAAACCAGTATTTGTAGTACATCGTACCGATGAAATGATTGCCGAAATGGAAGACAGCAGTACTGAGCTTGATCCCCAGGCTGATAAGGATCGCGTGCAACAGCCGCAATGGCTGGTGGTATTAGGGATCTGCACACATCTGGGTTGCGTGCCTAACCGAACTGATAAAGGTTGGAGTTGTCCCTGTCACGGCAGTATCTATGACAACAGTGGGCGGGTAGTGCGCGGGCCGGCGCCTAATAATCTCATCGTGCCTCATTACGAATTTGTTGATGAGAAGAAAATCATAATCGGCAAAGCCTAGGGAGGTGTGACATGTTAAAAAAAGCATTTTCTTGGGTTGATGAGCGCTTTCCGCTCTCTGAGGTCATCAAGCATGAACTGACTGAATACCCGGTTCCACGCAACCTCAACTACATGTGGAACTTTGGTTTCATGGCCTTGTTCATTCTCATCGTGCAGTTGGTGAGTGGTATTTTTCTGGCCATGCATTACAAGGCGGATGTGACCCTGGCATTTGATTCCATTCAACACATCATGCGTGATGTGAATTATGGCTGGTTGATTCGTTATCTTCACTCAACCGGTGCATCGGCGTTCTTTGCTCTCATATTCATTCACATGTGGCGTACGCTCTATTATGGCTCTTACCGCCGTCCGCGTGAATTATTGTGGTGGACCGGAATTGTCCTGCTGCTGTTGCTAATGGCGACTGCCTTTATGGGGTATCTGCTGCCTTGGGGTCAGATGTCATATTGGGGCGCCCAGGTTATCACCAGTCTGTTTGGCACAACGCCTATATATGGAGAAGATATTGTGCGCTGGTTGCGGGGTGACTTTGTCGTGGGTGATGCCACATTGACTCGCTTCTTTGCGTTGCACTACCTGTTCCCATTTATTATTGCGGGTGCTGTGGTAATCCATCTGGTGGCCCTGCACTGGGTCAAGAGTAGTAATCCTTCAGGTATTACCCTGCATGCCAAGGACAATATTCCATTTCATCCTTACTACACCACCAAAGACTTGTTCGGGCTGGGTGTGTTTCTGATTATCTTCTGCGCCTTTGTCTTCTTTAATCCGGAATTCTGGATTGAGGCGGACAATAATATTGCCGCAGACCCGATGCAGACACCGTCGCATATCGTGCCTGAATGGTACTTCCTGCCCTTCTACGCCATTCTGCGTTCGATCCCGGATGCCTTGGGGGGCGTTATTGCCATGTTTATGTCGATCCTGATTTTTGCCGCCATGCCGTGGTTGGATCGATCCAAGGTGCCGGGGGGTGCGTTGTTCCGGCCTGGCTACCGCATTATGGTCTATGTGTTTCTGGTGGATGTTTTTGTGCTGGCTTATATCGGTGCCAAGCCGCCCGAAGGCTCATTTGTGATCATTGGCCAGATTGCCACCTTCATCTATTTTGGATTGTTTTTGTTATTGCCATTTGTATCCGCGCGTGAAGACCGCCGTTCCCGTATAGAAGGCCTGCCGCGTGAAGCGGAGCGGTTAATTCGGGAAGAGCAGGAAGAGTTGCTCAGGAACGAACATTATCTGCGTCGCGATGAGGACGAAGTTCTGCTGGGGCAGATTCGCAAACGCCTTGATGGAGAGGAGCAATAGCAATGAAAAGAGTGTTCGTAGTATTGAGCGTTATTGCGATGTTGGTTGGTGCCGGGAGTGCCATGGCATCCGCAACGGTTAAGTTAAAAGAGCTGCATCTGGATAACTCCAACGAGGCACGCCAGCGTGGCGCTGAGACAGTAATCTATACCTGTATGCTGTGTCACAGTCTCAAGTATGTGAAGTTTTCTGATTTGACCAATCTCGGGCTGAGCAAGGAACAGATCCTGGATATGCTTGATGATCAGAAGTTTGAAGACAGGATGATGAGCGTGACCCCGGTCGAGGTGCGTCAGGAATCCTATGGTAAGGTGCCGCCCGATCTTTCCTTGATGGCAATCGCACGTAAAAAAGGGCCGCAATACGTCTATACGCTGGTGACTAGTTATTATTATCGTGAAGATGGTGAAACCGACAACCACCTGTTCCCAGGAATCAAGATGCCGGATGCGCTTGGTTATTCTGATACCGATGAGGGTTCGTCGGACCGGTCAGATGTTGAAGCTCAGGCGCGTGATCTGGTCTCATTTTTGGTTTGGACGGCGGATCCGAATGCAGAAGCGCGTAGAACCATTGGCTTTTATGTAATAATTTATTTGATTATTCTTACGGCGCTGCTTTATCTGGTGAAAAAGCGTGTGTGGCGCAAGATTGAGAAAAGCAAACTAGGCCACTAGATAATAGTAGCGAATAAACAAAAAGCCCCGTGACTTCTGGTTCACGGGGCTTTTTGTTTTTGTGGGCTGCGTCACAGATTCCTTCATCATTTTTGTCTTTAATTGTTCAATAGGCATTAGCCCCCCAGTGTATTCCAATCCTTAAATGAGCCTGAAGGGAGTGATAGCAAGGTACTTAATGGTGGTGGTTAAGCGACCTGTTGATCCTGTTCATGGATAGTTTTAAAGAGTTGTTTCCGGGCCT
>CALZIO010000064.1 GCA_945787785.1 uncultured Chromatiaceae bacterium
TGTGGGCCGCCAAGCCACGAGGAAACATTTCACATGTCATTTTCGCTATCAAACTAAATCTGTAGGCCAAGCCTTGAGAGTCTCACTAGTCAAACTAGTGGCTTTCCTGTCATTGAGTAAGATGAGTTGTTTAGCCCGTTGCTCCATTGGGGCCTTTATTACATTCGGCTCTAAATGGAAGTCAATAAGTCGTTTGAGTTAGTCAGAGTTCAATCATTCCAACACTGTTTGAACGATCGATTACCGACTACGACAAACTAGCAAAGATACTCTTTGATTAAATAACTCTGCCATGGCGATTACATTGCACGCGGCCTCGCCCATCTTAATGTTTCTATCCATGGCCAGCTTACGCAAGGCCTGATAAGCCTGGTCTTCGCTGATGCTTTTTTGTTGCATCAGAATACCCTTGGCCTTATCAATATGTTTGCGGTCTTCCAATTTAGTCTTGGCCTCATGCAACTCTTGTCGTAATGATTGGAAAGCCTTGAAGCGGGCCAACGCGGCTTCAACAATTGGCTGCAAACGATTAGGCGACAACCCATCCACAACATAGGATGTGACACCGGCATTGGTTGCCTCGATTATGGTCTCTTTATCACCTCGTTCAGCAAATATGACGATAGGGATTGCATGCAGCTGGCTCAGTGTATGCGTCCGTGCTAACAACTTCTGATCTGGTTGATCTACATCGAAAATCATCACATCGGCCTGGCATGCCTGCAATGCCTGTTGTAGATCTGACTCCAGCAACACACACGCCGCTACCTGATAATCAGCATCCGCCGCAGCTTGTTGCAGAAGTGCTTTTCCTTGCTGGGATTGATAAACCAGCATCAATCTTACGCTCATAAATTACCTACAATTTTGCTATCAGCTGTTTTTACAAAACCTTTTCGAGATACATGGCAAAAACCATTCCAGTTTCTATTTATCCAATGGAAACATGCGACTACGCAAAAAAGCATGGTTACGAAGATAGACTATTCTCAATATCGCGCACCAATTCAAGGCGTGCAAACTAGTACCATGCACAAATTAAAGAATCCCTAAGCAGGTGCGTACTGCCCAAGGGTTGTGCTTGTTACTGGTCGCTTGGCTTAGATCTGTGAATAGCTAAAACCACAGCTCGACTGAATTGATGGATGGTCATAAAGATTCATGCTGACAAACACTACATTAAGTTAGTTAGGCTCTGGACAAGTATGATTTCGTCACTCCGGCCCTTGCGCCCTTTGGGTATTAGCCGGAACGAGTTATTCAGGCTCCATTAGATTGAGCGCACCACAGCATTGCCATTTCACGCCCCAGCTTTGATCAAACGCCAAAAAGACGCACCAAAAGTGCGCCAATGCTGCGACCTAAATTGGTGAAAATTACATTATTTATTAATAATATCAATCAGATAGCAGTCTGGCACAGCAATTGCGTTATAGCTTACATATTATTTATACATTCCAGAAGGTGATCCAATGTTGGAAGGCAAACTAAATATATTTAATCTCAAAGCGCCGAACATACGCATTCTGCACTATACGTGGTTCGCATTCTTTATGACGTTTGTGGTGTGGCTGGGTTTGGGGCCAATGATGCCCTTCATTAAAGACGCACTGGGTTTAACAGATCAACAAGCCAAGGTGTTGTTGATCCTTAACGTGGCCATGACCATCCCCGCCCGAATTGTAGTGGGCATGCTGGTGGATAAACTTGGCCCTCGCATCATGTACACAGGCATTCTGATATTGGGTGGCATGATCAGTATCGCATTTGCCTGGGCCGACAGTTATGAACAATTAGCGCTACTGCGTTTTCTGTCCGGCTTTATCGGTGCTGGTTTTGTGGTTGGCATTCGCATGATAGGTGAATGGTTCCCGGCCAAGCAGACGGGGCTCGCACAAGGCATCTACGGCGGCTGGGGTAATTTTGGCTCTGCCGGTGCCGCCATGACCCTGCCCTTTATTGCAGTCAGCATGGGTGATTCAGATGGCTGGCGCTATGCGCTGACTTTTGCCAGTGTTGCTGCGATTCTTTATGGCATTGTCTATTACTTCATCGTGCGCGACACACCTAAGGGTTCAACTTATTTCAAGCCAAAGAAGACTGGCGCCATGGAAGTGACTAGCGGCAGGGATCTGGCGCTTTGCATCCTGATGAATATTCCGCTTTATCTGGCCCTGACTGTTTTGACATGGAAACTGTCACCGGAAAACATGGGGTTGATTGATCAAGCGACCACTTACTTTATCTATGCGATCCTGGTTGTGCTTTATGCGATTCAGGTATGGAAAATCTGGAGTGTGAATAGCCACATCCTTAAAAAACCTGTACCTGAAATTCAGCGTTACAAGTTTAAGCAAGTCGCGATTCTGGATTGGGCCTACATGGTGACTTTCGGCACCGAGCTGGCCGTGGTTTCCATGCTGGCGATGTTTTATGTCTCTTGGTTTGATGTGCCAAAAGTCACTGCCGCGCTGTTGGCTGGTATCTACCCGTTTATCAATCTGGTTGCGCGTCCTGGTGGCGGCTGGATCAGTGATGTTATTGGCCGCAGGCTGACATTGATCATTGTCTTCGCAGGTATCACAGGCAGTTTCCTGTTCCTGGGTATGGTCGATAAATCATGGCCGGTATGGCTGGTGGTTGGTGTCACCATTGTCGCCGGGATCTTTTCCAAGGCTGGTTCAGGTGCTGTGTATGCGATGGTGCCTTTAGTGCAACGCCGCATGACTGGGCAGATCGCAGGAATGGCAGGTGCGTTCGGGAATGTCGGCGCTGTTATTTTCCTGACTGTGAACTCACTGGTTGATTATGATCAGTTCTTCCTATTCATCGGTATAGTAGCAGCGATAGTGTTTGCACTGATTCTGTTCTACTTGGAAGAGCCTGAAGGTCAAATGGCCGAAACTCTGCCTGACGGCACAGTACAGATGATTGACGTGAAATAATCATCACCAACATAACGGCGCCGGGTTTTATGTCCGGCGCCGTTTTTTTATTCATGGATAATAGATAATTGAACTGAAAACGTGATAATAACAAGCCATGAGCAACGACCTGATAATCAGTGCTGGGCAACACAGCGACAAAGGTATCAAGGAATCCAACGAAGATGCCTGTGGCATCTATACCCCTGAACAACCACTGCTGACCACAAAGGGTATTGCTGCCGTGATTGCAGATGGTGTCAGCAGCTCCGAAGCGGGTAGAGAGGCATCGGAATCCTGCGTCAAAGGTTTTATCAGCGACTATTACAGTACCTCTGAATCCTGGACGGTAAAGACCTCGGGGCGCCGAGTATTGGGAGCGCTAAACCGCTGGCTGTTCGGCCGCGGCCAGACGGCATTTGGATCAGCACAGGGTATGCTGACCACGCTGAGTGCCATCGTTATCAAATCGGCGACTGCTCATCTATTTCACGTGGGTGACACACGTATCTATCGTCTGCGTGAAAATGAGCTGGAATGCCTTACCCGCGATCATCAAACCTGGGCCACTAGTGAAAAGGCCTTTCTGAGCCGTGCTATGGGGGCTGATCTCACCGTTGAAATCGACTACCGCAGCGAGCCTGTTGAAGTGGGTGATGTGTTTATACTCACCACAGATGGCGTGCATGAATACATCAGCAATAATGAATTGGTTGCACTCTACGAGACAGACACAGCACACCCTGATCGCGCCGCGCGGAATATTATCACCCGCGCCTTGGAACATGGCAGCCAGGACAACCTCACCTGCCAGATCTTTCGTATTGACCAGCTACCCAATCAAAATGAAGAAGAGTTTTATCAGCACTTGACCGAACTGCCCTTTCCTCCGCCACTGGAAAATGGCCAGATACTGGATGGCTATAAAATAATCAGAGAAATACACGCCACCAAACGCACACAAGTCTATCTGGCGCTGGATACAGATTCAGATACCAAAGTCATCATCAAAACACCATCAGTTAACTTTGAAGATGACCCGGAATATATTGATGGATTTCTGCACGAAGAGTGGGCGGGTAAACGCATTAGCAATCCCCATGTGCTTAAGGTGCTGGAACCCAAGGGCCGACGCCGCTTTTTGTATTACATCACCGAATATGTAGAAGGCCAGACGCTGGAACAGTGGATACATGATAATCCGAAGGCTGATATCACAGAGGTTCGGCCATTAATAGAACAGACTGTCGCCGGTGTGCGTGCCTTTCACCGGCAGGAGATGATTCACCAGGATCTGAAACCCGGCAACATCATGATCGACACACATGGCACAGTGAAAATAGTGGATTTCGGTTCAACTAAAATTGCCGGCATCCAGGAAATCAATACCCCGATTGAGCATGGCACCCTGCTCGGCACGTATGACTACGCCGCACCGGAATACTTCGAAGGCTACCCCGGCTCAGCACGCTGCGATCTGTATTCGATTGGAGTGATTGCCTATGAAATGCTTACCGGCAAACTCCCCTATGGCAAACCGCTGTCTAAACGGGTGCTGAAAAAGGTACGTTATATCCCGGCCAAACAGGTCAACCCTGCTGTCCCAAGCTGGGTCGATAGCGCACTGGAAAAAGCCGTGCAGCTCAACTCTAACAATCGTTATGAGCGCATGTCGGAACTGGTCTGTGACCTGTCAAAACCCAACCCAGGGCTAGTCAAACAAGAACAGCCGCTGCTTGAACGCAATCCCATTGCCTTTTGGCGCGGACTGGCGATTACGTTGTTAGCTGTAAATCTTATCCTGCTCTATTTTTTGCTTACGAAATAGCCAGCCTGGTAGGCCTTTTATTTGTCAACGTGACAGAGAATGCTAGACTCACATTATCAATGTCAGCGGCTTTGCCGTGAAAACTCAAGATCTAAAAAAGTCAAAGGTGAAACGGTGAACATCAAAAAGTTAATGATTGCCTTGTCCATGCTACTTTTTTTATGCACGACAGCGTTCGCAAAACAAACAATCGATGTATTGGAAATCGCCGGCAAATCTCAATCTGAAGTGGCAGCAATTATAGGTGAACCCATTTCGTGCGGAGAGTCAAAGCGCGGTGTGAAATGTAAATATGAAACACTCTGGACTGAGATTGATTTCATCAATGGTAAGGCTGATTGGATTAAGGTAAAACGACTCAGCAAATATCCATATATGGACTCAACAATTGCAAGAGTCGGTCTTAAAGTCTCTCGACCCACCTACACAAGTAACACCGTGAAAAAATGGCAACCACACCAAGGTTTACTGTCCGTGGAGTTATATAGAGGCGCTGAAAAAACCAAATATATACTTGTTAAAGCATATACGAAGTAAATCAGTATTTGTTAACAGGCCCTAGCCATAATAAATAAATCCCATCAATATATATTCAAGAACCGCAGGGAATAACATGAAGAAACTAGCCATCCTTTTCACCTTTGTTTTTATTTCTGCTTGCGCTACCAAGCCTATCCCATTAGATGATGGCGCTGACATCGTTCGGATTTCAGAAACTGAACCCGGTGAAGGTTATAAGGTAGTCGGCCTGTTAACCGCGACCAATGGGCATGGATGTGGCGACTTCGGTGTAGAAGGGAATCGTGAAAATGTCATTACAACCTTAAAGAATGATGCCCATGCCTTAGGCAGTGATTATGTACAAATATTGAATGTCATCGAACCTCATGTCAGCGGCGGTTGTTATGACAATAAGTACATCATAAATGCTACTGCCTTCAAAAAATCCCATGGGAGTGAGGCTGTAACTCAAAAAGACAGCCCTTCAGATGCTCAAGCCACTCAATCAAATGATGCCAGCGATGAAGCGTTCACCAAGAAACTAAGAGAGCTAAAAGCCTTAAGAGATGATGGCATTCTTAGCGAAGAAGAGTACCAGCAACAAAAGCAACGGCTATTGGAAAAAGGAATATAACGCTGGTTTAGGCGTGAAGTTTTTTGATGATGTCGCGGCGATCCTGATCAGATGCTTTATTTTTAATGTAATTGCCTTGCTTTTGGTGTGGTCAGTGGTCTTATTGATAGGCGATATTTTATATTTAAGGACATTCTGATTAATTCGGTTGTCGTCATTCCGGCGTGATCCCGGCCTTCGCCGGGAGGAGTCCAGTGTTTTCAGAAAGTTACTAGATTCTGGCCTTCGTTTATGCCCTTCGGGTGCCAGAATGACTTTTGTTCAGAGCTTCCTAAGATTAATAATATAAATTTGGAGTTTTATAAGGGATTAGTCATGGCCATAAATCTCTCTTTCAACAGACTCATTTGGATACTATTACTATTGAATTTGGGCGCGTGCTCCACTCTTAGTCCACCTAAGGATGAAAATTCCAATATATATGCTGTTCCTGCCGGTTCTAAACTAATACTACATCAGGATCTTCAGATTAAACCAAAGTCAGCACGCGTCTATTTACGCAACGGCGAGGTCAGCAATAAGCCCGGTGGAAAATCCTACTGCGTTTTCAAGGTCAACGATGTCATTCCTGATGTACAAATACTTAAAGCGGATGAGTTTATTGTACGTAAGACACAAATGGGCACTGTGAATATCACTATGCACGACCCTATGATTTTAGCATCCACGGACGGAGGGAGTGTCAATGATGTAACCCTGGTATGGCATCTATGGCTTGAATCCCCACACCAACCCAATGTACGTATGCTTACCTGCGGTGGCATACGCAACCACCCTTCGCGCGCGCACCGTCTCAGCATTAACGAAATTCGAACTCATCTCGGCGAGATTGCGACTCTGGAAATACTTGATGATGACAAATAGGTCTTGCTCTATCGATGTACAAAATTTTTGTATTCGAGACACTCAGGGAAGGTAGTTTTGTTACTAATCGTGTCCGAGATCGTTGGCCTTAATTTGATATCGACACACTAGGTTACTTGGCACTACATCTTAGGTGAATTGGCGGTATTAAATGGTGAAACATAACTCCAGCTTCGGCAAACAAACCCTTGGGCCAATCGTTGAGCCAAGCCCACGCTGGATTCGGGTTAAGTTTGCCGGACTATTTATTGCCAATAGCCGCCATGCATTACTCCATAGGCAATATGGCGGGGGTGGGAAACTGCCAACCTATTACTTTCCCAGGCAAGATGTAACACATGCTCTCCTCAAACCCGCTGTAGAAAATTCCCCGACTAGTGATATTAAGTATTTCGACCTAGCTGTTAATGGTACAACGCTAAAAAATGCGGCTTGGCAATACACAGAACCACCACCTGAGTTAATTGATTTGAAAAACCATTACTGTTTTGACTGGGATCGTATGGATGCCTGGTATGAGGAAGAAGAGCAGATATTTGTTCACGCACGCGACCCCTACTCACGAATTGATGTACTCAGGAGTTCACGTCACGTATGCATCAAGCTTAATGACAAAACGATCGCTGACACTCATCACCCTCACCTGTTATTTGAAACCGGCCTGCCGACACGATTTTATCTTCCCAAGGATGACGTCAATATGGAACTCCTGGTGCCAACGGATTTTAGTAGCCAATGCCCCTATAAAGGCACTGCCCGCTACTGGTCGATCGATACTGGCGATCAGCAATTAGCAAACTGTGTCTGGTGTTATCCTGAACCGATTCCGGAGTGTCCAAAAATAAAAGATCTGCTGTGTTTTTTTAATGAGCACGTCGACATCTATATTGATGGAGAACTTGAAGAGCGACCTCAGACACAATGGTCGATATCAAACCAATCTGGATGCTGACTGATTTGCCAGCGCCTATTACCACGATTAAGGTGCCTGTTTGCTGCTCAGCCAGCCGCTTGTCTTGTCTAGTTTTGTCCGAGCCTGCAAGCCAGTAAGGTCTCGTTTCATTGAAACCAGAGTTAAATTTTAAATATGTACAACCGATACATATTTGTACTGGATATCCCTATAAAACGGCGTAGAATATTAACGAGAAAATAACGTTAATACCAAGCAATTATTATAGTGTGTTAAGTGTTTGTTTGCGCTGTGTAATCCTCCACAGCCGAAGGGAATCAAATCATGAATTTATCAGGCATTCTTGTCATCACTGCCCCTGACCAGGTAGAGGCATGTATGGCACAACTCAATGCACTGCCGGGCGTCGACGTCCATCACTCTGATATCGCTTCAGGCAAAATCGTAGCCACCCAGGAAGCAGAAAAAACCGAAGATGAAGTTGAGGGGCTCAAACGCATAAAAGCCTTACCCGGTGTTTTAATGGCTGAGATGGTCTATCACTATTTTGAAGAGGATAAGGCACTGGAGGCACAAATGCCTGCCGACCTCGATAAATACCAAGGATTGAAAGAGATCCCCGTGTTCAAGAACAAATCGTAAGGGTAAACCAAACACCCGCTAACGGCATTGGGATCAAGCGAGACACATTAATTCAGAATGATTATTCTTTACAGAAAGGAGTCAACATGAGCATCACCCGCCGAGACTTTCTAAAAACCAGCATTGCTGCCGCCACCGCCGCCAGTGTTGGTATCTCGTTAAGCCCGGCCGCCAAGGCAGCAGCAGGCAAGATTGATAAGGACTGGCGTTGGGACAAAGGCGTGTGCCGCTTCTGCGGCGTGGGTTGTGGCATCCAGATTGCCACCAAGAACGACCGCATCGTCGCCACCAAGGCCGATCCCGATTCCCCCGTTAATCGCGGTCTCAACTGCATCAAAGGCTATTTCAACGGCAAAATTCTTTACGGTGAAGACCGCCTGACCCAACCGCTGTTACGCATGAAGAACGGCAAGTTTGATAAAAAAGGCGACTTTATGGCCGTTTCCTGGGAACGCGCCTTTGACGAAATGGAGAAGCAATTCAAAAAGGCATACACCGAACTCGGTCCTACAGGTGTTGCAATCATGGGTTCCGGTCAGTACACCGTCCAGGAAGGTTATGCCTCGGCCAAACTGATGAAAGCTGGATTTCGCAGCAACAATATTGATCCTAATGCGCGCCATTGCATGGCTTCGGCCGTCGCAGGATTTATCCAGACATTCGGCATCGATGAACCTGCCGGCAACTATGATGATATCGAGCACACCGACACCATGGTGTTGTGGGGCGCCAACATGGCCGAGATGCACCCCATCCTCTGGAGCCGCATCGCTGACCGTCGTCTGTCGAATGATAATGTGCGTGTTGTTAATCTCAGCACCTACAGCAACATGTCGTCCGACCTGGCGGATCTGGAGATCATCTTCAAACCACAAACCGATCTGGCCATCCAGAACTATATCGCCCGCGAGATTATCAAACGCGATGCGGTCAATTGGGACTTCGTCAAAAAACATTGCGTCTTCGCCACCGGCCCTTATGATATCGGCTACGGCATGCGAGACAATGACAAGTTTGCCTTCGCCGCGGAGAAGGATACCCAGGCCAAACAAAACAAAATCAAACTCGATGCCGATGAAGCAATCGCCCAGCGGCGCAAGGCTGGCGAACAGGTGGATCAAACAAATAGTGGCTCAGCCGGCAAACATTGGTTGATTGAGTTCGAAAATTTCAAACAGGCCGTGGAACCTTATACCCTGGATTACGTCGCTGAGCTGGCCAAGGGCGACACCGACGAATCATTGGAACAATTCAAGGCCAAACTCAAGCAACTCGCCGATCTTTATATAGAGCCCAAACGCAAGGTGGTGTCGTTCTGGACCATGGGCTTCAATCAGCACCAACGTGGCACCTGGGTAAACGAGCAGGCCTACATGAACCATCTATTGTTAGGCAAGCAGGCCATGCCGGGCAATGGTGCGTTCTCCCTGACCGGCCAACCCTCAGCTTGTGGCACCGCGCGTGAAGTGGGTACCTTTGCCCATCGTCTGCCTGCTGACATGGTGGTCATGAATCCCAAACATCGCGCCATGTCTGAAGACATCTGGAAACTGCCTGCCAACACTCTGAATCCCAAAGTAGGCAGCCATATCACCAAGATCATGCGTGATCTGGAAGATGGATCGGTTAAGTGGCTGTGGGTACAGGTGTGTAATCCGTTCCAGGGCACAGCCAATGCCAATCACTGGATCACAGCAGCACGTGAGATGGACAACTTCATTGTGGTAGCTGATGCCTATCCCGGCGTCTCCACCAAGGTGGCGGACCTGGTGTTACCCGCGGCGATGATCTTCGAAAAATGGGGTGCTTATGGCAATGCTGAACGCCGCACCCAGATGTGGCGTGAACAGGTGCCCCCACCGGGCGAAGCGCGCAGTGATGTTTGGCAGGTGCTGGAATTCTCGAAACGCTTCAAGCTAAAAGAGGTGTGGGATGAAAAGAGCATCCCCGGTCTCAAGGACAAGGATTTTGCTGATAACACCTTGCCAGACGTGCTCGACGCTGCCAAGCAAATGGGCTATTCGGCCGATGACACTCTTTACGATGTGCTGTTTGCCAATGCAGAAAATAAAAAGTTTAAGTGGCCTGATCCAATCGCCAAGGACCATGACAACCACACCGTTGCCATTCTAGGTGACGGCTGGTTTGCCGAGAAGGCGCTGTTTGAGGAGTATGCCCGCTTCGGCCGTGGCCATGCTCATGACCTGGGCCCCTTCGATCTCTACATGCACGATGATGTGCGCGGCCTGCGCTGGCCAGTCGTTGATGGCAAGGAGACCACCTGGCGTTTTAACGAAAAGTACGACCCCTATGTTACTAAAGGGAGCGGTATTGAATTCTACGGCAAGGCATTCAAGGCACTACCCACTGGCGACCTCAACGGCGTCACAGGTAAGGACAAGGTTGATCTTTCTGGCAAGGCCAAAATTTTCTTCCGCCCTTATGCTGCGGCAGTGGAACAACCAGATGAGAACTACGATATGTGGCTCTGCACCGGCCGAGTACTGGAACACTGGCATAGCGGCACCATGACCCGCCGCGTACCGGAGCTACACCGCGCCGTGCCCGCAGCCCTTCTCTACATGCATCCACGTGATGCCGATGCCCGCGGTTTGAAACGCAATGACGTCGCCTGGCTGGAATCGCGCCGTGGCAAGATAAAAGCCGTGGTAGAGACACATGGCGGCCGCAATCGCATGCCACCCGGCACTGTCTTTGTGCCCTGGTTCGATGAAGGTGTATTCATAAACAAACTGACCCTTGATGCCACTTGTCCGATCTCGAAACAGACCGATTTCAAAAAGTGCGCAATTAAAGTGTACAAGGCCTGAGTAGATTAAGTGGAGAACAACATGAAAACCAAAATCATTACAATCACTCTAGCCGCCTGCTTTTCCGGCCTGATGACTATGGCCCAGGCTGAAGAAGGCATTAGCGACAGCGAGGTGGGGCTGAGCAAAGAAAGCGTGTTTGAGACACCCACTCCGAGTGCATTCGAATACAAAGGTGTCATGCCCGGCACTGATCCTATCTATGATCGCGCTTATCCCGGCGCACCGCCGCAGATACCTCACAACATTGAATTGATGACACCAGTGCGGGCCACAATCAATTACTGCATGAGCTGCCATGGCAACGCGGAAGAGGTTGGTAAGCAGCTACAGGGCACGCCTACGCCGATCCCACCCAGCCACTATACCGATCAGCGTAATACGCCAGACAAGGTCGGTAAAAAAGTGGTTGGAGCCCGTTATGTTTGTACTCAATGTCATGTGCCGCAGGCCGACGTGAAACCGCTGGTGAACAACACGTTCTAATCCTGGTCATTCATGACGAGCAAAACACAGGAAGTAAATAGTGATCGCCGCGCTTTTTTGCGCGGCGCCTTCCTCACGCGTGAAGGCAGAAAGACCTATGAACAACAACACCAGGCTCTCGGTCCACCACCTCCGTGGCATAAGGGCTTGCTTGAAATCGAACGCTGCCAGGGCTGCAGCGCGCCCTGTGTAGATGCCTGCGAACCTAAGATCATCAAACGTCATCCAGAAGAGCACACCCTGGAGGGTGTACCATTCCTCAGCTTTGAAGAGACAGGCTGCACCTTTTGTCAGGCTTGCGCCACGTCATGCCCAATGGAGTTGGACACTACGGATAAACCAGCCAAGCTCGGCCAGGTTAAACTAGATACTCAACGTTGCCTGGCGTGGTCTGGGGTGATCTGCATCAGCTGCCGTGGCCACTGCGATCATGGCGCACTCACGCTGGATCAAGGCAGACGCATGCATCTAGACGAGGAAGCTTGTACCGGCTGTGGACGCTGCCTGTCAGTTTGCCCAAATACTTCTCTTAGCATTCAGTTCGCTTAGCCGCTACTTAGAAAGTATAGGCAATACTGAAAGAGGCCAGGGAGACGCTATCGAATCGTTCGATATCAAAATATTCATACTCGAAACGCAGAGCAAGGGCCATGACCTGGACCTTCACGCCAAGACCATAGGCGGGGTCACTACCAGAATAGCTATTGTTGGCTGAACCAATGTTGACATCGGAATCCCAAGAGATCATACCAGCCTTGCCAAATAAACCAATTGGCCCTATGTTTCCGCCGATTAAACCAAAGCCATTCCAACCGGTTAATCCGTACTGGACGTTCGTGCCATCACTTAAAATATTGCTTGGATTACCAAAGTCCACATAAGAGCCTTCAATAGCAAAATCCAGCAATGGGACCATACCGAAATTATATCCGAGAAATATCTTGGCCCCTGTATCCGTCTCAGAAAAATCAAAGTTACCACCATTGGGATTGGAACCTGTCGCGCTGAAAATAGATGGGCCTACCCCTGCACCTAAATAGAGCCCAGTTTTACCACCGGCTAACACCGAAGCGGGCATCAGCAAAGACAATACAAAAAACAGGATTGGTAATTTCGCGAATCTATTGGTAAGCATATCAGGCTCTTTTTTAATGGCATTTACTATTCAATTACCACATATGAATGCGGCACCAAGACCTTTACTTTACGGGGTCGAAAGTGAATTTCTGCCCGCCTACAGAGGCCTCATACATTAAACCACCTTTGGCATGGGTAAATATAGCCATACCTTTATTATAACTAGCCTGTTGTGCTCCTGCATCTTTAGGCCCTGTATTGGCACTGGCTGACGATCCTCCTGTACCTGCCTGTGCCTGAGCTCCCGCTGTAATCGCTACTGCGGTGGCTTGTGCACCAAACTCAAAGTTGCCACTGGTAAATTCATCATAGGCCCGTTGGTCTTCGAAAAAGATTATTTGGCTAAAGGCTTGGCCACCCAGTTGAAATCCGATTGTTATCTGAGACATTGAAGTTTTCCCGGCCAGTGCTCCACCTTTATACACCTGGCCTTTACCATGAGCACCACCAATGCCCATACCACCTTTTCCAATAGTAGGGAACATTGCATAACCATAAGTATTGTTAAAAAACCCTTTCACAATATCAGATTCTTTGAAAACTTTGATTGTGTCTGCATAGTCATCCGCCAAGGCCGTTAAAGGGAACAGCAAGACGAGAAATAGAAAAGCCAATGGTGATTTTTGTTTAAACATGTGCATCCTCCTTGTATTACTCATAGACACGAAGTTTTATTATTACGCCTGGATAATAGCCCAAAAACTCGCACCCAATCCAGTTAACTCAAATTTTATCCTGTTTCGCGCCGTCCCCAACAGGTATCATGTAGATATGGCTCCATATCCTTGAGAAAAGCCTCATCTGCGGGAGCCAACTTGTTTACCCTCATGATTGCCTGCAATGATTTGACATACTCTTCACCGCGCTCTGAATAGTTAACCAGCGTGACTACTAAAGCTGCACCAGTAAGCTGCCCTCCCTGTTCGCGTATTTCGCTTCGCTGTTGACGCAAAGACTGATAAGC
>CALZIO010000065.1 GCA_945787785.1 uncultured Chromatiaceae bacterium
AAATCGAAGCCGGTGTAACCAGGCGCAGTCTTGCGCTCGGTTCTGGCAAGGGCGTACTCCTCATGTGTTTCAGGGTGTAGAAAGACGGGGAAATCCTTGCCGACCTGGCGATAACCCAGCTTTAACATCTCATTCGGGGTGACACCAACCACCACCCAGTCATGGTCCTGGACCGGCAGGCCCAGCAGTTTGTCTCTGACAGCGCCGCCGACCTGGTAGATTTGCATGAGTGTGAGTGGGCCGCTGACCCTACACCCTATGCCGGCTGATCTTTATCGCGCGCTGCCCGTTGGCGGATATCGTCATAACGGCCACGCATGTCGCCCCGGCCGACATATTTGGATACCACGTTTTCGATGGTCTTGGGGGTCACGCCAAACTGGCTTGGGAAGGGGCTGCTACTCACCGCAGGGGTTTTCAGGCTCAGGTAGTTGTCATAAGTGAAGGGCTTGAATGGCATCATCCCCATTATTCTGCCCGTCAATGCAGACAGGCCGTCGCCAAGAGGGATGATGGTGCGTTGCAGGTCTGTCAGGCGGTTGGTGTAGTCGACCAGCTCTTTCAGGGTATAGGCCTCTGGGCCGCACAGATCATAGGTTTTGCCATAGGTACTCTTGTCGCAGAGCGACTTAACCATGACTTCCGCAACATCACTCACAAAGATGGGGGCCATACGGCTGTCGGGGCAGGTCAGTGGCAAGAACGGCAGCTTGCGCAACATTCCGGCAAATTTGTTAAAAAAGTGATCATCCTCACCAAAAATAACCGAAGGCCGAAAAGCTGTGACATTCAGGTCTGTGGCGGCAAGGGCCAGTTTTTCGCCTTCGCCTTTGCTACGCAGGTAGGCACTGCTACCATTTTCGGCGTCGGCATTGATGGCGCTCATGTGCAGCAGGCGGGTCACACCACTACTTCTGCAGGCGCTGATCATCTTTTCCACCAGCTCAATGTGTACTTTTTTGAACTCGCCGCGTTTGTTTTCATTAAGAATCGCAACCAGGTTAATAACGGCGTGGCAGCCGGCAAACAAGGCCTTAAGCGTATCTTCATCGTGTATATCTGCATTAACCACCTCGACCTTCGGCAGCACCTGTAGCGATCGGTGGCGTTCCATGTTTCTCGATGGCACGACTACAAAGTAACCAGCCCGGGTCAATTGTGACGCCAGCTGATGGCCAACAAAACCGGTCCCGCCCAGGATGCAGATAGTGTTAGATGACATGCGAAATCCCTATTTGATGTTTATAAAGTGGCGCAGATTTTCCCGTTATTAGCCGGGTTTGGTCAAGTTTACAGGTAAGTTATACTCATTCCTACTAGGGCCTGTTAACACTACTTACAAAGTCGCGTTGCTGCCCCAAAAAGGGCTAGGCAAGGCAAGAGGAGTGAAGTTTGGTTGTTCCAAATGAACGACGAGTAACGCCGCATAGCCCTTTTTGGGGTGCAACCCGGAGGGACGGGGCCATTTTCCCGCAGGGCGGCGTTGCATCTCGCTTATGTACAGCAAGTACACGGCACTCGATGCGCCTTGCCCTGCAAAAAAATGGCCTCCGTCGCGATTTTGTAAGTAGTGTTAACAGGCCCTAGCTTAACAGGGAGTGGAGTATGGCTTTTGAATCACGCAATCCGGCTACGGGTAAGCTAATCAAAGAATATCCCACCTGGGATGATGAGCAACTGAAACAGGCGCTGGTGCAGGTTGCTGTTGCCACTCCTGTGTGGGCCTCAACTCCGCTGCAACAGCGCTGCGACCATGTGCGCCGGCTCGGCCAGGTGGTACTCAGCCAGCGTGATCAACTTGCTGAGGTAATCAGTCTGGAAATGGGCAAGTTGATTGGCGAGGCCCGTGCCGAGGTGGAAAAGTGCGTGCTGGTGTGTGATTACTACGCCGACAACGGCCCTGCCTTTCTCGCGGATGAAATGATTGAGTCTGACGCGGGTAGGAGTTTTGTCGCCCACCTGCCGATCGGCACGGTGCTGGCGGTCATGCCGTGGAATTTTCCCATCTGGCAGGTGTTTCGTTTTCTTGCTCCGGCCCTGGTGGCGGGCAATACCGGGGTGCTCAAACACGCCTCAAATGTGCCGCAATGTGCCCTGGCGATTGAAGACATGGTGCGCAGCGCAGGCATACCCGAAGGAGTGTTTCGTACGCTGATGATTTCGGCCGGCCAAGTGGCGGGCGTGATCGAAGATTCTCGTATCCACGCCGTCACCCTGACCGGCTCGGAGCCGGCGGGCCGTCAGGTAGCCGCTACCGCTGGCGCCAATTTGAAAAAGACAGTGCTCGAGTTAGGTGGGTCCGATCCGTTTATTGTGCTTGAAGATGCCGACCTCGACTGGGCTGCGCAACAGGGTGTGGCATCACGCTTCCTGAATGCCGGTCAGAGTTGTATCGCGGCCAAGCGGTTTATCGTGGTTGAGAGCGTTGCGGATGATTTTGTGGCTAAATTTAAAGCAGCGGTTGAAACCCTCATTCCTGGTGATCCAATGAATTCCGATACCCGCTTGGCCCCTATGGCCCGCGCAGACCTGCGCGATGAATTGCATCAGCAAGTTCAGGCCAGTCTCAACAAAGGCGCACTTGCTGTGACGGGCTGTGAACCTGTCGCTGGCCCAGGTGCCTATTATCAGGCATCGATTCTCGATGGCGTCAAACCTGGCATGTCGGCATGGGATGAAGAATTTTTCGGTCCAGTGGCAATCATTATTCGCGCCAAAGACGGAGCTGAAGCAGTTGAGATTGCTAATGGCTCTGATTATGGGCTGGGTGGTAGTGTCTGGACACAAAATAGCGAACGCGGTGAAAGTGTTGCCCGCCAGGTGCAGTCCGGCGCGGTGTTTGTGAATGGCATGGTCAAAAGCGATCCACGTTTGCCATTTGGTGGGGTCAAGAATTCCGGTTACGGCCGTGAGTTATCCCGCCACGGCATGTTGGAATTTGTGAATCAGAAGACGATTTGGGTCAAGTGATCCTGTTGATAATTTAAATCCATTTCGTAACTATTATGGCCATTCAAGAAGGTTTATCCTGACTGAAACGCTCGCCTTAATATTGCCAGCCTGTAAGAATAATTGTGTAATCTGTTGTAAACATTAAGGGCTACTGTTTGCCCTTTCATCCCCGGCCTAGTATCTTCCAAGTTAACAATAGAAGAACAGAATAATGAGCAAGCCCATGATTTGTTTAGGCTCTGCTTCGCCTCGAAGAGCCGAATTATTGGATCAGATCGGTATATCCTATGTGGTGAGAACGGCAGAAATAGATGAGACACCGAAACCGGGTGAGGCGGCTGAGGTCTATGTATTAAGAGTTGCGCTGGAAAAGGCGGCAGCGGTGTTGAGTGATAAGCCGGGCTTGCCGGTGTTGGCGTCAGATACCACTGTGGTGGTCGAAGGTGAGATATTGGGTAAACCGAAGGATCAGGCCGCGGGCTTGGCGATGCTGGCCCGCCTGTCGGGCAGGACACATCAGGTTCTAACAGCTGTGGCATTGGTCGAGCCGGGTAATGAGGGGCGTCGTGCCAGCCGCTTGAGTGTTAACAAAGTGACATTCCGCCCGATGACTGATGCAGAACGCCTGGCATATTGGCAAACAGGTGAACCGGCTGACAAGGCAGGTGCCTACGCTATACAGGGGTATGCAGCAGCCTTTATCGAGCATCTGGAAGGTAGTTTTTCCGGTGTCATGGGTTTGCCACTCTATGAAACATCAGAGCTATTGCGCGAATTTGGAATGAATGTGTGTGACAACTGGGGCGCTGGCGCTCGAACGGATAATTAGTCGATGTCGATAGAGATCTTGATGAACGTAACACCCCACGAGACCCGCGTAGCCGTGGTTGAGAATGGTGTTTTACAAGAAGTGATCATCGAGCGCGAACGCCGCCGCGGTCTGGTTGGCAATATCTATAAAGGTAAGGTGTCGCGGGTCCTGCCAGGGATGCAGGCGGCTTTTGTGAATATTGGCCTGGAGCGCGCTGCCTTTTTGCATGCTTCTGATATTGATCAGGGGCGTGAAGATGAAAGCCGCACAGACAACATCAAGCAATTGCTACACGAGGGTCAGGAGCTGCTTGTGCAGGTCATCAAAGACCCGCTTGGCACCAAGGGCGCGCGCCTTACCACCCACACAACCATACCATCCCGCTTTCTGGTGTTTACACCGAATGTTTTTCACGCCGGAGTTTCCCTCAAGATAGAGGATGAGCTGGAACGCCGCCGTCTTAAGGATGTGATCTCAGTATTGATGTTGGGTGCCGCGGGCGGTTACATCTCGCGCACGGCAGCTGAAGGAGCGGCGATTGAGTCGCTCAAGGCGGATACCGATTTTCTCAATAAATTGTGGGACTCGATTCAAGAGCGCATGACATCGGCCAAGGCGGGTGAGATCGTGCATGAAGACCTGCCATTAGTGCTACGTGTGCTGCGCGATGTGGTGGATGGTGATGTTGAGAGATTACGCATAGATTCGCGCCGGGCCACACGCCGCGTAAGTCAGTTCGCAGAGCAATTTATGCCTGAGCTGGCTGACCGAGTGGGGCACTATCCAGGTGAGCGTCCCATCTTTGATCTATATGGCGTCGAGGATGAAATTCAAAAGGCGCTGGATAGAAAGGTGCATCTCAAGTCCGGCGGCTATCTGATTATTGATCAGACCGAGGCGATGACCACGATAGATGTGAATACCGGTGCCTTTGTGGGGCATCGCAATCTGGAAGAGACGATTTTCAAGACCAATCTGGAAGCGACCCAGACCATTGCACGCCAACTGCGTCTGCGCAATCTCGGCGGCATTATCATTATCGATTTCATCGATATGATCGAAGAAGAACATAAGCGCCAGGTATTGCGTTCTTTAGAGAAGAGCCTGGAACGTGATCGTACCAAGAGCCATATTACTGAAGTCTCTACGCTTGGCTTGGTCGAAATGACACGCAAGCGTACGCGAGAGAGCTTGGAGCGGGTGGTGTGTGAGGCATGCCCTGTGTGTACCGGGCGCGGCACTTTGAAAACACCTGAGACGGTTTGTTTTGAGATCTTTCGTGAAATCCTGCGTGAAGCGCGTCAGTTTGATGCGCAACAGTATCTGGTGTTGGCTTCGCAAGAGGTTGTAGATATGCTGCTGGATGAAGAGTCCACCAGTATTGCCGAGCTGGAAGAGTTTATCGGCAAGCCAATCAAACTGCAGGTGGAGACACTTTATACTCAAGAGCAGTTTGATGTCGTGATGATGTAATGATCGCGACAATTCAGTCGGTGTGGTCCGTTATTATTAATTCATTGTGAAAGTCACTTATCGAATTGTCCGTTTTATTTCCAGGCATACCTGGTGGTGGACGTTTGCCTTTCTAATTTTTCTCGCAATTTCATTGACCGCAGCACGGCTGTTGTTGCCGCAGCTGGAGCATTATAAGAGCGATCTTGAGGAGCAGATCAGCCAGACAATCGGCCAGCCAGTTTCCGTGGCTAAGTTTGAGGTAGGTTGGCATGGCTATGGTCCGCGCCTGTTTCTACATGATGTGCAATTGTTGGATGAGTCTGGCGCTGAAGTGTTGTTTAGCTTTCAACAGGCACATATCGATATGTCTTTACCGCTAACAATTTATCGTGGCCAGATTGCCCTGCATCATCTGACATTGAGTGGCATTGATCTGACCTTGGAGCGGCAAACGGATGGCCGCATTACTCTGGGCAAGATAGAGCTGTCTCAGGGAGACAGCAGTGAAATGAGTGGTGACGGTGGTCGTGCGGTGCTCGGCTGGCTGTTTAGACAAAAAAACCTCGCGATTGAAAATAGTATCTTACACTGGCGCGATTATACGCGTGAAGATTTTAAGCTGACTGTGCGCGATGTAAATGTCAATTTGCGTAATAGTGATGAAGAACATTTTCTGAGCGGTCAGGTGTCATTGCCTTATACGCTGGGCGGTCAAGTCAAGGTGATGGCAAAGGCGCATGGCCCCGTTGATCAATTTGAGCGTTGGCCGATCGATTTTTATACCAAGGGCACGGGGCTGGAGTTGGTGCAATGGCTGGTCGATCAGCCCAATCTAGGGATGCGTGTTGACAACGGCACAGCGGAGGTTGAGCTGTGGGGAGGGTGGCAGGATAACCATCTGGATTATCTCAAAGGCTATCTTTATCTGCGTGATGCCTATCTATCGCCGGACAAGGAAGTTGCCAATGCAAAACAGAGCGCGCAGATTGTCTCTTCCTTGTTTGGCGAATTTGTCTGGCAAACAAGGGGGGATGGTTGGAGTCTGGACGTTGATCGGTTGCGCCTGGTGATGGACGAGGTTGCCTGGCAACCGGCGCGCGTGCATGTTGAGCAATCAAGGGCAGAATCTGGCAATCAGCTTGAGGTCATTACCAGTTTTGCCCGGGTGGATGATATTACCATCCTGATGTCGTTGAGTTCTCATTTAACTGAGGAGCAACGGCGAATACTTCTAACGACCAAGCCACGAGGTGAAATCCATGATGCTTATATCAGCCTGCAATTGGCAGAGGAAAAGGTTCAGGATTATTTCGTTCGTGCTGATCTGAAAAATTTTGCCTTGTTGCCATGGGAGAAATTGCCAGGATTTGACGGTCTGGATTTGTCAGTCAATATGAGCCAGGCGAGCGGTGTGGCAAACATCGATACTCATGGTGCCTACTTCGATTTTCGCAATCTGTTTCGAGACTTTTTTGTGGTTGATGAACTGCAGGGTCGGCTGGCCTGGCGGCAAGATGATGACGGTGTTTTGCTGGAGCTGCGTCAGATTGATCTGGCCAATCAGGACGCTGCGGCACGCTTGGATGGGCAGATATTTTTAGCCAAAGATAAAAGTTCACCGGTGGCAAAACTGCTGCTGGATATTAAACGTGGCAATGGCGAGAATACCTCTCGCTATTTGCCTGCCAAGATTATGCCGCCAAAATCAGTTGAATGGCTTGATCGTGGCATCATTGCGGGTGACGTGACCTCTGGCGCGATGGTGTTTCAAGGTCCGCTTAAGCGGTTCCCTTTTAATGATGGTTCAGGCCGCTTTGAGATTCGTTTTAATGTCTCCAACGGCATACTTGATTACCAAGAAGACTGGCCGCGCATAGAGCAAATTGAGACTGAGGTTGCATTCATTGGTGGGGGTATGGCTATTAATGCTGTGGATGGCAAAGTGCTATCTAGCGACATAAAACATGTCACAGTTGAAATCCCTGATATGCGTGCCCAACCGGCTGTATTAAGTTTGACCGGTCGCGCCGAGGGTTCTACCAACGATGTTGTCAAATTTCTTAACCAAAGCCCGTTGCATCAGCACTTTGGTAGTTTTACCGAAGGCGCAAATGCAAGTGGTAATAGCCGCTTGGATCTAAGTCTCACCATTCCATTGGAGGTGAATACCAAAGTCGAAACCAGTGGTCGGGTCAGTCTTGAAAACAGCAGCATCGACTTTACACGTTTAGGCGTGGATTTGACCGGATTGTCCGGCCAAGTTGGGTTTACTGGTGAGGGCTTGTCGGCAGAGGCGGTGAGCGCAGTTGTGTTGGGCCAGCCAGCCAGTCTCAAAATTTTCTCTGAAGAATTGCCACAGGAAAAAATTAATCTTGTCTTTGAGGCAAGCGGGGTAACGCATTATCCAGAGCTACATAAACGGCATGACCTGTTTGTGTTTCCCTATCTTGAAGGGAGCAGTGAGTGGCGGGCCAGACTAGAAATACCACGCAATAAAAAAGGCGGCATTGTTCAGCCAACCTTGAAGATAAATTCCGACCTGCGTGGCACAGAGGTGATACTGCCGCCGCCCTTGGCAAAAGGCGCAAGTGAACCACGTAACTTTGAGTTGTTTGCGCGCTTTGATGAGCAAGCCAGTCATTGGTTTTTTGACTACCAAGACGAGACTTTGGCGGGGGCATTTGAATTGGCCGCTGAGGCTGGATTGAGATATGGGGAATTACATTTTGGCGCGGCAGCTGAGTTACCGAAAAAGCAGGGTTTACGCATTGTCGGCAGCCTGGATCACTTTAACTACGATGTCTGGCGGCCTTTGTTGGAGGGTAATAGAGAAGAAATCACAGCGGACCAGAAGGCTGTGTTGAATCAGCTCGATTTGCAAGTCAATACAGTAGAGCTGTTAGGTCAGAGTTTTCACGACGTGAATGTCCAAGGTGAATACGGTGAATCTTATTGGGTGGCGCAGGTCGAGAGTAATGAGTTGAGTGGTAAGTTGTGGTTGCCAGATAATTGGGATCAGGTTCTGGAGATGGATCTGGAATTCCTTTATCTGGCCATGAATGAGCAGGATGCCGGCGCCGCACCAGAGCCTTTTGATCCCAATGACTTGCCACCACTGAATATCAAGAGCAAACAGGCTCAATTTGGCAGGGTTGGCTTGGGGCAAATTGAGCTGGTAACACGTAAGCGGGCCAACGGTCTTAATGTTGAAAAATTTACAGTGAGCTCGGATATTGTCAGCGGCAATATCGAAGGCAGCTGGACGAAAACCGCGCAGCACAGTTCAAGCGTCAGCGCAGATTTAAGAATATATGACCTTGGTTCACTGTTGGGTAGTTTGGGTTTTGTTGAAACGGTCAGAAGGGGTGAAGGGGTGAGCCAGTTAAACCTGAGTTGGAACGGCCCATTGCTCGATTATGATTTGGCCAGTCTGGGCGGGACAGTTAATTTTGATTTCAATGATGGCAGTTTACTCGATGTCGATCCTGGCGCAGGGCGCCTGTTTGGTTTGCTCAGTGTCTCCGCACTGCCACGTCGATTGTCCTTGGATTTCAGTGATTTTTTCGGTAAAGGCCTGGGGTTTGATTATTTACGTGGCCATTTCGATATTAAAGATGGCAACGCCACCACAGAAAATTTTGCTCTGGATGGCCCGGCCGCTAAAATTGAGATCCAAGGCCGTGTTGGTTTATGGCAACAAGACTATGATCAGCGTGTGAAAGTCGTGCCGCATGTGACCTCTGGGCTACCCATATTGGCCGGTATTCTCACGGGTGCGATAGCGCCGGCGCTGGTGGTGGCTTTAATCGAAAAGCTGGCGCAGCCAGGGCTGGAGAAGGCCAGCGGAATCTATTATCAAGTCACTGGTAGCTGGGATGAGCCAACAGTGGAGCCGGTTGAATTAGTGCGTTCGGATGAAGGTAAGAAAGCAGTGGAGCCTGGTGATTTGTTTGATGACTTATAGCCTGTCTGATAGCAGTTGGTTATCCTGGTCGATGTAATTAATGATATTCTCCCGATGATGAAGCGCTTTCTTATTTTATTGCTGTTTAGTTTAATGCCTGTGGCAAATGCGGCGGAAGAGTCGTTAGCATTGTTGGGGGCCGAGTTTTGGTTTGAGCCACGCCACGGTGATGCCATCGCTGACCATGAGGGTGTTAAGGCTGCGGTTAAAAAATTAATCGCAGAACCCGAGGCCTATCTTGCCTTGCGTTATCCGGCCACCGAGTTTGGTGAGTTATGGGGGCTGGAATTACAGGCATGGTTGGTTTCGCTTGGATTGGTGTCGGATCGAATCGAACTGCAAACGGGTTATGATCAACTTGAGGCGGTTGAATTAGTGGTGATTTCACCAGATGTTGAGGGTGATGAAGCGCTGAAACAGACGGATAACATTTCTGCTGAAAGTAACGCAACAGAAGCGGGTAAGCAGGCAGCCACTGAAAACCCGGTGGATGAGAATGCAAAACTGCCGGTGGGACAACAGATCGAAGAAGCGGTAGATGTAAAAGTTAGAGCGGAGTCAGAATGAATCAAAATCGTGTTGCTGCAATTCAAATGGCCTCAGGGCCGAATGTGAATGCCAATTTGCTTGAGGCGGGACGTTTAATCAGTAAGGCCGTCGAGGCGGGGGCCGGTATGGTAGTCCTGCCGGAGAACTTTGCCATCATGGGATTAAATGAGCAGGACAAGGTCAATATCCGTGAACAAGATGGTGCAGGGCCGATTCAGGAGTTTCTCTCACAGCAAGCAAAAAAATATGGCATCTGGATTGTCGGTGGCACTATCCCGATGGTGGCACCAAGTGATAGCAAGGTGTTGGCCACATGTCTGGTTTATAACGAAAAAGGTCAACGTGTGGCGCGTTATAACAAGATGCATTTGTTTGATGTGTCGCTTGATAGTGGCACAGAAAAATATACCGAGTCAGAGACCATAGAGCATGGTGAAGAAGTGGTCGTGATCGATAGCCCGTTTGGCCGTATGGGTATCGCGGTTTGTTACGACCTGCGTTTCCCTGAAATGTTTCGTTCCATGCTGGATGAAGGGATGGAGCTATTGGTGTTGCCTGCTGCCTTTACTGCAATCACCGGCAAGGCTCATTGGGAAGTGTTGGTGCGTGCCCGCGCCATCGAAAATCTTTGTCATGTGGTTGCCGCCGCCCAGGGTGGTTATCATCTAAGCGGTCGTGAAACCCATGGCGACAGCATGGTGGTCAATCCATGGGGTGTAGTCATCGATCGTCTGCCGCGTGGTTCTGGTGTCGTAATTGGCGATATTGACCGCGAACAGCTGGCCTCGATTCGTCGCAGCCTGCCTGCAATTAGTCATCGCCGAATCTAAATGCCTACCAAGGACGGACCAATCTTATGAGTGACATGTTTGATATCGCCCGCGAAGTGATTCTGCACCCCAGTGGTATGGAAGAGGCTCAGCTGGAAGGTGTGTTGGGCAAGATCATGGGCCATAGTATTGATCAGGCAGATCTCTATTTTGAGACCAGCCGGTTTGAGTCATGGTCACTGGAAGATGGCATTGTCAAAGACGGCGGTTATAGCATCGAGCGTGGCGTCGGTGTGCGTGCAGTCAGTGGTGAGAAGACTGGATTTGCCTATTCTGATGAAATCTTTTTGCCAGCCTTGACTGAGGCCGCCCTGAGTGCACGGGCAATCGCCAAGAGTGGCCAGCAGGGCATGGTCAAGGCCTGGTCTGGTCAGCCAATGACGCATAACCTTTATAGTAGTGAGCAGCCCTTCGATAGTCTGACCGAGCAGGAAAAGGTCGCTTTAATGGAGGCTGTCGATGCCGAAGCGCGACAACTGGATCCGCGTGTGAAACAGGTGATGGTGAATCTGGTTGGCACACATAAAGTCGTTCTAGTCGCCGCCAACGACGGCACCCTGGCGGCGGATGTCAGGCCGCTGGTGAGAATGAGCGTCTCGGTAGTGGTTGAGGATAATGGCCACCGTGAACAAGGTTCCTCCGGTGGTGGTGCGCGCTTAGATTATGGCTATTTCACTCAGAAGGATAGAGGATTGGAGTATGCCCGCGAGGCAGTGCGCCAGGCCCTGGTAAATCTGGAGGCACAGGATGCGCCGGCCGGCACTATGCAGGTGGTGCTGGGTCCGGGGTGGCCAGGGGTGTTGTTGCACGAAGCTGTTGGACATGGTCTTGAGGGTGATTTTAATCGCAAGGGCACATCGGCCTTTAGTGGCCGCATCGGTCAGAAGGTGGCCTCAGAGTTGTGCACGGTGGTGGATGACGGAACACTAGTTAATAGGCGTGGTTCCTTGAATATGGATGATGAGGGGGTGCCGACCCAATGCACCACGCTGATTGAAAACGGCATTCTCAAAGGCTATATCCAGGACAAGATGAACGCCCGCCTCATGGGCGAGGCATCGACCGGCAATGGCCGGCGTGAGTCTTATGCTCACCTGCCCATGCCGCGTATGACCAATACCTACATGTTGCCAGGTGAACATGAACCAGAAGAGATTATCGCGTCGGTGGATAAGGGGATATATGCAGTCAATTTCGGTGGTGGCCAAGTGGATATTACCTCGGGCAAGTTCGTCTTTTCCGCCAGCGAGGCCTATATGATTGAAAACGGCAAGGTCACCTATCCGGTCAAAGGGGCGACTTTAATTGGTAACGGCCCGGATGCGATGACGCGGGTCAGTATGGTAGGTAACGATTTAAAACTGGATCAAGGGGTTGGCACCTGCGGTAAGGAGGGCCAGAGTGTGCCGGTGGGTGTGGGTCAGCCAACCATGCGTATTGACGGCTTAACTGTCGGTGGTACGTCAGCCGAATAGCTAATCGGCTTCATCGAGAATCTCGCGCAGCATGCGAAACAGGTTGCGGGCTGATTTGGGTGGTTTACCCTGTTTGGCCTCTTTATTGGCATTGAGCATCAGTTGGCGAAGTTGTTGCCGATCCGTTTGCGGATATTGGCCAATAAATTCGTCCAGGGCAGGTTGACCTTCGTTGATGAGCCGGTCGCGCCACTGCTCGATGGCATGAAAATGTGCAGTGGATTGATGACCGCTTAAGCGGATTGCATCCAGTGCCTGTTGAATGGATTCTGGGTTAACGTTGCGCATCAGTCGGCCGATGAATTGCATTTGACGGCGTAAGGCGCCGTGACTACGAATGTCACGAGCATGATGAATGGCCTCAGCCAGGTCATCAGGCAAGGGGATCTTGGCCAGATCTTTGGGTGGAAGTTTAACGATTTCTGCGCCCAGATCTTGTAGCGCGTTCATTTCGCGTTTGATTTGGGATTTGCTTTTGGGGAGCTCTAGTTCATCATCGTCATGCATGGCCGTTAAGGTATCGCAGTGGGGATAAAAAATACAGAGTTAGAGTTTGGTTGCAAAATGTGCAGGGTGCGCCATGCGCACCAGGAGCAACCATGGAACACCAAAGGTGCGCGCGGCGCACCCTACATTAGATGAAATTGCATGGGAGTGTCTTATGGCCAATACGCCAGTGATAAAAAATTCGGTCTATAGCCGTGCACACCTTGAGGGCTTGGTGGAACAGATTCTTGTTGAGGCCAAACAAAACGGCGCCAGTTCATCCGAAGCGGCGGTGAGCATTGAGTCAGGACTGTCAGTCAATGCCCGCATGGGTGAGGTAGAGACTGTCGAGCACAATCATGACAAAGGCCTGGGGGTGACAGTCTATTTTGGTCAGCGCAAGGGTTCCGCCAGCACCTCTGACTTTGGTGATGAAGCGGTTCGTGACACGGTCGCAGCTGCCTGTCGTATCGCCAAGTACACGGCTGAGGACCAATATGCCGGACTGGCTGATGCCGGGTTAATGGCCAAGGAGGTGATTGATCTCGATTTGGTTCACCCATGGGATATCTCGCCTGAACGGGCCATAGAGCTGGCGCTTGAGAGTGAAAACGTGGCGCGGGATTTTGATGACCGTATT
>CALZIO010000066.1 GCA_945787785.1 uncultured Chromatiaceae bacterium
GGCCTTCTTGCCTGATGTACAATGCAGATACGTTGTACCGCATTACCGCTGGTGTGTCCAGTATTTTGCTTAAACTGCTGAACTTGTTGCGGAAGTGGGTTAGAACGATTTCACCCTGACCTTAGCTGAAGATTACTTGACTTCACGCCTAACCCAAGCCGTCTCACGAGCCGAGCTCGCTGATGTAACTGGTGTGTTCTATTCGCACCCTGTCACGCTGGTTTGTTAAACGCTATGGTGTGGGGCCGAAGCAATTCCTGAAACAAAGACGCCTGGATGCCGCCTATACCGAGCTGTTAAGAGCCGATACAAATGAAACTACTGTCACCGATATTGCTGTTCGCTATGGCTTTATTCACCTGGGAAAATTTGCCATTGAATACAAGAAAGCATTCAGGGAGTCGCCATCTGAGACCTTGAGGCACTGAACGATCACTCACGAAATCTGAGCTAGTATGGGTTAATAAAATTCACCCACGACTCCATGCGCAGCATTACTTTGCGAATAATATGGCTGATCTTGGCACTTTCAGTGTAGATAGTCGCTGAGCCGATAGCGCCGCCCGGAATTTCTGTTAATTCACCTAAATCATCATCCAGTTTCAATACAACACCGTAAGGAAGTGGTATCTCCTGTCCTGTGGGTGCCGCTGGTATGGTGCCCGAGGGTGGTAGTTGTCCTTGCGGTGTCATAAAGGCAATCGTTTCGACAGTTGCGCTAAAGACTTTGCCAGGAAACAATTTCAACGCCACTTCGGCATGTTGTCCTGACCTGACATGGCGCAACATGTTTTGGTTTATCCCCAGCATCAGACGTTGTTGATCCTGATTCACATAGGCTACCCAACTGCGCAAGGGTAAATTGGCGACACGTTGGCCGGGGCGCAAGGTTAGCCCTACCACATAACCATCACCTGGGGCTTTTACCACTGTTTCATGCAAGTTATAGTTGGCCTGACTCAGGCGTGCCGTGAGCTGTTTTACTTCTGAGTCAAAACGATCCACATCAACTTGAGGACCAACTTTTCGGGCAAAAAGATCTTTTGCCCGGTCAAGATTGAGTTTCGCCAAATCAAGGCTTGCTACAATCTCATCCACCTGATCCTGGAATGGCCGCGGGTCGATCTTGAATAACACCTCACCCTTCTCCATAAAGGTGAGCGCCTTGGCAGGGACTTCTATTACCTCACCACTGACATTAGGAATGATCTCCACCACAGCTTGATACTGGTTTACCGTTCCGGCCGGAGCACCCCATTGCATAGGGATAAATAAAGCGATCAACAAAATCAATACCCAAACCGCTGGGGAAATCTTCCACCACAAGGTCAGCTTGATGACTTTAATTTTGACCAGTAAAAAAAGGACTGCAACATAACAAAGGGTGAGGAAAACAATCATTGCCCACCCTCCTCTTCTTTATTCACTGGTTGTTGCTGGATGTTATTTCCAGCCGGATTGGTATAGGCCCAGATCCAGGCGATGGGTAGTAACAAACCCATGGTAATCACCCCCCACCAACCACAGACATTAATGGCTTCTGCTTGAGGATGATTGCGTTGGCGGGCGATTTTGCCTGGCATCATCCCCAGCATTACCCAAACGGCCACTGCTACCACCAACAAAATGAGCAGTATGATTAGTGCAAAAATGCTTAAGCCATCCATAGGGTCCCACCATAAATTGTTCTGGATATTTTTGTATGCAAACAATAATAGTTAGTTTCAATATACTTTTCAACAAGTACCATACTTTTTGGTATGGTAAACTGATAACCGTAATCCAAGCATCATAAATTCCGATCTCATGATATGAAAAAACCATATAAGCGATTAACACAACAACAATGGCTAGGCCGGGCACTCGACCTACTCGCCAAGAAGGGCGGCAAGCTGATTATTGACAACCTGGTCAGTGACCTTGGTGTAACCAAAGGGAGTTTTTATTGGCATTTCAAAGATCGTGATGATTTTCTTGAGAAACTGCTTAACTACTGGATGAGTGAATATACGCAAAAAGTTGCTGTGCTGGTAAATGAAATTGAGGCGAGCCCTGAAGAACGCCTATTTAGGTTGATGGAGTTCATCCTGAACGACAAATACAGCCAATACGATATGGCAGTCCGCAGTTGGGCCACCCTGGAGCCGAAAGTTGCGAAGGTTATACGCAAGGTTGATCGCTTACGTTATAACTATATACGTAACCTGTTTGAGGAAATGGGATTTAGCGGAGATGAACTGGAAATGCGCACCTCAACACTGTTGACCTTCGAAGCCTTTCAACACGGCAGCACTATCACCAGCACTAAACAAAAGAAAGAAGCACGGCTAAAACTGAGACACGCGTTTTTTATTAGGAAATAACCGAATCACAATTCACATTGTTTCATGAGTTGTCTTAGACAGAGATTTAATTCATTACTCCGCCTTAAGTGGCGGTAGTCCCATTCCCATATTTGAAATCTTGGAAACGGGACTACCAAGGCAGGGGTAACGCTCGGTTATCCACCAACCTGAATTTTCACAGGATAAGCACTACCATCAGCGTTAACAGTTACTTTACCCTCTACGAACTGACCAATCTCAAAGTGGCCACTGGTATTATCTTCAAACTTGATATTGGCTGCGGCATCATAGCTGACCGTTATGCCATTCACAACAAAGTAACCGTTACCAAATGCTTCAACAGAACCTGATACCTCGACGGTTTCTCCGCCTGTTGATGGTGTTGGTGCAGGAGCTGGCTGAGGCTCGGCTACTGGTGGTGTTGGCGCTGTGGTTGAAGCCTTCACACCGCTTAACGCAGCATAGAGCTGGGTATCCTGGCCAGTTTGAGTAACGATCCAGGCCAGATCGGATGAGCCATCACCGTTCCAGTCACCAACAATTAATTTGCTCAAATTAGTATTGCCCGCTGCTGTGACTGCCTCAGGCAGTAAAAATGTACCATCGCCGCTTCCTACGAAAACAAAGTTGTTGCCTAGATCGTTGCTTGCAAGCACATCCAGAAAACCATCACCGTTGAAATCGGCTAGCTGTATATCGCCGATAATACCGGGCATATCGTCACTCACCCATTCTGACTTTGTTCCATCCAGCGCTACTGAGCTAACGGCCAGTGAGCTTGTGGCCACTACCGTCTGATTTCTAGTAGTTGTCCAGCGGCAGCCCGTAGTCCGGCGATACTGATTGCCTCGAATCACATAGCGAGTTCCACTGAGCTTGCGGTAAGTTCGTCCTGTTCCACAATGATCAGTAGTATAGGTTCTGGCTACCTGTCCATAGGTTGCTGGCGTCCATGAGACAATACCCAGTCCGGCGAGAGCGTTCAGGTCTGCTGCCGCATGAATACCACTATTGATAGTCACCGAAGCGCAGAGTTCGAAATCACCACCACCCAAGCCGCATGAGATGTCGCCATAACGGCCAATAACATCTGCCTCACCGTCACCATTGATATCACCGGTAGTATCCTTCGTTGGCAGCATACCACTCAGCGTAAATTGGCCTTTGCCATCATTGAGATAAACCTTTAAACCTACTATCAGATCATCATTACCGTCTCCGTTAAAATCAGTTGCCTGAAACACGCTGTTGTTAATGGCTTTAAAAGTCTTCGGTGCGGAAAATGCGAGAGGAGCGACATTTTTATTGAGATAGGTAAACACTTTGCCGTAATAGGTCAACACAGAAATATCCGTTGCACCATCACCATTGAAATCTCCGGTGGTCAATCCGGTTACAGGGTAATAATGACGGATGGTGGCTCCTTTTTTGAACGATTTTGCCTTCCACTTTGTACCAAGGAGAATCATCACTTTATTCTCAATGGAGAGAATAATATCGTCTATACCATCGCCATTGAAATCATCAACAAGTTCAGACTTTGGCCGCACATCGCCACCTAATTCAAAATTGGGTGAGCTTGTAAAATTAAACGCGGCAAGTGTCGATGTTGATGCCAAGGCTGTCACTGCCAACAGAATCGCACCTCGAACAATGCCTTTACCCCGGCCGGAGCTATCTTGTTTATGGTGATTTCTGAAGCGAGTTTTAATCATATATTGTCGTCCTTAGTTTCTGTTTTCAACACGGTTCGCAAGGATTATTGCGATGCAATGCCCTTTTACAAGTTTTTCGTAAGCTTTCTAGATAATTCTGAACCAAGCAAAAATAGAACAATTTGCTTCGATATCTAGCCGTTTAGGAAGTCTTTCTAAACTAATCAAAAACTTGAATTCTTGATCATTCAAGTAAACACGCATGTGGTTAAGAAAAGGTTCCAGTTGGATAGAGATTCCGGCAAATCTCCAACCCAAGCAAAACGATCAAGAATATTAAACTTCGGTCATTTTTCTACACCAAAAAGATAAAACCTTCTAGTAATGAATCAGTTACAACACTGCACGTTCAAGTAGATAATTCACGGACTGAAAACCCTTAATTAAGTCTTTGAAATCGCATATAAGTTGGCGCTAAAATGTTAATACAGCCTGAGCATATATAAAAAGGTTGTGGGTAGAAAAATTAAAAAAATAATTAAGAAGGGGATCATCATGATCAAGCAGAACTTCAAATCATATTTTCGTTTATTTATAACTCCAATTTTACTAACTCCAATTATCTTTCTAGCCTCTTGTGGTGGTAGCAGTAGTTCAGATACTAATCAATTGACTGATACCCAGACTGATTTTTCCAACGTTTCAACCAATCAGGCACAGACAACAGCTAAAAATTTGATTGGCACTAATGTAAATACAACATTAAGAAGCCTTGGTGGTGTTGGCACAGACTCCGCTGCCATTAATACTGTGGCCGAGATGATGGGCATGGACTTATCAGACTCCTCAACCGACCCAAGCACAGACGACACCAGCCTGACAGAAACAATGGAACAGCAAATTCTCGAAGCAATAGAGTTGTTCTTTGCAGAAGGTGTACGCGTAGGTGATACGATCACCTACAATCCAGATGAACAAGCCATGTGTAATGACGCAGTCATGGGTTTGCTTAAGACTGTCCTTGAGTTGCTGGAAGAAAGTGATGAAATCGACTCAGACGACACATCTACAGCGATTAATGAATGTGTAGCGCTATACTCGCATGTAACTATAGTGTTAACTATTCTGGGTGAAGAAGAAGGGACACTTGCAGTTAAATACGATAACTTCGTAATATTGACAATAGGTTATAACAAAGATAAAACCTATACCGAGTTTGATCTGGCACAGCTCAAATCGATCATAGAAGCCATTGGCGCCCAACAAGACCCACCTGAAGATCCAGAGTTACCGAGTGTATTTGCCGGTGTTTTTCGTTACACCAATACGGTGCTAGGCACAGATCATGGCAAGATGACCTTTTCAATTGAGCAGGCCATCAATATAGTCGACGATTCTGAAGCTAACGAAACCAGCATTTCAATTGGGGCAACACCCAAGTTTCTGGAGATAATTGCCAATGCAAACGACAACACTGCATCTATAGAACTGGCTATTGCAGCTATTGATGCACTCTTTCCTTTAGATGACAGCCAAGGGATAGAGCAAGCGGGAGATCTTTCCATTCCTGGTTTAACTCTATTGGCAGAGTTGAGCAGTAATGGCGACCAGCTAATATTCAGCAATATAGGAATTGGTAACGCCCCGCTCGTGTTTGACATCGTTGATCTAATTGGCATTGAAGACTTCAAGCTCTCGCTCGAGACCTTCGGCTTCACCATCGATGGCACACAAAACACCATTACTTTTCCTGACATGTTTACTGCTTTGCTGGAAATTGATGATCAGTTTGACTTACTAGAAGAAACTAACTTTAAAGGTTCGCTTGGGCTAACAGTTAACGACAATACTGTGCTGGCACCAAAACAATACATGGTTGGTGACGATGAGGTAAGTGTAGTTGAGGTTACCACTGGTTTCGTAGGTTTATCTATTACTGGAGATTTCGGAACGACTGACGTTAATTTTCCTACAGGAAGCTGCATTACAGCTGGTGATGACGTATTAAGTGGTTCACCAAATATTCCGCTGGCATCCGCAAGCTGTAATTAAACACTCAACCAAACATAGGCAATCGGGGCGGAGGTAACTCCGCCCTTTGTTTTTAAGGATATGGATAACCCGTAAGTGTTAAGGCGTGAATTTCTAAAATTATCGGGGGTTTTCATTGCCAGTGCTGCCCTGCCAGGCAGTCTGACAGGCTGTTTCCACAACAGCAGCAATATCAAGATTGATAGCTTTTCTCTCGGTGTTGCTTCAGGTGATCCTAGACCCGAATCTGTGGTTATCTGGACCCGCGCAGTACCCAGCGATGGCAGTCGTCGTTCTCACAATGTCATCGCCGAAGTCGCGTTAGAGGAAGACTTCACAACCCTAGTATTACAGGAAACCTATGCAGTCAGTAATAGCAGCGATTACACCATCAACGTCATTGTCGAAAATCTGCAACCAAACACCTTTTATTATTACCGCTTTATCAATGATATTGGTGAAGCTTCGATCACTGGCCGCACGCTAACCGCCCCAGCGGAAAATAACAGCGATGCTTTTCGCTATGCCTTTGTTAGTTGTCAGGACTATAGCCACGGTTTTTACAAAGCCTATCGCCAAATGATTAATGACGACATCGCTGCTGCGGATGAAAATAAGATTCGCTTTGTGCTGCATCTAGGTGATTTTATTTATGAGACTCGCTTCGACCCTTTACAACTGCCCGTAGATGAATCACTCAGACCTATATCCGGCGGATTGATCGACAAAGATGGTGAAGAGCGTCGCATACCTAGCTTCCCACAGGGCGGCATCACCAGCACAGGAATAGAGTTCGCCAATACCCGTTCAGACTACCGGCATCTATACCGGCAATATCTCAGCGACCCCGATCTGCAAGCCGCACGTGCACGTTGGCCGTTTATCCATATCTGGGATGATCACGAATTTACCGATGACTGCTGGCAAAGCGAGGCAAATTACAACGATATTGGGAAAGACAGCAGCACTAACGAACCCTCGCAACAAAGGAAAGTTGCGGCCAATCAGGCCTGGTTTGAATATATGCCAGTTAATCTGTTACAGATTAATGATGTAGAAGAGGACTTGCGTCACGCCAAAGAATTTCAATTTCAAAACGTTGAAAACACCCCCAACGAAGTAGTCAATGACGACAACCAGGCCGACAATGAAGACAACATTAAGGCCATAGAGTCAATGACCATCTACCGCAGTTTTCGTTTTGGCCAGCTGTTTGATTTGTTTGTTACCGACAATCGCTCTTATCGAAGTGATCATGCAGTTCCTGAAGATTTCAGTGGCAATCTTCCCGTTTTTCTTCACCCTCGCATGGTCATGCCGCTGGACTTGGTGAATGAATTAGATGCTGGCCGCACTGCGTTCAATAACGATCCAGATACCTTTGTCATCGCCGGTGGCTTGGCGCTCAATCCACGTGTGAATAGCCCGGCTGGCACAATGTTGGGGAAACGTCAGAAACAATGGTGGAAAGATAACCTGCAGCGATCAACTGCGCGGTGGAAGTTCTGGGGCAATCCTGTTCCGCTAATGCGCTTTCTTATCAATTTAAGTGCATTGGAGACCGGCGTGCCCGATGTTGTTATGTCATCGGATAGTTGGGATGGTTATGCAACCGAACGCAATGAACTCATGAAGTTTTTAACAACTAACAATATCAACAATGTTGTTTCTCTGTCAGGGGACCTGCATGCTCATTTTGCCGGAACGGTGATGGATAACTTCGATGCAGAGGCTGTTGATAATTCGGCAACAGCAGTGTTTTCAGAACTGGTATGCGGCAGTGTCAGCTCTATCTCCATGTTCGCGGCGATTCATCAGCTCGCTCAACGTGACGAGCCTTCCGAGCTTGAACGGACGCTGCAAAGCCTGATTAGCTATAAAGGCCAACCGGACATATCAAGCGATGAAGTGATTGTGAATAATCTCAACAACACGCTGATGAATGGCGTATTGGCCGGAATTGATGCGGCACAAACAAGAGCAGTCGATGGCGCATCGATAAATGCAGGGAGTACTGTAAATTCACATCTCAAATACGCGGATACCGATGGCCATGGCTATGGTCTGATCGATGTCGAGACAAATCAGGTAATTGCCACACTGGTGACGATCGACAGTATCAATATAGATAGTGGTTCAGATAGTCCCGGTATCAAAAGATTGGCGCGTTTTGTTGTTCCTCATACCGAAGCTGGTGATACACCAACAATCAGCGATGCAGTAATTACGGGTACGCCACCTTTTCCTTTTTAGAAAAATCCGATCTATTTAAATCCACGTGTTTCTCGAATCCGTTCATATGCCTTGCGGATTTCATGAGTTTTCTCTTCTGCCAGTTTCATCATCTCTTTCGGTAAGCCCTTGGCCGCAAGCTTATCCGGATGATGCTCACTGGTCAGACGACGATAGGCGCGTTTCACCTCGGCATCACTGGCTGTTTCATCAATATTCAGGATGGCATAACAATCGTCTAAGGACGGTCCGGCATTACGCCCGGTTTGATGGAGATGAATTTCGGCCTGGATCATGGCTTCGAGGCGTTCGAATACAGCCAGCGGAAATCCGAGAATATTACAAATCCGCACCAGCAGTTCACGCTCGGCAGGATCCAGACTGCCATCTGCATAGCCCGCGCCTAACTGAATCTCGATAAACATTTGCATCAGGTTGAGACGGCCGTTGGTAACTTTACGCAATTCCTGCAGGGTTCCCTCAAGATCAAAATCAGCCTGCTTGCCCTTACCAAACATTTCCATGGCTTCACGAGTCGCGTCCTCATCGAGCCCCATGCGCTGCATCACCTGGCGTGCCATGGCAATCTCATGTTCTGACACCCTGCCATCGGCCTTGGCCACATGCCCCATGACGGAGAATGTAGCCTCGAAAAAGACGCGCTGAATCTTGACTTGATGCTTGGCCAAAGTACTGAGCAGAAACCCACCCGCCACGCGTGTCAGATTTCGGTCCACTTGATGCCCCAAAAGGAGGCCAAGCAACAGACCGAGAAATCCACCCAGCCAGAAACCTACAATTCCACCAATAAGCTTACCCAGCAATCTTCCTCTCCCTAGTTTTTTATTAAGGATACTCTGGTTAATTCTTTTTTCGTCATTCCGGCGCATACCCAAAGGGCACAAGGGCCGGAATCTACTAAGACATTGAATTAGAACCGTTGTGGATTCCGGGTCTCGACCCTATGTTCCTGACAGGGTCTACCTCGCCCATCCGTGGGCTCGTACGCTTCGCTTCGCCCGGCTTGTGCCCGTTCTTTGGGTAAATGACGAATTAATCAGAGTGTCCTTAACATGCATGTGTTGCTAAAGAACATACATTTTACATTGTTAAGTTATCTCTGCACCCAGCAATGTATAATTAGGGAATTCAATCAACAATCGAAAGACAAACCGTGCCCGATAGCAAACAATCACAAACCCTCGAACTCGCCCTTGACCTGATCAGCCGCCCCTCGGTAACCCCGGAGGACGCCGGTTGCCAACAAAACATGATTACCCGCCTGCAAGCAATCGGCTTTAACGCAGAGCTATTGCGTTTTGAGGATGTGGATAATTTCTGGACCCGCCGTGGTGATAGCGGACCGCTACTCGCCTTTGCCGGGCACACCGACGTGGTGCCAACCGGCCCGCTGGATCAGTGGGATTCACATCCCTTCGAACCTGAAATCCGTGGCGGTTATCTGTTTGGCCGGGGGGCCGCCGACATGAAAGGCAGCCTGGCGGCATTTGTGACAGCCTGCGAACGTTTTGTTGCCAACCATCCGCAACACAAGGGTTCAATCGCATTTTTAATCACCAGTGATGAGGAAGGCCCGAGCATCAATGGCACTATTAAAGTGGTCGAAACGCTAGAGCAGCGCAATGAAAAAATTGACTGGTGCCTGGTCGGTGAACCTAGCAGCAGCAATAAAGTTGGTGATGTTATCAAAAACGGCCGCCGCGGCTCGCTCGGTGCGCGACTGGTGGTTCACGGTGTTCAGGGCCATGTCGCCTACCCTCACCTGGCGGATAATCCGGTGCATCGTGCCGCCCCGGCGCTGGCTGAACTGGCCAGCATCGAATGGGATCAGGGTAATGACCATTTCCCCCCCACCACCTTCCAGATTTCGAATATTCATGCCGGCACGGGTGCCACCAATGTCATTCCGGGAGAGGTGGAGGTTATTTTCAATTTCCGCTTTTCCACCGAAACTACCGCCGAAGAGCTGCAACGAAAGACTGAAGCGATTTTTTCCCGGCACCAACTGGATTACAGCATTCAATGGACACTTTCTGGCCAGCCATTTCTGACAGCCGAAGGTGAACTGGTCAGTGCAGCCCGCCAGGCAATTCAGGAAATAGCTGGGATTGAGGCTGAACTCTCAACATCTGGCGGCACCTCTGATGGCCGCTTTATCGCCCCCACTGGTGCCCAGGTGCTTGAATTGGGACCAGTTAACGCTACAATTCACAAGGTAAATGAGTGTGTAAAGATTGAGGATCTGGACGCTTTGTCCGATATTTACGAGAAGATTCTGGAAAAGCTACTAACATAACTTATGGGCATCTCTAAAAATTCGACCAAGCCGATGTTTGCAACGCCGCAAGCGCGGCTTCAGCGAATTTTTAGGGGTGCCCATATGTAGTTCTAGACAATCCGCAACTCAAGGATGCTCGCTGTGACAGACGAAAAAAGACATTTTAGCCGCATCACGTTTAATACCGCTGTATTAATCAGCAAGGATAATGATGAGTGGCGCACCACAATGCACGATATCTCACTCAATGGCCTGCTTGTAGACGCCCCGAAAAATTGGGAGGCATCTGAAGGGGAACGCTTTCATGCGGAAATCCTGTTTGCCGATAATGGTCCGGTCATCAGTGCCGATGTCAGTGTCGCCCATAAAGAGGAAAGCAAGGTTGGTTTCAAGGTGGTTAATATCGATGTGGAGAGTGTCAGCCACTTACGCCGGTTAGTTGAGCTCAACCTGGGTGACGAAGACCTTTTGAATCGTGAACTTGCCAAATTGCACTGGGGATAAATTCAGAATACATCCACTGCATCACTGAGCCGTTCTACGGCGATCACCTCCATGCCTTCTAAAGTGCCCCGTTTAGGGGCATTTGCTTTTGGCACCACTGCCCGTTTAAAGCCATGTTTGGCCGCTTCTTTGAGGCGATCCAGCCCACCCTGCACAGGACGTATCTCGCCAGCCAAGCCGACTTCACCAAACACTATCGTATCCTTAGGCACAGGCCGGTTACGCAAGCTGGATAATCCAGCAAGTAACAATGGCAAATCAGCGGCGGTCTCGGTGACTCGCACGCCACCGACGACGTTAATAAAAACATCCTGATCATAGGTCGCAATACCGCCGTGGCGCTGCAACACCGCCAGCAACATCGCCAGACGATTTTGATCCAGCCCGACCGTGACACGGCGCGGATTACCCAGGTGACTTTCGGCCACCAGGGCTTGCACCTCAACCAGCAAGGGTCGGCTGCCTTCACGCGTCACCATGATGACGCTGCCAGGCACCTGTTCCTGATGCCGCGATATAAAGATAGCCGATGGATTACTGACCTCTTTTAAACCCTTTTCGGTCATGGCAAACACGCCCAGCTCATTGATGGCACCGAAACGGTTTTTGATCGCCCGCACCACGCGAAACTGGCTGCTGGTATCACCCTCGAAATAGAGCACCGTGTCGACCATGTGTTCCAACACCCGCGGGCCAGCCAGGGTACCTTCTTTGGTGACGTGGCCAACCAGAAACAGGGCCGTGCCACTTTTCTTGGCATAACGCACCAGTTGTGCCGCACTTTCACGTACCTGGGCCACCGAACCCGGCGCTGACTGCAGCAATTCGGTGTAAATGGTCTGGATCGAATCGATCACCATCACTTGGGGTTTTTCCTGCTGGGTATGGGCCAGAATGGCTTCGATATTGGTTTCGGCCAGCAGCCGCACCTGATCGGCCACCAGATTAAGACGATGGGCGCGCATACTGACCTGCTCGAGTGATTCTTCCCCGGTAACATACAGCGTGGCCAGCTGTTCGCTGAGCAAGGCCAGCGTTTGCAGTAACAGAGTCGATTTGCCAATCCCCGGATCACCGCCAATCAGAATCACCGAGCCTGGCACCAAACCACCACCCAGCACCCGGTCCAGCTCCATCTGTCCAGTGGGTGTGCGTTCCACATCGCCCGGTTTTACATCGGCTAGAGACTGCACTGCCGCTGCCTCATTGGCACCGGCATAGCCTGAAAAACGTGGATTGGCCTTGGTGCTGGCAGCCACCGCGACCGCCTCGACCATGCTATTCCAGGCATTGCAGTCTGGGCACTGACCGGCCCACTTCGGTTGTTGCGAACCACATTCAGTACAGCTATAAATAGTTTTTGATTTGGCCATTGTCAGAAATCAGAGCAATATATCGGTTAAGGACACTCTGATTAATTCGTCATTCCGGGCGAAGCGTAGCGTACGAGCCCACGGATGGGCGAGGTAGACCCTGTCAGGAACATAGGGTCGAGACCCGGAGCCCAGTGCTTCTAATTCAATGCCTTAGTGGATTCCGGCACTTGTGCCCTTTGGGTATGCGCCGGAATGACGGAAAACGAATTAATCAGAGTGTCCGTAAGGGTTTGTCGCGGCGAGCGACATAATTTTATACGCAACTTTATCACGGGAGCTTACATGCGTCGAAACAATACCAAGCGAACATTTTATATCGCATGTCTGACATTACTCTCCTTCTATTCAAGCGCACAGACAGAACGAATTGATATCGGCCGTTTCAGCAGCAATGACCTGAACAACTGGGAGGATATGTCATTTGTTGGCCGCACACACTATGAACTCATTCAAAACAGCGCTACCACCGTATTAAAAGCGCAGACATCCGCCGCTGCCTCCGGCATGTTTCACGAAATTGATATCGACTTGAATAAAACACCTTACCTCAACTGGTCATGGAGGGTGGACAAAATTTACCAGGGTAATAATGAACAGAGCAAACAAGGTGATGACTACCCGGCACGCGTTTACGTCGTTGTCTCTGGTGGGCTGTTTTTCTGGCGGACTAAAGCCATTAACTA
>CALZIO010000067.1 GCA_945787785.1 uncultured Chromatiaceae bacterium
ATTTTAAAGTGAACACGCAAACAATCGTTATGATCGTAGCGTGGGAATTACGTCCAATTCTTGCCAAATCGCATGACGAATAATTTGGCAAATTGTACGATGGTAATTTGGAGCGCTACAACAGGGATCAATGTAGGGAGGGTTAGCCTTTGGACAAAGCGTACTCACCAAGCTCTCGCCATCGGCGATTCAATAAATAAGCTGTGTATCGCTTGCAGCGACGGATCGGTGGATTGCGCTGCGCTTGCCCACCCTACATTTATTGGCAGGGGGCAAATTCATCATCCGTAAACTATGTTGACCTGATCATCACCTGCCAATTCACCCAGGCGTAATAATAACTCGTCAGTTGGCCGAACCTGCCACTCATTCCCCAGCGCCAGCTTGGCCTTCGCCCCTTGGCCAGCATAGTCTAGCCAGACCGGGCACGCGCCCTCATTGAAGGGTTTGAGTATCTGACCCAAGGTATCAACAAAACCATTGGCGGTCTGATCTGTGCCAATTTTTATCTCCAGCCGTTTGGCGAAGCGTTCACGTGCCTGATCGATGTCATAAACATGGTCACTGCTCATGCGAAATCCACCTGAATACTCATCCACACTGACAGTGCCCTCCACCACCAGCACCCTGTCTTTGACCAAAAGATCACGATATCTCTGATAACCCTCGGCGAACACGGCTGTTTCAACCCGGCCAGTGCGATCATCCAGCGTAACAAAGGCGATCTTGTCGCCTCGCTTGGTATTCATGGTGCGAATCGCCATGACCAGGCCAGCGATGACGATGGATTGATTACGCTCAGGATTAACGTCGGCCAGGCGGCAACTGACAAACTTTTCCAGCTCCGCTTCATAACGGTCGATGGGATGGCCAGTGAGATAAAGCCCCAGGGTCTCCTTTTCACCTTGCAAACGAATCTTGTCGGGCCACTCTTTTTCGTGCACATATTCAACGGGTGTATTGTCCTGCTGGGGCGCATCAAAACCAAACATATCCGAGACACCGGCATTGCGGTTTTGGTGAAACTGCTCTGCAGTTTGAATAGCCGTGGCAAGCGAGGCCAACAAGGTGGCGCGATTCGGGCCAAGCTTATCCAAAGCCCCGGCGCGAATCATGGCCTCCAACAAACGGCGATTCACCTTGCGCAGATCGATCCGTTTGCAGAAATCAAACAGGTCACGGAATTCACCGTTTTGTTTGCGCTCTTCTATCACCGATTCCAGCGCGGCGATACCGACCCCTTTGATGGCACCCAAGCCGTAGAGGATGGAAGCTTCATTGGCAACGGTAAAATTAGGCATACAACTGTTGATGTCGGGCGTTTGTACTTCCAATTCCATATGGCGACACTCTTCTATCAGCGTCACCACTTTGTCGGTGTTATCCATATCCGCCGACAGCACTGCCGCCATAAATGCAGCGGGATAGTGAGCCTTAAGCCACATGGTTTGATACGAGACCAGTGCATAAGCAGCCGAGTGAGATTTGTTAAAGCCGTAACCGGCGAACTTCTCCATCAAGTCAAACAGGGCGCCGGCCTTCGTGGAATCAAAGCCACCCTTCTCGGCTCCTTCCATAAAAAGCTTGCGCTGCTTGGCCATCTCTTCCGGTTTCTTTTTACCCATGGCCCGTCGCAGCAAATCAGCACCACCGAGGGAATAGCCACCGATAACCTGTGAGATCTGCATGACCTGCTCTTGATAAACAATGACGCCATAGGTGGGGCTGAGAATATCCTCGGTTTCAGGAAAGGGATATTGGACCTTGGCACGGCCATGTTTGCGATTGATAAAGTCATCCACCATGCCCGACTCAAGCGGGCCAGGGCGGAACAGTGCCACCAGGGCAACAATCTCTTCAAAGTTATCTGGCTGCAGCCGTTTGATCAGATCCTTCATACCGCGTGATTCAAGCTGGAACACCGCTGTGGTCTCGCACTTTTTCAACAGCTGGAAGCTGGCCGCATCATCAAGCGGAAGCAGATTAATATCGATGGGCTCTTCGCCTTGCGCCTTGCGTTGTGCATTGACTGTTTTCAGCGCCCAATCGATGATGGTCAAGGTACGCAAACCGAGGAAGTCGAACTTGACCAGGCCCACAGCCTCGGCATCGTCCTTGTCCAGCTGGGTCACCGCATTGGCACCACCCGGCTCACAGTACAGCGGACAGAAATCGGTCAACGGCGTGGGTGCGATCACGACACCACCGGCATGTTTACCGGCGTTACGCGACATACCCTCAAGCGACTTGGCCATTTCGATCAGATTACTGACCTCTTCGTCTTTATCGCAAAGTTCACGTAGCTGTTCTTCCTGCTCCAAGGCCTTGTTGAGGGTCATGCCAATTTCAAACGGGATCAGTTTGGCTATACGGTCGACCATGCCGTAGGGATGACCGTATACACGCCCAACATCACGCACCACCGCCTTTGCGGCCATGGAACCATAGGTGATGATCTGTGACACCTGCTCGCGGCCATAGGCTTGCACCACGTAGTCGATCACCTCGTCACGTCGATCCATACAAAAGTCGATATCAAAGTCGGGCATGGAGACACGTTCAGGATTCAGAAAACGTTCGAACAGCAAATCATAGGCGAGCGGATCAAGATCCGTGATTTTTAAGGCATAGGCTACCAGTGAGCCAGCACCGGAACCACGCCCCGGTCCGACAGGTATGCCATTGTCCTTGGCCCACTGGATAAAGTCAGAAACAATCAGAAAGTAGCCAGGAAAACCCATATCTATAATAACATCCAACTCGATCTTGAGGCGTTCCCAGTAGGCTTTACTCTTTTCTTCAAAATCAGATGCTGTTGCATCGAACAAAACCGGCAAACGTTGTTGCAAGCCTTCTTCAGAGCGTTGACGGAAGTATTCTGCTTCAGTCATGCCCTGCGGGATAGGAAAATCAGGCAGCACATATTTGCCCAGGGTCAGTTCTAAATTACAACGGCGTGCAATCTCGACGGTGTTTTCCAAGGCCTCGGGAATATCCGCAAATAGCTCGACCATCTCTTCAGGGGTGCGCAGGTATTGCTGATTGGAATAGTTCCTGGGACGGCGTTTATCATCCAGGGTGCGTCCATCGTGGATACAGACACGCACCTCGTGTGCATCAAAATCTTCTTGCTTGAGAAAATGCACATCATTGGTCGCCACCACCGGCACATCGGCCTGGGCAGCAAGCATGACGGCTTGCTGAATATAGTGCTCTTCGTTATCGCGCCCGGTGCGCTGCAGTTCCAGATAATATTTTTCGGGAAACAAGCGCTGCCAGTCAGCCAGCAATTTGGCCGCCTGCTCAGGATGCCCGGCAACCAGTTGCTGGCCCACATCCCCTTCCCGGCCACCGGAAAGTGCAATCAAACCGTCGGTGCTGCCTTCCAGCCAATCACGCTGAATAGTGGCAAAGCCACGATGCTGGCCTTCGCGATAGGCTCGGGTAATCAGACGACTGAGGTTTAGATAACCTGCACGGTTCTGACACAACAGCACCAGACGGCTAAGCTGGCCATGGTTTTCATCCTCATACAACCATAGATCAGCGCCCATGATCGGTTTGATGCCTTCGGCCAAGGCGGCACGGTAAAACTTGACCAGGGCGAACATATTGCACTGGTCAGTCAGGGCAACAGCTGGCATAGCAGCCTGTTTGGCGGCCTTGATCAGCGGTTTTACCCGCACAATGCCATTGACCAGGGAGTATTCGCTATGGATGCGGAGATGTATAAATGCGGGGCTCGTCATGGGGCAATTGTAGCGTGATGGAACCCTACTTGCGACAGCCAAATCAGCCCCGTGTAAGACTTGAATAAACATCCATAATTAGACGAGAAATCATTTACAACCAATTGTTTACAATAGATTTTTTACCGGACCAAAGCTACGACGATGGATTATAGTCACGCCTTGTGACTGCAAAGCTTCAACATGTTGCTTAGTAGGATAACCCTTATGCTTGGCCAGACCATAGCCCGGATAAACCTGATCCAACTCGGTCATCTCACGGTCACGGCAGACCTTGGCCAAGATCGAGGCAGCACAAATCTCCGGCACCGTCTGATCTCCTTTCACGATTGCCTCCGCCGGGCAATCAAATTTAGGGGTACGATTGCCATCCACCAGGACTTTGCTAGGCGCCACACTTAAACCTGCCACAGCACGCTGCATCGCAATCAATGTGGCTTGTAAAATATTGTGCTGATCGATCTCTTCGACTTCAGCCCGACCAATGGCCCAAGCCAGGGCGTTTTGTTTTATCAGTGGTTCCAATGCCTCGCGTTTTTTCTCACTCAAGGCCTTTGAATCCATTAAACCCTCAATTGGATTTGCCGGATCAAGTATCACCGCGGCGGTCACCACAGGCCCGGCCAAGGGACCACGACCTACCTCATCCACCCCTGCGATCAAAACAGTGCTTGAACCCATCTTTACCCCCTCTTAGGTTTTTTATCCAGCTTTACAGCTATAACCGGTTTCACTGAGCCAATTTAGCAACTCATCGGCAGGAATTGGCTCACTGACATGAAAGCCTTGTGCATAATCACAATTAAGTGTTTTTAACATGGTCAATGAGGTAGCCGTTTCAACCCCTTCTGCCACCACCTTCAAGCCGAGGTTATGTGATAAGTCGATGGTTGCATGAATAATCTTGGCATCATTATCTGACTCTTCCATCTCCATCACAAAGGAGCGATCGATTTTAATTTCATCGACTGGCAGGCGCTTAAGATATCCCAGTGATGAATGCCCTGTACCGAAATCATCGATGGATAACGTCACACCCATTTCGTCCAGACGTTTAAGTATCAACATGGCGCGCTCAGGATCGACCATGGTGGCCTCTTCAGTGATCTCAATACCTAAAGCAGCTGGCGGTAATTGAGCATTAATCAGAAACTTTTCAATCTTATTCGGTAAATATAAATCATACAGGACACGCGAAGAGAGATTGACTGCCACCTTTAGATTAATACCGTGCGTGTTGTACCACTCTTTGTGTTGTTCTAAAGCATGCTGAATAACCCACTCTGTCAGTGGCCCAATCAGACCGCGCTGCTCTGACAGTGGAATGAACTGGTCAGGCGGAATCATGCCATGCTCTGGATGCTGCCAACGCACCAGCGCTTCGACTGAAGCAACACAGCTTTCGTTTAAGTCCAGCCTCGGTTGGTAATACAGCACCAATTGATTCTCTTCGATCGCCGTGCGCAGTTCAGCCTTTAACGCCAGCTGTTTTACGCTATGACGATCATAGGCCGGATCGTAGACTGAGAAATCATTCTGAATATGCTTGGCCACATACAATGCCACGTCGGCACGACGTAGTAACGTTTCAGCATTTTCGCCATGCTCAGGGTACATAGAAATTCCCAGGGTACCTGAAACCACAATCAAATTAGTGTCAATTTCTGCGGGAGGATCTAATGCTTCGGTGACTCGTTTTGCCACCGCAATTGCACCATCTACGCCACCCAAATTTGGAAGCAATAGAGCAAACTCGTCACCGCCAAGACGTGCTATCGTTGTCTCCTCTTTTTCAACTGCAGGGATAATATCTTCACCAATCTCATCTCCATTTTCATCACCAACTCGGGCGATGGTCGATGAAGCACGAATAATTCGCAGTAAACGGTGAGCAATATGTTTTAATAATTCATCACCGACGTGATGCCCGAGTGTGTCATTAACCTCTTTGAAACAATCAAGATCCAATAACATGACGCCGAATTTTTCGCCTTTGCGTTCGCTCAACAGAATAAAATGCCTTAAACGATCTAGAAAAAGCGCCCGGTTTGGTAGTTCTGTTAATTGGTCGGTGAAGGCCAGCTCTTCATATTCTGCATAGGCTTGAGACAATTCACTACTCATGTCATTAAACGCTTGAATCAGCTCCCGCAATTCAACATTTCCGGAGGCTTTAAGTGTATTGTCGAGAAGACGCCTGTCACGACGCACCAGATTGACTTGCTCAATCAATGCCCGGATTGGACGGAGCGTAGATTGATGCACTGCCCACAACATCAAAGCAACCATCAACGTAGTAATAATACCTGCTGACAACATGAGAAGGTTACGGCTAGATGTTATTTGTTCATTGAATCGTGCCAGATCACTTTGCAGTGTAACTTCTGCCAAGCGCCCACCATCTGATCCAATTAGCCAATAATTCGCCGCGACAAAATCTGTGCCGTCCTTACCAACAATCCAATCTTGAGACCGATAAACTAATTCGCCATTTTCCAAGGTAATCTTGATAGGCATTTCGAGAAAGCTTTCTATGGAGACCAAACTTAGCAGCGGGTCAGTAACCACCTGTAGATACCCTTGATGGTTTATGTCACCGACAGGCACCAGCATTGAAAAGTAGCTACGCCCGCGCCACTGGCACAAATCTGAAAAAGTTTTATTTTGCTCAACACCTAGTTGCTGCCTGGCCAGGCTAAGCAAATCGTGGCAAATTATACCGAATTCTCCACGCCCCGAAGGCCCCTGTTTTGACCAGGCAATAAGATCAAAGTCTTTATTAAAAGCGTAAAGTTGAATCAGTTTGATTTCACCCGAAGTAACAGGGTGGCCTTGATACAGTTCGCCCAGTAATTGCTCAAGGCGGGACAGGTCTTCATTAACAAGCGCTTGACGAAATTCTGCGGGGCGCTGAGCAGTGACCGCCAAATCTTCGGTTTTTTGTTCAAGCACCTTTAAGATTCGGTTACTTTCTCGTGCCAACAACTCTTCGAGTGATTGCTGTTCACTCTTTAATGCTGATCCAAGATAAATTTGCCACGCTACCAGGACCAAAATCATACTCATCAATAACATGAATATGACCATCATGGTCCGCACTGATAAACGCGTGAAATTCATAGTCCCCCAATTATTTTATATTTTTTGAATTAGATACTTTGCGGTTCGCGTACGGCGATAACAAACCGTAAACCATAAAAGATTTATACATCCACACGATTGCGCAATTATTAATGGGCTTCGTGTTACCCCTCAGAAATCATGACGATGACGAAAGATTGTACCTGCAAATCAGGTGGGGATTTCAGCGTGCTACAGCAAAAATTTAGCCATGCTCACAACTCAAATCTAAGCTATTGTTTTTCTGGATAAACTTGGTAAATATCCCAATTACCTGTAGCACGCGCCTGATCTGCAAAGTCCTTGTACTCTTCAAAGCTAAGGCTTTGCGTATCCTGGCAACGTTTCAGTGCCGTATCAAACTCTTCGGGTTTATCCATTATTACCGGAGCCGACAAAACAGCGGCCATGTCATGACAATTCGCCTTTTGCAATTCGTCATAACGCAGCTGATCATATTTCGGATTATTTTTATCCACACCGCAGCCAGTCAGCAGACCAATCATTGTTAATGTTAAAACGCTCTTATATTTCATTTACATGCTTCTACGATAATTTATCAAAATTTATTGTTTAACTTGTTGGCCCCAATCAAAGCCAACACTGCCTGCGCAGCTTTATAACTGGCATCCTGTTTAAGCTGTATATGAATCTCTTTAAACTGTTGGCTCATTGCCTCTACCATGCTGCTATCTTGTAGCAGTTTGATGACTGCCTCAGCAAGATTGTTTGGTGTTGCCTGGTCCTGAATCAATTCCTTTGCTACCTCTTGTCCGGCAAGTATATTGGGCAATGAAACAAACTCTGTTTTAATTAACCATTTAACGATGAAATAGGTCAGCGGTGAAAGCTTATAGGTCACCACCATCGGCCGTTTGTACAACATTGCTTCCAATGCTGCTGTACCAGATGCCAGCATGATCACATCGACCGCAGCCATCACTTGACGTGATTGACCATCAAGCAAATGGATAACGGGCCTATCGGCTAAACTGTCATACACTGCTTCAACATGCTGGCGTATTTTTGCCGTGGCCAGCGGGATGACAAACTCTGTTTCAGGGTATTGATTAGCCACCTGACTTGCTGCCTCTAACATTAACTGCGTCAACATCTTTGCTTCGGACATGCGACTGCCAGGCAGGATCGCAACCAGTTTTTTATCTACTGGCAAATTTAATTTCTGACGCGCCGCAACAGGATCGGCCTCCAGCGGAATCATTTCTGCCAGGGGGTGGCCAACAAACTCTACTGCCACTTGATGTTCTCTGTAAAAATCGGCTTCAAAGGGGAATAGGGTTAACATCAAGTCAACTGACCGTGCGATTTTCTTTACCCGATACTGACGCCAGGCCCAAACGGAGGGGCTGACATAATGCACACTCTTGATGCCTTGCTGTTTTAATTTGCGCTCGACAGTCAGATTGAAATCAGGGGCGTCAACACCAATAAATACATCGGGTGGGTTATCGAGAAAATGTTTGATCACGTGATTCTGAATGCCCTTCAGTTCACGGTAGTGGGCCAATACCTCCACCAGTCCCATCACGGCTAGTTTTTCGGCTGGATACAGGGCCTTGCAGCCCGCTTCCTGCATGGCGGGTCCGGCAATGCCTTCAAATTCTGCTTCGGGGTGATCCGCCTTGATTGCCTTAATCAGCCCTGCAGCCAGCAAATCACCTGACGCTTCTCCTGCAACGATGCCTATTCTCATTGATACGATTATTTAGTACTTAGGGTTAACAAGCCCTAGGAAACTGGCCATCACATGAAGACAGCCCTCACTATAAGTTTGAGATTTAATTTATCTGACGATACCGCGCTCTGATTGCGCTATAAAGTCGGCAAACAAGGCCACTTCTTTTTGTTCGCCCTTTAACTGCTCCAGTTGTTCCAATGCCTTGACCACGGTCAGACCGGAACGATAAATCACCTTGTAAGCCTGGCGCAACGATTTGATCGTCTGGTCAGAAAAATCATGCCGCCGCAGACCTTCTACATTGAGGCCATGTGGCTCAGCCGGCTGACCGGACACCATCAGGTAAGGCGGCACATCTTTTGAAATATGACTGCCCATGCCGACAAAGCTGTGTGCACCAATGGTACAAAACTGATGAATCAGGCAGGCGCCGCCAAGAATGGCGGAGTCTTGTATGTTCACATGCCCGGCTAACGTGGCATTGTTGGCAAAGATTGTGTTGTTACCAACCACACAATCGTGAGCGATATGAACATAGGCCATTATCCAGTTATCATTACCCACGCGGGTGTATCCCAGATCTTGTGATGTGCCACGATTTAGTGTGCAGAATTCACGAATTATATTGCGATCGCCAATTTCAAGCAGGGTTGGCTCACCGTTAAATTTTTTGTCCTGAGGTTCCTCGCCTATGGAGGAAAATTGAAAAATGCGGTTCTCTTTTCCGATTCGGCATGGACCATTAATAACAACGTGAGGACCTATCCATGTACCCTCTGCTATTTCAACGTCGGGACCAATAGTTGAGTACGGGCCTATGCTCACACCGTCTGCAATTTTTGCTTTTGGATCAATGACTGCCCGTGAATCAATCACTCACACGTTCCTCTCGGCACACATCAATTCAGCTTCGCACACCACCTTGCCATCAACACTTGCCTTGCCATCAAACTTCCAGACACCACGCAGTGTTTTGATCACTTTTACCTCAAGCTTCAATTGATCTCCCGGCTCAACCGGTAGCTTGAATCGTGCCTTATCGATGCCCACGAAGTAATAAAGTGATGTTTCAGAGGGTATTTGCCCCGTTGTTTTGTAGGCCAGGATGCCAGTCGCCTGAGCTAATGCTTCAAGGATCAAAACACCGGGCATTACCGGACGATGTGGGAAGTGACCTGGAAAATAGGGTTCGTTATAGGAAACATTTTTAATCCCATTGAGATATTCACCTTCTTTATAATCGGTGACCCGGTCTATCAATAAAAATGGATAGCGATGTGGCAGGTGTTTTAACACCTCATAAATATCCATTGTATTCAATGCATTATTGCCTTCTTCCATAATCCATATCCCAGTAGAGATTACTTATTCTCGAGTTTTTTCTCCAAACTCTTCAATCGGCGAGCCAGATTATCCAACTGGCCAAAGCGGGCGGCATTTTTGCGCCACTCCTTATTACCTGCTAGCGGAGTCCCCGATGAATAAAGTCCAGGCTGCTTAATATTACCAGTGACTAGGCTCATAGCGGTAATATGAACGTCATCGACAATCTCCAGGTGGCCAACAATCCCTACGGCACCGCCAATCTGGCAACGCTTACCAATGGTGGCACTTCCAGCAATTGCGGTGGCCCCGGCAATGGCTGTGTAGGCTCCGATACGGACGTTATGGGCAATTTGAATCTGGTTATCCAGAATTACACCCTCTTCGATTACCGTATCTTCGAGGGCTCCTCGGTCAATGGTCGTATTGGCACCGATTTCCACATCATCGCCAATCATAACACTGCCAAGCTGTGGCACCTTAACCCATTTCCCCTGGTCTGGCGCAAAACCGAATCCATCACTGCCTATCACGGCACCGGGCTGAATCAGCACCCTGGCACCAATCGTTACGGCATCACATACAGTTATATTCGCCATCAAGCGGGTTTCAGCACCGATAGTGACATTGTCGCCAATGACACATCCTGGCCCAATCTGGGCACCGGCAGCGATCGAGGTATTTGCTCCAATTGAACAGTTGGCGCCAATAGAAGCGGAAGGATCAATGTTGCAACCCTGCTGAATCACAGCTGAAGGATGGCAACCTGCCTGAGCAGTTGCAACCGGATTTAGTAAAGAAGCCACCTTCGCATAAATCAGATATGGATTGCTTGTAATGACAGCATTGACCGGGCACGCCTTTTGCTCATCTGGATGAAGGATGACGGCGCTTGCCTTGGTAGAAAGCAAATAACGGCGGTAACGAGGATTAGCAAAAAATGTTATTTGACCGGCTTCAGCAGATTGTAACGTAGCGACACCAGTGATCAAGCAAGATTCATCGCCGACTATTTTACAATCAAGCTGCTGTGCGATCCCTGCCAGACTAATCCCCACTGCTCACCTCAACTGAATTATTTTTTGAGGTGTTTCAAAATATCATCAGTCACATCAACGTCAGCGCTGGCATATGAAACACCTTCAAACAGAATCAGGTCAAAACCTTCATCTTTTCCATAAGTCTGGATAGTGTCACGAAGCACTTCCCACACCTTGGCCATCTCCTGGTTCCGGCGAATCGTAAAGTCTTCACGCAACTCGGTCTCTTTCAAACGTAGTTCACGCTGTGCTGACACAATTTCACGCTCTTTATTTTGTTTTTCTGAAGCACTCATAAAGGAACTGTCTTTCAGAAAACGTTCTTCTCGATCACGTAATTGTTTTTGTGCTGTAAGAATATCCTGCTGACGCGGATCAAACTCTTTTTTAATACGCTCGGCCGCTGCTTGTGCCTGGGGTGACTCTTCAACTAGCCGTGTACCATTAACAAAGCCAATCTTAATCTCTGCAGCATTGATAACAACTGGCATTGCCAGGGTTCCGAGCATTAGTAAACCTGCAATCAGTTTTTTCAAAATCACTTCCTCCAAATATTAAAAGGTTGTTCCCATAGTAAACTGGAACGGCTCTACCAAGTCACCAGGTTGATCATTTAAGGTCTTCGCCAAGTTAAATGATAGTGGCCCAATTGGTGAGAGCCAAATCATTGCCACACCTGCCGACTGTCTCAAGTCTGCGGTATTATAAACGGACGCATTTACGAATACATTGCCAATATCCCAAAACAGACTCATTCTAACGGTAGAGCTGCCTTCCGAGAATGGGGGTGGAAATATCAGCTCGGCACCACCCACAACACGGAAATCCCCGCCCAAAATCACACCATCCTCTCTGGGTCCAAGACTATTGGCCCGAAATCCGCGCACAGAGTGCGCTCCACCAGCATAAAAACGTTCGAAAAAGGGCAATTCAGTTGTATCACCATAACTATCACCCTGATTAATTTCCAGCTCAAGTAAGGTTGTGAATTTGTTAGTTATGGGATAAAACCATCGTGTTCTGGTTGTGGCCTTATAATAGTTTATCTCACTGCCAGGTATTGTGACATCTGTTGACAATGACTGCAAAACCCCATCCGTGGTAAATACGGTCTTGTTACGGGTGTCGTGCGACCACCCCAAGGTCAGCTTGACCGTGGAAAAGTCATCTGAATTCTCTTCCAAAAACTTAAGATAAGAGTCTGGTGTCAATTCGGTGGTAATGATCTCGGTATCTTCATAACCGATACCTATCCTGGCCGTGTTAAATTCCGATAGAGGAATACCACGGCTAACCGACCCCCCCCAAACATTGGCAAGGTAGTTGGCCAAATTAGCTCTGGCAGCATCAGTCTTTCGGAACGAAAGCCTGAATGTTTGACTTATGCCATCCAGGGTGTAATAAGGGTTAGTGTGTGAAAAACTTAAAATTTGATTTGCGCGACTGGCGTTCGCATCCGCACTGACGCGCTTACCAGAGCCGAGGAAATTTTCCTGGCTAACACTGGCATTCACCATAAAGCCTTCACCACCGGAGTATCCAAGCCCCATCATCAAACTACCGGATGGGCGTTCTGTTACTGACATATTAATGTCAACTTCATCGCTTGAACCAGGCACCATGGGTGTTTCCAGCGTTACCTGTTCCAGATAACTCAATCTTTGTACACGTACCTGAGAACGATTCAGCTTGGTTGTTGACATCCACGCCGATTCCATCTGACGAAATTCACGCCGTATGACTTCATCTTCAGTCTTTTCATTACCACTGATATTAATTCTGCGCACATAAACACGCTTACCGGGATCAACAAAAAAAGTCAGACTGACCACTTTTTTTTCAGCGTCGATTTCAGGGATCGCATTTATATTGGC
>CALZIO010000068.1 GCA_945787785.1 uncultured Chromatiaceae bacterium
AAATGGATATTGATGTGCTTGCTTTTGGCGGTGAAAATCGGTACTGTTTCAACTCTAGCATTTTTAGAACCAGTCTAATTGACCTGTTTTTATTTGTATTTACAAGGGAGAAAAAAATGAGCGTACTCGTAGGACGTCCTGCACCTGATTTTACTGCGGCGGCTGTGCTGGCTGATGGCACTATTGATGAGAACTTCAAGCTGTCTGATCTGAAAGGCAAGTATGTCGTGCTTTTCTTCTACCCCTTGGACTTCACCTTTGTCTGCCCTTCTGAAATTCTGGCTCACGACCATCGTGTGGATGCTCTGAAACAGCGTGGTGTAGAAGTGATTGGTGTTTCCATCGATTCACAGTTCACTCACTTTGCATGGCGTAACACCGATCCTGCAAACGGCGGTATTGGTCCAGTTAAATTCACGTTGGTGGCTGACACCAAGCAAGAGATTATGGAAGCCTATGATGTTGAGCATCCGGAAGCCGGTGTTGCATTGCGTGGTTCATTCCTGATCGACAAGGACGGTATTGTTCAAAGTCAAACCGTTAACAACCTGCCTCTAGGCCGTAATGTTGATGAGATGGTTCGTCTGGTAGATGCACTTCAATTCACTGAAGAGCACGGCGAAGTCTGCCCAGCTGGATGGAACAAAGGCGATGAAGGCATGAAGGCCGATGCCGATGGTGTTGCCTCTTACTTAGCTAAGCATGCTGAAGAGCTCTAAGTAGCTAATAGCAAAGCTAAAGGAAAAAGCCGGGGTATCAATCCCCGGCTTTTTTATATTTCGAGAAAACTACCGTTCGGCAGCAAGTTTTCTGGCACAGTGCAACCATAATCCTTGTAGCTACGCAGCATACACGCAGATTGTTTGCTGCCCGTGCAATACGTTGCAATCCAGAACAGCTTGCTATTGGTTTTAAATGTCTTATGTAGATTGCATCGATCTAAATATATACACGCCTGCTTTTCCTTGATTATAGTGTGCATACGTTACCTCCGATAGTTAAGGTTAGCTTTAAGGTTGAGATTCTAACTATCTAAAAATAAAACTATATTGCTATTTTGCATACTTTTGGCAGAATTGCCAATTATTTCTGTGATATGTCTAAACGACTGTAAAATGCGGCCATGACAAAAAAGCTGGAACTGCTCAAAATCCTCGAGGATGGTCGATTTCACTCCGGTGAAAAACTGGGCAACCAGTTGGGTGTCAGTCGCACCGCCGTGTGGAAACATATGCAGGCATTGCAGCAACTCGGCATAGACTGTTTTTCGGTGAGTGGTAAAGGGTATCGTCTGGCTCAACCTGTCGAATTGCTCGATCGAGAAGCTATTTTGGCGGCGATGACCGAGAATGGCCGCAAGTTGTTATCTACGATTGAGCTTCACCCGGAAATCCACTCGACCAATCGCCATATCATGGAACAACTGGGACAAGGCCTGGAGCATGGTCATGTCTGTATGGTCGAGCGCCAAACCGCTGGCCGTGGCCGACGTGGCCGAACCTGGGTATCGCCCTTCGCCAGAAATATTTATCTATCCTATTACTGGCGTTTTGACATGAGCCCGGAGCGTTTATCTGGTCTCGGATTAGCGATAGGTGTTGGGCTCATTCGCGCTTTGAGACGCTTAGGTATTAAGGATGCCAATCTCAAGTGGCCCAATGATATCTTGTGGCAAGGGCGCAAACTGGCTGGTATTTTGTTGGAGATGAGTGGTGAAACAGTTGGCCCCTATCATGTGGTTGTTGGCGTAGGCTTAAATGTGAATATGGCGGTTACCGACATGGAAATTGATCAGCCTTGGGTCGACCTGCAAAGTATCGCTACTGAATCCTTGTCGCGGAATCATGTTGCTGGCGTCGTATTGAATGAGCTGCTGCAGATATCCCAGCAGTTCCAACACCAAGATTTGCACCCCTTCCTCGACGAATGGCTTGAGGCCGATGCCTACGTGGGCAAGCCGGTATTGATTCAGTTGGCGCAAGAGCAGATACCAGGCGAAGCCCGGGGTATCGATTCTAGTGGCGCTATCCTGATTGAAACCGAGGCCGGTCTACGCAGGTTTCACTCCGGTGATGTGAGTTTAAGGCTACAGAACTGAGTATGGATCTGTTAATCGATATCGGAAACAGCCGCATCAAATGGGCCTATAGTAATGCAGGCAAGCTTAGCCGGCATGGCGGGGCAGAGCGTGGCAGCGAACTGCCAAAGCAAGCACAATCAAGTTGGCTAAAAAGCACTAAACCTGAGCGTATTGTTGCCGCCAATGTGGCGGGCGATGGCGATGCAGAACAGCTAAACCAGTGGGTACACAAGCAATGGCAATTGCCGGTGGACTATATCAAGGTCAAGCCGCACGGCTTTGACCTTAAGCTCGCCTACTCAGATTCAGAACGTTTGGGAGTAGATCGATGGCTGGCGCTGATTGCAGCACGGCAACTGGAAAAAGGCGCTGTCGCGATCATCGATGCTGGAACAGCAATGACGCTGGATGTTATCTCTTCACAAGGGCAGCACCTGGGAGGCATTATTGTGCCTGGTTTGAGATTGATGTCGGATGTTCTGAAGCAGAAAACTGCTGGCATCACACTTGATAATCATGATGTGATAGTCAGCTCGGGCACGCTACTTGGAAATGATACATACAGTTGTATTGAAAAAGGCAGCCTATATGCCGTTACAGGAGCTATAGAGCATTTGCTTCTCCGTTTTGCATCCCAAAACGAATCCAGGTTGTCGGTTATAGTCTGTGGCGGTGATGCTGAGCGGGTAATGGCAGAAATAAACATCGAATGGCAACATATCCCTGATCTTGTTTTGCAAGGAATGCAGATAGTCAAAGGCGCCAGTTAAGAATGAAGTGGGTAGCGATTTCACTGTTATTGCTAAATGGAATCTATTTGGCAGTACAGCTCAATAAAGATCAAGAAACGGAAAAGCCAGTAAATCGCTTTCCTTTCGGCGGTCCTGAGCTGATGTTAGTGGTTGAAAAAGAAAAGCTTGATAAAGCCAAACAGCTTGCGGAAAAAAATCGTCAAAAAGCTCTGGCGCAGGCAAGGTCGGATAAGCGTAAAAAGAAACCTGTAAAAACTGTCGCGCAAGCACCAACGACCGTTAAACCGAAACCAGCTCCTGCACCAAAACCAAAACCTGCTTCGCCACCGCCGCCTAAACCAGCAGCGAAACCCGCGCCAAAACCCGCATCTCCAGCTGCAATTGCTTCAGCAACCAGCTCCAATGCGATGGCCTGCTACAGTGTTGGCCCGTTTCTGTTGATCAGTGACGTCAAGGGTATGTCTCAGTTATTCAAGCGCGCTGATATTATTGTCCGCGAGCGGTCAGATACGCTGCGTAAACAAGTAGGCTATTGGACCTATGTGCCACCGTTTGCAAGCTTACAAGAGGCAAAGGGCGCGTTGAGCTTAATGAAGGGTAATGGAATTGATAGTGCTCTGATTATTACTGAAGGCACAAAGGCCAATGCAATCTCAGTTGGCGTCTACAAGACAGAGGAACGGGGTAAAGAGCAGCAGAAGGTAATCATCGCGATAGGCTATCCAGCCAAAGTTGAACCCTTGTTTCGCACCCAGCCGCAATACTGGCTTGACCTAGAGTTGATGAAGTCCACCAAAGTGCCTGATAAAATCTGGCGTGAAGTTATTGCAGGTTATCCTGATTTGCAACAGCTGCGCCGCAAGTGCGAATAAAACCGGGAGCCACCTTGGTGTGTTTATAGAAGTGACGCCTTCCGGCGCTAAGTTTAATTACAAACCGATCAATGAAACTATTGAAACCGCCTCTCAAAACGTCACTAAAACGGCAGCCCAAAGACAATACGTACAACATTAAGCCTGTCTCCAAAACGATAGCCAATGCCGAGACGTGCATTCTCCAGATCGAACATCCAAACCCGATCACGCGAATTAAAACCTATGGTCATGCCCAGTTCATTTTGTTTGTCGACAGTTTGAGGGTCAGCCAGATATCTAAAAAAACGTAGATCATCAAAATAGAGATAATTAATCCAATACAGACTTGAATAGGTATCGCGCCGAAACATTCTTACCTTCCAGTTAAATTTCACGTCAAGGCCTGTCTCCAGGGCGGCGAAATCATCGCTGATTTTGCGATCAGTATGGGTATAACCGGCATAAAATAACTTGTTAAACAAAATGAAGTCATGAGCGAATGCAGTGAAATCGAAGTAACTTTTAAATCCGGCGGAATAAACATAAGCACTGACATCCTCAGATACGACAGTTGACAGACCAAGGTCGATATAAGGCATCAATCGCCACTGATCATTGGCGCGAAACTGGTACTCAATGCCTGGGACAAAACTGAAGGTTGATATGTCGTCGGGAAAACCTTCCTCGATAATGTCGATTGCTTTGAAGTCAAAAAAACCGAGCGTGACCGGAAATCTTAATTTTAATCCCCATTCGTGGTCTTTAAGATTACGTAGAGAGTAAGACAGCGGTATGTGATATACCTGAACTGATTGTCCTGAGGCACTATAGATTCCGGTGCCGAGAAATGTCGCATAGGCAAGATTCCCCAAATCCTTGCCAGCCTGAAATGTACTGGCTTGTTGAGCGATAGCTGGGTTGGTTTGTGTCACCACCAGCAGGATGCTTAGAAAGCAAATGAGCCGTACAGAAATTTCTCCGCCCGCCCACAGATTTTTTTGTTTTGGTTTCATCTTGCTAATAATCGTAGATATAAACCATACAGTTTTATCTTGCAGTTGAATCTAATCACTGCTAAATATATGATTAAATTCCCTCTTAATTCAGACAAGACCATGACTTCCAAATCACCCAGAGAAATAGCCGACGCCTATCTTGATGCAATCGAAGCGAGGGATTTTGAAAAGGCAAGAACCTATCTTGCTGATCATAACTTTGAATACCATAGCCCCATACTCAACAGCAACAATCCTGACGAATTTATTGCCAATGTTTCGCATGTCGGCCCTATTCTTGAACGTATTGACCGGCGCCGTACCTTTGCTGATGGCGACGAAGTCTGTCAAATTCTCACGTTTATCACCAATTGGTCGTCCTTAACGCCTACCGATGTGGTGCAATGTACAACAGTTAAAGATGGAAAGATTATCTTAATGGAATCCTTCTTCGATGGCCGCGCCTATCGCGAAATGTTTGTTCCTGAGGGTGGATAGGGGGTGAATAGCTCCCACTAATCGCCCGCCTTGGCCATAAACTGAGTAACATCCACCTCGTCGATTTGGTCAGCGGTTAAAAATTGCTGCGCATAACCCTGAAATACCCTCGAAGCTAAAAACAGGTCAAATAACTGCGGGCAAATATGACCGTCATTGCGCATGAAACTCATAATGCGCAGCGATTCACTAATGGTTTTAGCCTTTTTATAGGGGCGGTCAGAGGCGGTTAATGCCTCAAAGATATCCGCAATGGCCATAATGCGTTCTGGTACGGATAAATCATTAGCACTTAATTTACGTGGATAACCACTGCCCACCAGCGTTTCATGATGATTGCCTGCCCAAGTGGGAACTCGTCGCAGCTCCTTGGGGAAGGGCAGGTTGTTAAGTAAGATGATGGTTTGGGTGATGTGTTCGTTTATTTTAAAGCGATCCTCAGCGGATAAGGTACCGCGGGCGACACTGAGATTATAAAGTTCACCATAATTGTAGGCATTTTCAGGCACTTCCATACGAAAGTCATGCGGGTTGTCTCCGAAAGGTTTGCCGTCATCATTGCGAGGCACAATGTGCTCTTGCTTGTCCGCCAGTAGAAATTCTTGTGCGGGTAATGGCTTCGCTGGTTCACGTTGTTTGCGTATTAATTCATCGTAGGATAAACCAATGCGATCATCAAAATTTCGCAGCCAGGATTGTGAGCCTATGTTTTTCAGGCGTTCAACACGTTCCGGCGCCATAAATTCACCGCCAACATTACACTCTGCAACAAAGCTATAATCCGCTTGCAGTTGAGTCAGCCTGGCTTCAAGCGTGGCGTTGTTACCCGTTTCGCCGGCGAGCTTTTTGTAGTGTTCGATTTGCACATCACGCCACAACACTTCAAACCGCATGCGTATCTCATGCAAGCGATTATTGATTGTCTCCAACTTGGTCGCCTTGTCGACGATATGTTCAGGCGTAGTGACCTTGCCGCAATCATGCAACCAACTGGCGATATGTAATTCATACCACTCATCATCACTGAGATTAAATGATTTATATGGCCCGCTGTCTGAGTTGTGTGCAGCTTCAGCTAGCATGCGTGCCAGCTCAGGGACGCGTTGACAATGGCCGCTGGTGTAAGGTGATTTGGCATCAATCGCACCGGCGATTAGTTGAATAAACGAATCAAGTAGATCTTTCTGGGCTTTCAGCAGGCGGCGATTCTGCAGGCTAATTGCGGCCTGAGAAGAGAGCGCTTCTACGTAAGAAACAACCTCCGGTTTGAACTCAATGATATTGTCCGTGTTTCTATTACGCGCATTGACTAATTCCAGTGCGCCAATAATATCACCTTGCCGGTTGCGTAAAGGCAAGCACAGCAGCGATTGGCATTGATAATCGGCTTGGTGATATCGTTTAAATACATTGCTTTTATCGAGTCCGGCTTGTTGCGCCAATTCTCCAATGACGACGGTGTTGCCTTGAATTATTACATCTCTCTCAAGCGAGTTAGCGCTGTCATCTTGAGTTTCTGCCACGCTGATTTCAGCAAAAGGGATTTCTTCTTTGCTGGTACCACCATAATGCATGCCGATACGATCATTGTAAGCAAAGCTGACGTTCACCAACTCTTTTTCATCGTCATACAATAAGATTGAACCACCGTCTGCGTTGCAGATCTTGCTGGCTTCCATCAATATCTTTTCCAGAAGACGGTCAAAGTCCTTTTCCGCAGATAATGCTTTTGATATCTCAATAAACTGTTGAATGGATGATTTCATCAAGGTCATGGTGGATGCCAGGTCATCTATTTCAATAATGTTGGAGTGCACAGAAATCGGTGTGTCGAGTCTGAATTCGCGGATCTTTTCAGCCTCTCCAGCCAGCGTGCGTAACGATTGTGAAATCTTTCTTGCAATGGCCCATGCCGCAATCACCGCAACGAGTAACAGTGCCAAAGAAATGAATAAGCTCTGATTGCGGATGCTTATGATGCTACTGAGCAGTTCGTCTTGTGGTGCGAGAATGGCTAAATACACCTCGCTTCCACTTCGAATGGGTAGCCTGGATAGGTAGCCAATCCAGGTTTGGTCTGCTTGGGTAAAATTAATCTGTCCATCCGTGATGCCCGACTCGTAAAGCCTGTATAACTCGGTAATCACATTGTTACCTAGCTCAGTAAGATGAGATTGTTGTAAGGCGTCGTCGTTTGGTTTGTTTATTTGTAAATCGGCATTATTTGCGATCAGACTTCCTTTGGCATTAAAAGCCAGAATCATAGATGAGGGAGTTGTCTTTTGTTTCTCGAAGCCGGTTGCTAGTTCATGCAATGTGACATCGGCAGCAACCACAGCGTGTCCATTCGGGGTGCGCTGGGCAACTGTGGTGCCCACCTCTTGAGTGCTATGAAAGAGATAAAAGCCACTGGTGATTTGTTTGTTTGTTTTTTCAGCTAACTGGTACCAGTTACGTTGGCGGGGATCAAACTCGGTAGGACTGGTCTCACTATTCGAAAGTAATACACCGTCCTCAGTGTAATAAAAATATGTCTGCTGTGGATTGCTGTCAGCTTGTGTGTGTATTTGATTCACAACAAAGCCGGCCTGTTTCGGGGCGTTGAGAGATTTTCTAATTGCTTCATTTTCTCGAATAGCCCGGACTAAAAATAGATCACCATTGTCATAGCCCACATAAATACTGGAAATATGTGGTGCCAGGCGTAATGACTCCATAAAGTAATTTAATAGACTTTGACGCTCTGTTTTGTCTGTAGACTCTGCAAGTTCAAGTTGTGATGTAAGGTCTACCAAGGCCTCCGCAGGAGAATAGAGGCTCTGTATATTAGCCGCAGATAATTCATAAATCCGCTTAAACATATCATTGGCCGCTATGAGAGATATTTTCTTGTTCTCACTGTAGTTATACCAGACCAGGCTAAGTCCGAGCACGGTGATCAGCAATGTGAACACCGCTGCAATTTCAAGCTGTAGTGGGTAGCGGGTTGTTTTTGCTTTGATACCAGTCGTGGTCTTTGTCATCGGAATAATCCTTAATCGTGCCGGTAATTTCTTATGATTGGTTTAATTATGACAGGAAAGACAGGTTGAGGGTTATGCTCGCGAATAGTTGTGATTGATCTTATAATCTCAGCTAGCATCAATGATGTGGATGGGAAGCCGCCCACTACCTCAGATCGTCAGGGAAGAGATAAAACAAAAAATGAAATCGAATAAACTAATCCTTGCAGCCAGTGCCGTGCTAGTGGTAATTGTCGTTTTTATACTGGTTACCCGCCAGCAAGCTGATTTGGCCGTTTCTCAACAGGCCAGCATAGAGACACCGCAAAATACCCAAGCACAAAAACCCCCAACTGCCGCGCTTGCCGAAGCGACGTATGTTGGTCGCCAGCAGTGTGATGCTTGTCATCAACAACAAGTCATGGAATGGCAAGGTTCACATCATGATCTCGCCATGCAGCTGCCCACCGAAGAAACCGTGCTGGGCGATTTTAATAACACCACCTTCACTTACCATGATGTTAGCTCGTCCTTTTATAAGAAAGATGGCAAATATTTCGTCAATACTGATAATGCCGCAGGTGAGATGCAGGAATTTGAAATTAAATACACCTTTGGCGTTACCCCGTTACAACAGTATTTGATTGAGTTTCCCGGTGGCCGATTGCAAGTCCTGAATGTAGCCTGGAACAGTACCTCAGAAGAAGAGGGTGGCCAGCGCTGGTTTCATCTCTATCCCAACGAGAATGTTGATCACACCGATCCATTTCACTGGACTGGCGTCTATCAAAACTGGAATAACATGTGCGCCGAATGTCACTCGACTAATCTGAAGAAAAATTATGATTATGAAAAAGACGCATACGACACCACCTGGTCGGAGATTGATGTTTCTTGCGAGGCCTGCCATGGACCGGCATCGAACCACGTTGAGCTGGCTCAGACGCTTAAGAATGAAGATGAGTGGCAATATATAGAAAATAAGGGCCTGGTTGTTAATCTAGGAGATCCTCGTCAGGGCAAGTGGAAGTTGAGTGCAGGCCGATCACATGCCTTACGCAGTGTGGCATTTGATACCAGTATGCAACTGCAAACTTGTGCCCGCTGCCATGCCCGGCGTGCAGTGTTTGGTGATAGTGATTACCGCCATGGCCGCCCCTTTATGAATACTCACCTACCGGCGTTGCTGGCAGAGGAGTTGTATTATTCCGATGGTCAAATCAAGGATGAGGTGTATGTCTATGGTTCCTTTTTACAAAGTAAGATGCATAAAGAGGGTGTAGCGTGCAGTGATTGCCATAATCCCCATAGTCTGCAATTAAAAGAGCAAGGCAATGCACTGTGTGCTCAATGTCACAATGCGTCACAGTTTGATGCACAGTCACATCACCATCATGAAGAGACTGGCAGCGGAGCGCTATGTATTAATTGCCACATGCCACAAACAAAATACATGGTAGTTGATCCACGTGCTGATCACAGTATGCGAGTGCCGCGCCCTGATTTATCCGATGAATTAGGTGCGCCAAACGCCTGTACCATGTGCCATGTTGAAGAAACCAATACCTGGGCTGCCAATGCGATCAGTCAGTGGGGTGTTGAATCAGGTTCAGAACATTACGGGCAGGTTATTCAAGCTGCACGCAATGGCCAGGCGCAAACGGATAAGGCACTGTCAGAAATCGTATTGGATCAGAATCAGCCTGGCATTGTGCGAGCAACCGCGCTATCTCTGCTGCGAGATTATGCCTATATAGACGTAGGAGAATTATTAGATCAGGCCTATCAAGACAGAGATCCGCTAGTCAGAAATGCTGTGGCTGAATATCTGGAAGTGTTAGCGCCTGGCATGCGCATTAAACATGGTGCGGTATTGCTAGAAGACTCGGTACGAGCCGTGCGCATGAGCGCGGCGCGCGCCTTGGTGGAGGTGCCCGCAGAATCATTAACGCCAGCACAACAGCAGGCTATTCAGCGCGGCCTGGATGAATACATTAAGGCACAAGAATACAGCAGTGACCGGCCCGAAGGGCGTGTCAATCTTGGTACCTTATACATCTCATTAAACAAGCCAGACAAGGCCGAAGCATATCTGAAAGCAGCGATCGAGAATGGTTCTGCGCTGGCTCAAGGTTATGTCAATTTGGCGGACCTGTATCGTTTGCAACAGCGTGATGAGGAAGGGGAGCAGATACTGCGGCTGGGGCTGGAACAATCCGAAAACCCAGCACCGATTCATCATGCCCTCGGCCTGGTATTAGTTAGGCAACGAAATGTTGAAGGGGCTTTAATTGAATTACAACAAGCTGCTGATCTCGCTCCCGGAGTAGCACGTTATGCCTACGTCTATGGTATTGCGCTGCAATCAGTTAAAGGTTATGCCGAGGCGATTAACTATCTGGATAAGGCCAGTCAACAACATCCAAGTGATTTGAATATTCTGACTGCACTTGCGTCATACAGTTATGAAAAAGGCGATGATGACGCGGCAAAGCAATATGCTGAAAAACTATTAATCCTGGCGCCTCAGCACCAGGGGGCAAGAGAAATTATCGGACTGATTGAATCCCGCTAACGAATTAGTCTTAAGAATCCTCTGATTAATTCGAGTATCCTTATCCCCTCTCCCCCATGGGGGAGAGGGTTAGGGTGAGGGGGTATAATAAACAATGCATTACGTTGCTGCGCAACGCACCCCTCATCCCAACCTTCTCCCCTTGCAGGGGAGAAGGAGCTTTGTGGCGTAGCAGTGTACTTGGTTAAGAAGTTGTATTGCCGAACCAGGATCGGTCCAGGGTAAACACCACGTCGACGGTTGCATTAGGATACTCAGCGGATAATACTTTGTTAAGGCGGTCTCGGATGTCATCCTGCGCAGCAAGATCATTAAGTGCAGCTTGTGCCGTAAATAATAAAAATATCTGTAGGTAAGGGTAGCGGCCAACCTGGGTCATTCTAATCAGATAATCATCAGTATCTATCGCACTTAATTCAGGTGCTAATAATTCATTCACCTTCGCCTGCATCTCTTTTGAAGGTGCGGCCAGTAACAGCTGTTTCAGGTTGTCACGGATTGCAATGTAGGGCACAGGCAGAGTGAGAATCACCAGTATCGTCACAATTGCCGGGTCAGCGTAAACCGCCATCCAGGCGTAATCAGATTTCTCAATTAAAATGGTTGCTGTAAATGCAATCAAAACGGCAACAGTCAACAAGCCATCAATGATCCAGTTTTTGGCGTCCAGCTGTACTAATGGAGACTGCGTCTTTTTTGCCATTGCGCGTAAATAAAAAGCAACAATAAAACAGGCGACGCCAACAATCACAGCATATACTAAGGCTATGCCGACCTGAATGTGACGCCCACCGCTGAGTATTGAGTTAATGGAGTCGGTAATTGCATAAATAGCAATGAAACCGATAACCACACCTTTTAACAGATTAAATAAAGGTTCAAAGCCGCCGTAGCCAAATTGAAAGTGGGCGTCATCCGGTTGTTGCACAAGCGTAGAAACACGCAACGCAACTAGGCCAGCTGCAAAGCCGATGAGTGAGAAAATGCCATCCAGCAAAATAGCGTTAGATTGAGTGAAGATGGAAAAGCCAATGCCCAACCCTGCCATTATCAAGGTGCCGATAACGGATACGATTAAACCCCGCCGTTCGAGTAAGTTTTTGTCTTGCGTGGTATGAAGTGAGAGTGAATTATGCATCAAACAATCGCCTGGTAAGCAATGTCTGCATGTCTCTACGTCCATCAGCAATCAAATAAATGAAGACTTTGGCAGCAACTACACGGTAAATGACGCGGTAAGGCTTGAAAAATATTTCTCGGTATTCTCGTATTCCAACGTTTGACAACTCTTTTGGATAGGTGCCTCGATCAGGTTGCCCTTCCAGCTTAAGAATCGATTCCTCGATTCGATCGAGCACGTAGTTAGCTTTTTCAGGTGAGTCATGTTCAGAAATATATGTGTATATATCCTCCAGATCGCGCATGGCACCATCGGTAAGAAGTACCTTGTATTTCATGAATTATTTTTCCTGCGCCCTCGAATTGTCTTGAATGCTGTTTTAGCGCTCTTAACATTGCCTTCTTCAATTTGGCGATTTCCTAAGGCAAGAATCTTAAGTAATGCCATTGTTTCCTGGGTTTCGTCGTAGCTTCTGATGTCTTGTATGACGACCTTGGCCTCTCCGTTCTGCGTGATAATTAATGGTTCCTGTTGCTCGCCTAATTCTCGAATTACCTCTGCAGCGTTGGCCTTTAGGTAGCTGATGGGTTTGATTTGTTCAGAATATTTCATTGTATTACTCCTGTGTAT
>CALZIO010000069.1 GCA_945787785.1 uncultured Chromatiaceae bacterium
GGGACAGAGGCCAGATCTGCTTTTAGCGTTTCTTGAAACTGATCGCGATTCATGTCCAATGTTAGTCCGCCAGGGCCAAGATGGTTGGAGCCTATTGCCTGCATAGGCAAATGAAGCATTACTTCTTTGTTTTGATTGTGGGCGGTGTTCGCAAGTGAGTTGCTGTGTGGGGCATGGGGAAGAAAAGCGTAAGTAACTGCCCCGGGGAGTTGAATCGCTCGCAAACCGGCGTCCCGATGGTCGCCCATGTCATCAATAATAATGCTTATACGGATAGGCTGGTCCGTCTCGGCTAATAGCTGAGTGGAAAAGACCATTAAAAACAGTGCAGCACACCTGGCTAAGCACGCCATTGGGGTGAAGCTGCGCTGCATGTGGTGTTGTTTTGACAACGTTTATCTTTTCAGTATTTCCAAGCCTTTTAGTAAGTTAAGCGCTTCATAGAGCTGATAATCTTGTCTTGCCAGTGGTTGTTTGTTTTTTTCATCTGCATTCTCTTCGGTTGTATCATTTTCCGTTTTATCGTTTTTTTCATCACCGTTGGCATTTTCCAAGTGACGGGAAAGATTTGCCTCTTTTATCGGTTCAAAAGGTGATGGATCAATCGAAGCAAGTTTTACATTCTCCAGCTTGATGTCCGGGATGATTCCTTCCGCTTGGATTGACCGGCCTGCCGGTGTGTAATAACGAGCCGTGGTCAGCTTAAGCGCTGCGCCATTATGCATGGGTAAGATAGTTTGCACAGAGCCTTTGCCGAACGTGGTGTCGCCCATGATGATGGCGCGTTTATGGTCTTGCAAGGCTCCGGCTACAATTTCTGAGGCAGAGGCGGAACCACCATTGACTAGAACCACAATGGGCGCGTTTTTCATGATGTCAGTGGGGGTGGCCTTGAATTTCATCTCGGAATCATTCACCCGGCCTTCGGTGTAAACAATCAGGCCATCTTCCAGAAAGGCATCAGAGACCGCGACGGCGGCATTAAGAACTCCACCCGGATTGTTGCGTAGGTCTAGAATCAATCCTTTTAGATTTTCTTCGTTCTCTTTTTTCAATTCGCTCACGGCGTTGATCAGATTTTCGCCGGTATTGGACTGAAACTGAGTGATGCGTACATAGCCAAATCCGGGTTCAAGCATGCGTGATTTAACACTGCTTACCTTGATTACAGCGCGAGTAATACTGATCTTGAGGGGTTTGTCGGCACCTTCACGCACCACTGTCAGCAAGATTTTGGTGCCAGGTTTGCCGCGCATCAATTTCACGGCTTCATTGAGGCTTAGTCCCTTCACTGGGGTTTCGTCGATGCGGATAATCAGGTCGCCTGACATCATGCCAGCCCGTTGTGCTGGGGTATCATCTATAGGGGAAATGACTTTGACGAAACCATCTTCCATACCCACCTCGATGCCGAGTCCACCGAACTCACCGCTGGTGCCAACCTGCAATTCCCGATAGGCTTCCGGATCGAGATAGGTTGAATGAGGGTCAAGACCTGAGAGCATGCCACGAATGCCGTTTTCCAGCAGGGAGGAGTCTTCAGTCGACTCGACATAATCCGATTTGATCTTGCCGAAAACCTCGGTGAATGTGCGGAGTTCATCAAGCGGTAGCGGGGTTTGTCTTATGTCTTCGCGCTCTGCCAATACGCCCTGGCCAATGGTTAACGTGACGCCGAGTGTCAGGCCAAGGACAACTAGCATGATATTGCGCATGGAAAATCTCATTAATTACTCCGTCTTGCTTCGATTATGTGGTTCGCTGTTTAGGGAGGATACTCTTTAGTTACGTACACTTACAAGAGTATGACCATTTTATCGGCACCATGTTTCCGGGTTGATAGGTTTTCCTTTGTGACGCATTTCAAAATAGAGGCTGGTCGTGTTGCTGCCACCACTGTTGCCCAGTGCGGCGATGACTTCTTTGCTTGTCACAATATCGCCAACATCCTTATAAAGGCTTTGATTGTGGCCATATAGGCTCATGTAGTTATTGCCATGATCGACGATCAACATCAAGCCATAGCCGCGTATCCAGTCGGCAAAAATGATTCGGCCTGGCGCTATCGCACGGATATCCTGCCCATCTTTGCCGCTGATGGTAATGCCTTGCCATTTTAAGCCGCCCTGATTGCGGGGCTGGCCATATCGATTCTGTATACGTCCCTTTGTCGGCCAATTAAGTTTGCCCTTGAGTTCACCTAGATTACTAAAGTCCTTTGGTGTTGCGGGAGTCCGTGGTTCAAGATCGCGCAGCAGTTTGCTGAGAGTCTTTTCATTTTCCAATAATATGTTGAGTTGTTGCTCTTTGCTGCTGATTTCGCTGTTGAGTTTGCTGAGCAGTATTTTACGTTGGGACTGTTGCTGCTGGAGTTCTTTAGTCTGTTGCTGCTGACTGGTTTGTAGTTTTTCAAGCTGGCGACGGCTCTGTTCTAAGCGTTTTTCAGCATTGCTAAGTTGTTTGATGTTGAGTGCGGTCTCTTCGGCGGATTTTATCTGGGAGCGGGTGAAGTAGCCATAATACGTTATGGTTCGTCCCGCAGCGCCAGGGTTGGTTTGATTGAGTAGCATTTTTAATGCTTGTTGTTGGCCGGCGCTGTAACCAGCCCGTATTTGTTTGCTGAGATTTTGTTGTTGGTGGTTGAGTCTGAGGCGTAGTTCTTTTGTTTCGCTAATAAGTTTCTGCTGTGCTTGGTGTTGTTTGCCAAGTTCAGTTTTGGTTTGACGCTGTTTGCGGCTTAGGCGGGCTATTTTCTTTTCGGTTTGTTTAAGCTCGCCTTGATATTGTTGCAGTTGTTTTTTGTCGCTGCCAAGGGTTTGTTTAAGGGTCGTTATATTTTTGCGTATTTGCTCGAGTTGTTGGGGTGACGTCGATTCAGCGCCGTCGGCACTCAGGCTGATAAGCTCTAAGGAAGTGAGAATCAGAGTGGTGCAACACAAGAATGGAATTGAGGTGCGCAAACTTGATGTGGCCTCATTATCTTTCAGTGGACTTGTTGCAGATTATGAATAGCGCCAGGATCGGCGGCAAGCCTTATTCTTGCTTCAGATGCATCAGAGGGTGTCCCCTCATGTTGCTGGGTATTTCCAGTCCCATTAAATAGAGCATGGTTGGCGAAACATCTACCAGGCTGCCTTGGCTTTGATCAGGCTCGGCCGGGCGGCCAACATAGACACAAGGGACGACATTATGGGTGTGGGCGGTATGTGCCTGCCCGGAGTTGGGATCGCGCATGCGCTCAGCATTGCCGTGATCTGCTGTGATCAGTGCCTCACCTCCGACTTCCTCTAATGTGTCCAATACCTGTTTCAGGCAGTGGTCGAGTGTCTCAACGGCTTTTACCGTGGCGTCAAAATTGCCGGTATGTCCCACCATGTCGGAATTGGCATAGTTGCAGATGATGGCATCATATTTACCGCTGCGAATTGCTTCGCATAGTTTGTCTGTGACTTCAGCTGCACTCATTTCCGGCTTGAGGTCGTAGGTGGCGACATCGGGTGATGGGATCATGATGCGATCTTCGCCAGCAAAGGCTGTTTCGTCACCGCCATTAAAAAAGAAGGTAACGTGGGCGTACTTTTCAGTTTCGGCGATGCGTAGTTGGCGCAGGCCAATGCTTGAAATGTATTCTCCAAAGCTATTGTTTATGTGTTCAGGTGGAAATGCCACCGGAATATGAAAATGTTTGTTGTATTCGGTCAGACTGATAAACGAGGCTATTTTTGGCCTGGCTGCCCGCTCAAACCCATCAAAATCATCTTCTATGAAGGTGCGGGTGATTTGCCGTGCGCGGTCAGAGCGGTAATTCATAAATACGATGACGTCACCATCTTCGATTCTGACAGGGTCACTGCCGTCGGGAGTGATGGTGGTCGCTGAAATAAATTCATCAGTTTCACCGCGCTCGTAGGCCATTTCCAGTCCGGTGGTTGCGTCTGGCGCATTGAATTCCGCTTTACCCAAGGTCAATAAGTCGTACGCGGATTGAATCCGCTGCCAGCGGTGATCGCGATCCATGGCGTAATATCGCCCAATGATGGAGGCAATGCGGCCTTTGCCCAGCGCTTTAAACTCTTTTTCCATCAGCTCGAGTGAGCTGGCGGCGCTTTTGGGGGGGGTGTCGCGCCCATCTAGAAAGGCATGCAGGTAAACATCTTTGGCGCCGCGTTCAACTGCCAGTTTGGCGAAAGCTTGAATGTGTTGTTCGTGGCTGTGAACACCACCGGGTGAGAGCAGTCCGAGAATATGAACGGCCTTGCCTGTTTCAACCGCTTTGTCGATTGTCCTTGTCAGGGTGTTATTGGTAAAAAATGAACCGGTCTTGATTGAACGGCTAATGCGGGTAAACTCCTGATACACTACTCGGCCAGCACCAAGGTTGAGATGTCCAACTTCGGAATTTCCCATCTGAGAGGCTGGCAGGCCAACTTCCGGGCCGGAGCAACGTAAAAAGGTGTGAGGGTAATCCGCCCAAATCCTATCCCATACCGGGGTATTGGCTTGGTGGATGGCGTTATATTCAGTTTCTTCGCTATAGCCCCAGCCATCAAGTATGATCAGGGTCATTGGTTTTGCAGATTCCGGCATGATTTCCTAATATTGTCAGGAGGTTATGAACAACGTCTGGCTTTGCTCAAGAGCCGCGCTGAGTGAGCGGCACATATTATGACATTAAGTTCGGCTTGATGATAGTTGCACAAAAGAGAGAGCATTGTTGCTTAATTATTAACGCTTTATTGTATAATGCTTTCTTAATAACAAAAACCGTATATTCAAGGGTGTAGAGGGGCGTTCGTGCCATTCAGGTAGTAATTCATCTTGTGGGCAGTCGATATGATTTGGGGTAATCAAAAAAATGCTAGAACTTGAGAGCGAAAACTTATTAGATAAAGATGAAGATGTTGATTTGGCAGCACGTTCGCTGAAAGCAATGTCACATCCTATCCGTTTGAAAATTCTTTGTACCTTGAGTGATGGAGAGGTGAGCGTGCAAGATATCGTCGACAGTGTCGGCACGTCACAGAGCAATATTTCCCAGCACCTGGCAATTTTGCGTGATAAAGGCATTCTGACATCGCGAAAAGATGCAAATCGTGTATATTACCGCGTCGGTGATCATAGGACTTTACGCCTGATCAGTATGATGAAAGAGCTTTTTTGCGAAGCTGAATAATTCCGCCCAGTGTGGCGGTATCTCCAGAAATTAAAGTAATTTTAAGGTGGTATCTACGCCATGGGGCAGTTTTTAGAATTTGCGGGTAATCACCCGCTCTTGATGGCTGCGCTTATCCTCATTATCACAATATTGGTAATGAATGAGTTTAAGCGCAAGCTGCTGGGCTTTAAAGAAGTCGGACTTAATGATGCGGTGCGTTTAATTAATCAACAAGATGCGCTGGCTTTGGATGTGCGTGAAGATAAAGAATTTCGCGATGGGCACATCATCAATGCGGTCAATATTCCATTGGGGTTGTTGGAAAGCCGGTTGAATGAAATCGAAGAGCATAAAGAAAAGCCCGTCATTGTTTATTGCCGCACAGGCCAGCGTGCAGCAAAAGCGGGTGCGCTACTTCAGCGTCAAGGTTTTTCTTCGGTACACAAACTTAATGGCGGAATGATGGCATGGATCGATGCCAGCATGCCGGTCAGTCGTAAATAAAATACTCAATACAGGATTAAAGAATCATGGCGGAAGCTCAGAATCAGAATGAGGATCAGGTCCAGGGGCAGTTTTCCATTCAAAAAATTTATACCAAGGATATTTCTTTTGAAACACCTAATTCTCCGGCGATTTTCGCACAAGAGAAATGGGAGCCTGAAGTAAATGTTCAATTGAACAGTCGTGCCGGCAAGATGGAAAACAACATGCATGAGGTTGTATTGACGGTGACCGTGACTGCTAAAGTAAACGAAGATACCGCTTATTTGGCAGAGGTCCAGCAGGCTGGCGTTTTCCAGGTCAATGGCTTCGAAGACGGGCAGCTCGGGCACTTGCTGGGCTCATTTTGTCCCAACATTCTTTTCCCATATGTGCGTGAAACCATCTCTGATTTGGTGGCGCGTGGCGGTTTTCCGCAAATGTTATTGCAGCCAGTCAATTTTGATGCCCTCTATGCTCAGCATGTGCAGCAGCAGGCACCCGGGCAAACAGAAGCAACGCATTAAATTTTAATACACGCGTTAATATGAATACCGCACCACTGGTCCCGACTGCTGTACTCGGTGCTGGTGCCTGGGGCACGGCGCTGGCGGCTCTGTTGGCCGCCAATGGCCAGCCGACACGCCTATGGGGTCGCAATGAGGCCCATTTACAGGAAATGGCTGATAGCGGTATTAACAGCCATTACTTGCCAGATATCAAATTACCAAAGGCCCTGCAGTTTGAAGCCGACCTGGCCATAGCTGCGGCAGCATGCCAGGACCTTTTGTTGGTTGTGCCCAGTCATGCCTTTCGTCAAACGCTTGAAGCGGTTGAGCCATTTATTTCTCCAGAGACACGTTTGATCTGGGCCAGTAAAGGCTTTGAGCCCAAGACGGGGCGTCTGTTGCATCAAATCGTCGAGGATGTCATGGGGGAAACCCGCGCCATGGCGGTGATCACCGGGCCAACCTTTGCTCTCGAGGTGGCCAAAGGATTGCCGACGGCGTTAACGGTTGCTTCAAAAGATCAGGATTTTGCCTCCGAAATTGCGGCCCGTCTGCATAATGATACCTTTCGTGCCTATACCTCTACAGATGTGGTTGGTGTTGAGGTAGGTGGTGCGGTAAAAAATATTCTTGCCATAGCCGCTGGGATTGCAGATGGGCTAGGGTTTGGTGCCAATGCCCGCGCTGCGCTGATTACGCGTGGCTTGAGTGAAGTGATGCGTCTGGGGGAGGCGCTTGGCGGCCACAAAGAGACATTGATGGGATTGGCAGGTATGGGAGATCTGGTGCTGACCTGTACCGATGATCAATCTCGTAATCGCCGCTTCGGCCTGGCGCTCGGTAGAGGTGAGTCTATTGCTGATGCACGCGCTTCAATCAAGCAGGTGGTTGAAGGTATCGATGCCACGCGAGAAGCGCATCATCTTGCCAACACACTCGGCATAGACATGCCGATTACCGAACAGGTCTATCAGGTCCTGTTTAATAACTGCTCACCACGTAAAGCCGTTCATCATCTCTTAACTCGTGTGCAAAAGGCTGAGTCTATTTAGCTCTCTGCAATTTCAGGCTTGAATCGTAAAGGTTCAACTCAATACAATGGGCTTAAATGAAAGCCATGATTCTTGCAGCCGGGCGCGGCGAACGTATGCGGCCGCTCACCGACCTTACTCCCAAGCCGCTGCTTCAAGTGGCCGGCCGCCGGCTGATCGAATATCACATTCACAATCTGGTTGGTGCGGGTATTCGCGAGCTTGTCATCAATCATGCCCATTTAGGCGATCAAATCGAAGCGATTTTGGGTGATGGTTCACGTTACGGCGCCACAATTCAGTATTCTGTTGAACAACAAGCGCTCGAAACAGCGGGTGGCATTTTTAATGCGTTGCCATTATTAGGTGACAAGCCGTTTATTGTGGTGAATGGTGATGTCTGGTGTGATTATCCGTTTCAGCGTTTACTCAAAAACATTACCGGCCTGGCACACTTGGTGTTGGTGAATAATCCACCTCATCATTCACAGGGCGATTTTGTCCTTGAAGGCGCAAAAGTTAAAAGCGAGGGAGAAACCAGGCTCACATTCAGCGGTATCAGCATCCTTAAGCCGGAGTTATTTGCTGCTTGTCAGCCGGGTGCATTTCCATTAGCACCGTTGTTACGTCAGGCGATGCAGAATGATAAGGTGAGCGGGGAGCATTACACTGGAGAGTGGTGGGACATAGGCACGCCCGAGCGATTGAAGGCTCTGGACCAGAAGCTGCGTCAGGCTGGTCAGGGCAAGGTAGAGTGAATTATGGGTCAAGAGATCGAATCAAGTGACTTCACGCATAAAGACTTCCAGCGTTTTCATGCCCATTTGCGTGAAGAGACGCGTCTGTTAGGTGAGTGGTTCGAGCAGGACTGGTTCAGTGATCAAGGCAAGGTGGGTGGCTTTGAACTCGAAGTCTGGCTGGTGGACAATAATGCTCAGCCCAAGCCGATAAATAATCGCTATCTCAAACTGACTGAAGCGAATAATTTACCCGTGGTGGCGGAACTGGCGCAGTTTAACGTTGAGTTAAATAGCGAGCCACGTGCCTTGCAAGGGAACGTATTAAGCCAGATGCAAGCCGAGCTTGATGGCACATGGCAACAGTGTTCTGAACTTGCAAAACAATTAGACACATCGTTAGTCATGATTGGCATCTTGCCAACGGTTGCGGATACACAGCTGACCTTGGCCAACATGTCGGACGTGAAGCGTTTTCGTGCACTGAACGAGCAGGTGTTGCGTTTGCGTGAAGGGCGGCCATTGAATCTGGATATTCAAGGGCGGCAATCGCTGCGGTTGAGTCATGGCGACGTGATGCTTGAATCAGCCGCTACCTCTTATCAATTACATCTACAGGTTGAATTGAGTTGTGCGGCGCGTTATTACAATGCGGCACATATATTGTCCGCACCCATGGTGGCTATTTCGGCAAACTCACCTTATCTGTTTGGTCATGATCTGTGGGATGAAACACGCATCCCCTTGTTTGAGCAGTCGGTGGCACTGGAAGCGGTTTCCGGCCGCAGCTGTGGAAAAACAGGCCGCGTTACTTTCGGTTCGGCTTATGTGGAATCGTCTGTCTACGAATGTTTTTTACGCAATCAGGAGTGTTATCCAGTTTTGTTGCCGGCAATGAGTGATGGCCCGGTAGAGGAGTTGGCTCATCTCAGGCTGCATAATGGCACTATTTGGCGTTGGAATCGGCCATTGATCGGTTTTGACGCAAAAGGTGAGCCGCATCTGCGCCTTGAGCACCGGGTGGTGCCATCAGGGCCCACTGTTATTGATGCCATTGCCAATGCTGCCCTCTTTTTTGGTGCGATCCAGATGATGGCAACGATTGATGTGGCGCCTGAAACACAATTAAATTTTAATCTGGCCAAGGCTAATTTTTATGCGGCTGCCAAAGACGGCTTAGGGGCTGAAGTAATTTGGCTCGATGGCAATAAGCTTCCTATGCTGCAATTGTTAAAACAAGAAATTTTGCCAATGGCCAAACAAGGACTGAAGCTCCTTGATATCGATCAGGCGGATAGCGATCTTTTTCTCGGTGTGATCGAGGAACGTATTAAACAGCAATGCAATGGCGCGGTGTGGCAACGCCGTTATGTCGCCAAGCATAATGCCGACATGACACAATTAACGTTGGCTTACCGTGAGCGACAGCAGCAGGGACAGCCAGTGCATGAATGGTCAGTATAAAAGATGAGTATGTTGAGAATTATAGAATCTGTCCCGCAAGGTTTTGTGGATGCAAAACCGGAACAATTGGAAGCGTTGCTGGGTGGGCCGACCTTGATGCATCTGCCCGGCCGCAATGAACCAGCTCTGTTTGTCTCTTTAATGCTGCATGGCAATGAACCGACAGGGCTGTATGCGCTGCAAGGTTTGCTGAAAGATTATGCCGGGCGTGAGTTGCCGCGTGCCTTATCTGTTTTTATAGGTAATGTCAGCGCCGCACGCTATAAGATGCGACGCCTTGATCAGCAGCCTGATTACAATCGTATCTGGTCGACGGGGAAAGACTTGCCGGAATATAAAATGGTTGACCAGGTGGTTGCCGAAATGGCTGGACGTGGTGTGTTTGCCAGTATTGATATCCATAACAATACCGGCATCAATCCGCACTACGCCTGTTTGAACAAATTGGAAACGCCGTTCCTGCAATTAGCATCGATGTTCAGCCGTACCGTGGTCTATTTCACCAAGCCTGCGGGTGTGCAGAGCATGGCCTTTGCCGAGTTGTGCCCGGCCGTCACCTTGGAATGCGGCCAACCGGGACAGGAGTATGGTGTCGAACATGCCAAGGATTTTCTTGAGGCCTGCCTCAATATTCATGAAATCCCAAAACATCCGGTCTCGCCGCATGATGTCAGTGTTTTTCATACCGTATCGATCGTCAAAGTGCCTGAAGATGTCAGCTTTGCCTTTGGCCCCCGTGATGTGCAGATACAATTTATCGATGATATTGATCACTTCAATTTTAGTGAGATGCCGGCAGGAACCTGTTTTGGCCGGCAGTTTGATAAGGATGCCCAGCTTGAGTGTCAGGATGAACACGGTAATGATGTCAGTGAACGTTACTTCAGTTATCACAATGGCAAGATTGCATTGGCAAGCTCAGTAATGCCATCCATGTTAACGCGTGATGAAAAGGTGATACGGCAGGATTGTTTCTGTTATCTCATGGAGCGGATGGAGTTGCCAACGCATTTGCAACACAGTCAAAAACAAGAATCCTAGACAAAAAAAAGCGCGCCCGAAGGCGCGCAAATAATTTCTAACCCGGCAGGGTTTCGAAATTGTCAGTCAGCTCTTTGTAATCATGGAATAGAGACGGTCTTTTAGCGCCAGCCTCTCTTTTTTGAGGAATTCGACATAGTCATCAGATACTGGCCGGCTTTTCGCTTCGATGCCATAGATCTTTTTGTCGGTTTCGTCATAACGGGAAAGTAACGTCGCAAACTGCGGATCGTTCTGTTTCATATTGGTTATGGTTCCAGAAAGTTGTGGAAACTCTTCCAGAATGTGATGACGAACTCCATACATAGGCTTTCCTCCTGATGAGTTGAGTGGATCATCTTCGTCCTGCTTGATGGGCCTGAATTAGCACATTTATGAACGAGACGAACGCTCAGGCTCTCACGAATTTTAAATCCAAGTCAACTTGGACTGATTCTTGGTCTGTTTGATTAATTTATTGATTTTTATTGGCTTTTATTGAACTGCATAGAGTGCGCCAGGGTCGCGAAGTGTTTGTATTTTGAGGGCTTTTCGGAGCAACAAAATTTTATTGATTTATTTCCTCGGCTATCGTCTCACAGCGAAGTTGATGTAGCCGGTCGGCCAATTGCTGGCCTCGCAGGCCGTTTTTGGCCAGTGCGGCGGCATCCACTTTCAGTGCCGCCAGGCGGGCACGGCGAAATAGCTCTGCCTGGGGATAAGCGTCTGTTTCAAAGCCGCTACGGCCGCGGGAATCGGCGATACAGGTGAGCAGAAATTCTTCAAACCGATCAGGGCGGCGAAAGGCGTCCAGTCCATGCAGGGTCGCAAGTAGCGTAGCCGGGCGAAGCTCGGCGGCACGGTGGCAGTGGCTATGATACTGGGCTGACAGCAAGGCTAGATCACGGTAATCGTTGGGGACTCTTAGGCGGTGGCATAGCTCTTTAATCAAGGGTAGCGAGCGGGCCTCGTGACCTTTGTGGCTTGGCCACTCTTCCTTGGGGGTCTTGGCCTTGCCCAAATCATGCAGCAGGGCGGCGAAGCGCACTCTTGGTTTCGGGCTTAGTAGGCAGGCCTGTTCCAGGACCATGATGGTGTGAATGCCGGTATCGATTTCCGGATGGTAATCTGGCCGCTGAGGCACGCCAAACAAGGCATCGAGTTCAGGAAAAATCCTGGCCAGTGCGTTGCATTTGCGTAAGGCGTCAAAAAAGCCACCGGGCTCTGTTTCAGCCAGGGCCCGATGAGTCTCCTGCCAGACCCGTTCCGGGACCAGGGCATCGACCTCGCCATTGTTGACCATTTCCTGCATCAGACTCAGGGTTTCATCGGCAATGGTGAAGCCGAGTGGCTCAAAGCGGGCATAAAAACGCGCTACCCGCAGGATGCGTACCGGGTCTTCAGCGAAGGCAGGGGAAACATGGCGCAGGACTTTGTTTTTTAAATCCTGCTGGCCGAAGAAGGGATCAATGATGTTGTTATCCTGATCCAGGGCAATGGCGTTGATGGTCAGGTCGCGCCGGATCAGGTCCTGTTCCAGGGTGACTTCGGGGGATGTGTATAAATCGAAGCCGGTGTAACCAGGCGCAGTCTTGCGCTCGGTTCTGGCAAGGGCGTACTCCTCATGTGTTTCAGGGTGTAGAAAGACGGGGAAATCCTTGCCGACCTGGCGATAACCCAGCT
>CALZIO010000070.1 GCA_945787785.1 uncultured Chromatiaceae bacterium
TTCTCCAATTATTATGTAATGCTAAAAGTGCGGGCACATTCTAATTTCAAATGACATATAAAAGCAAAATACTTCATAAATCATTCAGCTCATTAACGAAAATACACACATTAAAATAAAAAATATTTGTAAAAAAGCACACCTAAGCCGTGCACAAATAGGCACACAAAGCTTTAACCAATAAAACCTTGAGTAACACAGACAGCCAGCAATATACTGGCAGTTAACATGGAAACCAATTCACAATTTCTGTTGGTACTTGGCGGAATCCTGCTGCTAGGTTTAGCAACGGACCTTCTAGGCCGGCGCACATTTTTACCTCGCATAACCCTGCTTCTTATTTTTGGCGTCATCATTGGCAAAGAAGGATTCGATTTAATTCCAACTTTTTTCAGCGATCGTTTTGAACTGATCGCCGAAATAACACTGCTCATGGTTGGATTTTTGTTGGGCGGAATGTTAACGCGGGAAACTTTACAGCAATCCGGCAGAAAAATTTTATCCATCTCCATCAGCGCTGCCCTCATCACCACAGCTTGTGTGACAACCGGTTTATTGCTTTTTGGCACCCCTGTCGAAATAGCTTTACTCCTCGGCTGCATCGCATCTGCAACCGCACCTGCGGCCACCGTCGCGACAGTGGCCGAAAGTGAACACAAAGGACCTTTTTCGCGCCTACTACTTGCTATTGTTGCGCTTGATGACGCCTGGGGACTTATTTTGTTCAGCCTTGCCATTGCCTTGGTTTCTGTCATCAATGGCAATCAGGGAGAAGGTTCATTTTTACTTTCGGCCTTCCGTGAAATATTTGGTGCAATTGTATTGGGCCTGCTGATTGGACTCCCCGCTGCTTACCTCACCGGGCGAATAAAACAAGGCCAACCCATGCTCACTGAGGCGTTGGGCATCGTATTTCTTTGTGGAGGCTTGGCACTTTGGCTGGATGTGTCATTCTTGATTGCCACCATGGTGATGGGGGCAACCATCGCCAATCTGGCCAGACATCATGAATATCCTTTTCACGCCATTGAAGGTGTTGAGTGGCCCTTGATGGCGATATTCTTTTTGCTTGCCGGCGCATCACTGGAGATATCAGCCATACAGAACATCGGCCTGATTGGTTTCATCTATATCGTGTTTCGCAGCATTGGCAAAATTGTTGGCGCCAATATTGGCGCGCGAATGTGTGGTGCAGATCAGACTATTCGCCGCTGGATGGGGGCCGCACTATTGCCACAAGCAGGCGCCGCCATGGGCATGGCATTGGTAGCCGCCAATCAGTTTCCCGAATACCGGCAAACACTGTTAACGGTGGTCATCAGCACTACCATTTTCTTTGAGATTATCGGTCCGATTTTTACCCGCAAGGCAATCCGCGTCGCCGAGCAAGACCTATATTGAAATCATTCTCGATGATAGGGATGCCCCTGAGTCACACTCCAGCCACGATACAACTGTTCCGCCAGAAACACTCTTACCAACGAATGGGGTAAAGTAAGGTTTGATAGCGACCAGAGCTGCTCTGCCCGCTGTTTACATGCCTCTGACAAACCATCTGGCCCGCCGACTAATAAGGCGATATCCCGCCCCGCCTGCATCCACTCACGCATGTGGTTGGCCAGCTGTAAGGTCGTCCACTGCTTACCTCGCTCATCCAATGCAATGACATAAGCACCGCTGGGGATTGCATTCAGGACCTTGTCGCTCTCTTCTTCAATAGCACGTTTTGGGTCGCTACTTTTACTGCGTTGACCAGGGGGGACTTCGATAAGTTTTAAACTGAAATTTTGTGGCAGACGTTTGGTGTATTCGTCATAGCCCGTTTTGACCCAGCCGGGCATTTTTTGCCCGACTGCGATGAGGTGGATATGCATCTGAATTAAGCTTTGGGTCTCATTTCTGTCACTTCATCAACTGAACCTGCTTCCCACAATTTTTCCAGCTGATAAAAGTCGCGCACATCTGGCAACATGATATGGACAATCACATCGGCCAAATCCACCAGCACCCACTCACCCACATTATCACCCTCGACACCCAGGGGTTTAACAGCCGCCTTTTTCATCTCAACCACGAGGTTATTGGCCATCGCCTTAACATGACGATCCGAGGTGCCACTGACAATAATCATAAAATCGGTGACGCTGGATTTACCGCGCACATCGAGCACAACCAGGTCTACAGCTTTCATATCTTCCAGCGTGGTAACCGCCAGGTTTTTGATCTCTTCTTCTTTCATCTAACTCTCTCAGTTTTTATAGAGGCCTACTGTCTCTATGTAGTGCCGCACACTGTCCGGCATTAAAAAACGCACATCCTTTCCCTGTGCCACAAGCTCCCGAATCGACGTGGCGGCAATATCCATCTGGGTCACAGATTGAAAAAGAATCTTACCTGCCGCCTGTTGCTGTAACTCTTCTACATCCAGTGCCTGCGCTTGTTCAACCAATTCGGCCACCGCGCCGGTTTTTGGCAATAGCGTCCCCGGGCGTTGCATGACGACAATATGTGCCAGCTGATTCAGTTGCTGCCACTGATGCCAACTGTCTAAGGCCATAAAGGCGTCTGCACCGATAATCAGACACAATCGCACATCACCCAGGTCATGGCGCAGTGACAACAAGGTATCGACTGTATATGAAGGGCCACCGCGATGCAGTTCGCGTTGGTCAATCACAAAACCAGGTGTGTCTGCCATCGCCAGCGACAACATGGCGACACGCTGTTCTGCACTGGCACTAGGCGTGCCCCGATGAGGCGGAATTAAGCAGGGAATGAGACGCACTTCATCCAGGCCAAGGGCCTGTTTCACATCCAGCAACGGCCGCAAATGTCCAAAATGGACCGGGTCGAAGGTGCCGCCAAAAATTCCTATCACTGACGAATCTGGCCACTACCCAGGACTACATATTTCTGTGAGGTCAAACCTTCCAAACCTACTGGTCCACGCACATGAAACTTGTCTGTGCTAATACCGATCTCTGCACCCAGACCATATTCAAAGCCATCGGCAAAACGGGTTGAAGCGTTGACCATCACAGAACTAGAATCAATTTCGCGCAGAAAACGACGCGACCGGGTGTAGTTTTCCGTCACAATTGCTTCGGTATGATTGGAGCTGTGACGGTTGACATGATCGATAGCCTCGTCCACATCCTTGACCACACGAATAGACAGAATCGGTGCCAGGTATTCCGTATCCCAATCTTCATCCGTGGCCGGTTTTGCAGCACTCACCAAACGACATGTGGTTTCACAGCCACGCAGCTCAACACCTTTTTCCAGATACATGCCACTCAATTCAGGCAACACCTGTTCGGCAATCCCTTCTGCCACTAACAAGGTCTCCATGGCATTACAGACACCATAGCGATGCGTCTTGGCGTTGAAGGCGATCTGAATCGCTTTATCAAGATCGGCTTCATCATCAAGATAGACATGACAAACACCATGTAGATGTTTGATGACAGGCACACGCGCCTCAGCACTGATGCGCTCGATCAGACTCTTGCCGCCGCGTGGAATGATGACATCCACATACTCAGGCATGGTGATCAACTGGCCCACCGCTGCCCGGTCAATAGTTTCGATGACTTGCACCGCATCCGCGGGCAAACCCGCTTTTTCCAAACCGGCATGCACACAATGGGCAATGGCCTGATTGGAATGTAAGGCCTCGGAACCGCCGCGCAGAATCGCAGCATTGCCTGACTTCAAGGCCAGACCGGCCGCATCAGCCGTGACGTTGGGACGAGATTCGTAGATGATACCGAGCACTCCCAAAGGTACACGCATCTTGCCGACCTGAATGCCGGAAGGGCGGTAACTCATATCCGAAATTTCACCGACAGGATCAGGCAAGGCCGCTATCTGGCGCAGACCTTCCGCCATGCCGGCAATACGTTCATCATTTAATTCAAGCCGATCCAGCAAGGCATCATCCAGGCCATCGGCGGCACCGGCCTGCATATCTTTTTCATTGGCCTCGAGTAAACTCGCTTTTTGCGCCTCGATGGCATCAGCAATGGCATTCAGTGCTACATCCTTGGCCGCTGTGTCGGCACGGCTCATGGCACGCGCAGCAGCTCTGGCACGCTTACCCACTTCTGACATGTATTGTTTGACGTCACTCATTTCGTATCACCCAGTTAGACAGCTTTACGATGCGGAAACAGCCGCACACCACCCAGCCACAGGCTCAATTGTAACAATTCGTCCCAAACATTACCTGCACGGTTACCTTTGACCATAGCATCCACTTCAGCGCAGTGGCGCAACATGGCTTGCCATCGAGCCAGGGAATGGGACTTCAAACCAGTCCGCACCAAGGCCTTACGCTTGTCCCAGACACGATGTTTTGCCAACAGCTGTTCCAGACCAGCCCCCTGTGAAAGCTCAAACGCCATACCTGCCATGGCACGGATCTCACGGCTCAGGGCCCACAACACCAGTACCGGCTCTACCCCTTCACCTTTGAGACCATTGATAATTCGACTTGTTCTGGCGACATCACCCTGCAGGGCACCATCCACCAGTTTATAGATATCAAAACGGGAACTGTCGGCGACACTGGCGGCAATATCATCCACACCGACCGGGCTCGCACCATGCAACAACAGCAGCTTTTCTATCTCCTGGGCACAGGCCAGCAGGTTACCTTCCACTCGCTCCACCAACAGCGCCACAGCCTCCTGGCTCGGTTGTAAGCCTTTTTCTTTCATACGGCGCATGGCCCAACCGGGCAGTTGGCGCACATCAATCGGCCAGATCTGGACTATGGCACCGGCCTTATCCAAGGCCTTGTACCATTTGGAATTGCGTTGACTTGCTTCAAGCTTGCCCGACACAATCAGCAGAATATTTTCTTCAGATGGGCGTTCAGCATAAGCCTGAAAGGCTTTGCTGCCGGCATCGCCGGGCTTGCCGGATGGCAATCGCAACTCAATCAGCTTACGATCGGAAAACAGGGACATGGCATCGCCCGACTGCAGAAAACCCTGCCAATCAAAGCCGGTCTCGACATGATGCACTTCACGCTCTGTGCAACCCGCCTGGCGCGCAGTGGCACGAATGACATCACACGCCTCTTGTAACAGCAATGGCTCATCACCACTGACAAAGTAGAGTGGCGCCAAGCCCTTTTTCAATTGGACAGCAAGTTGCTCGGGCTTAATCTGCATTGCTGGAAGGGGCTGCCGTTGTCGCTGGTTGAGCATCTGCGCGTTGTGTGACCACGGTAAACAGGCGTCTCATCATGGCTTGAATCGCAGTGCCGCGCATGAAGTCAAACAACTTGCGCTCCTCTTCGCCACTGGCCAACACCTCTGTATCATCAAACCGGTAATCGCGACGCTGAGTAGTTTGTTCATTATCGATCAACACTTCACCGGCTGCATCCCGAACGGAAAATATCAGTTCATACTGCAATTCATACTCACTCACCTTGCCACCAAGATCAACCGACAACACACGGCGCCCTTGGTTTTCAGCATGGATCACCAAGACCAATTCGGCGTCTGCAATATCATTGACCAAAGGCGCCTTGGCCGACTCAAGCGTCTGAGTCAACTCGCGTCGTAACACAGCGCTGCCGCTTTGGAACTCCAGATAGACTGGGGGCACTTCAATATCCGCCTGCATTGAACCTCGCAAGTGCCAACCACAACCAGTCAACGCCAAGGCCAGCAAGCTAACACTCAGCAATAGGAATATGAAACGTAGGGTGCGCTGTGCGCACCATTCAAATTGTGCCGGCAGCAAAGATATGCTGCGCGGGGCACGTCCTACATTGCAATCAGCCTTTAACAACTACATTCACCAGCCTGCCGGGCACAACTATTACCTTTACCAACTGTTTACCCTCAGTAAATTTCACTACATTCTCATTCACCAGGGCCGCTGACTCAACTGTTGCTTTATCTGCATCTGCAGCCACCTGTATCTTGGCCCGTACCTTGCCATTGACCTGCACCACCATCTCAATGGTGTCACGCACTAACGCGTCGTCATCCACTTGCGGCCATTTAGCCGTCAGCACATCATCACCATAACCCAGCTCACGCCACAGAACATGGGTGATGTGGGGTGCGATGGGCGACAACAGGCACAGCAGGATACTCATGCCTTCGTTAACAATGGCATCACGCCCGCCACCCGCTTGAATTGCAGGCAGGACATTCATGATCTTCATACAAGCTGCGACAACCGTATTGAATTGCTGCTTGTCGAAATCGAACAGGGCCTGTTTCAATACTTCATGCACTTCGCGGCGGGCAGTTTTTTGTTCATCATCAGCATTGCTGATATCAAACGACTGGTTCGCGCCCAAAGTAGCCTCGTTGGCCATGGCAAAATTCCAGATCTTCTTTAGAAAACGCGACGCCCCTTCGACGCCGGAGTCTGACCATTCCAACGATTGCTCCGGCGGTGCGGCAAACATCATAAACAGACGTGCAGTGTCCGCGCCGTATTGGTTAATCAATTCCTGCGGATCAACGGTATTGCCTTTTGACTTTGACATCTTGGCGCCATCTTTCAACACCATGCCCTGGGTCAGCAGATCGGAAAAGGGCTCATCATTATCGATCAGGCCGGCGTCTCTCATCAATTTATTGAAAAAGCGGGCATAAAGCAGATGCAGGATGGCGTGCTCGATGCCACCGATGTACTGATCCACCGGCAACCAGTACTTGGCCGCCTCATTCAACATTGCCTTGTCATCATTCGGACAGCAGTAGCGGGCAAAATACCAGGATGATTCCATGAAGGTATCGAAGGTATCGGTCTCGCGCTCGGCCTTGCCGCCACATTTGGGGCATTCACACTGGTAGAACTCGGGCATCTTCTTGATGGGCGAACCCACACCGTCTAGAACAATCTCTTCCGGCAACACCACTGGCAATTGATCTTCGGGGACCGGCACGGCACCACAGCTTTGGCAATTGATAATCGGAATCGGTGCACCCCAGTAACGTTGGCGCGACACACCCCAATCACGCAAACGGTAGGTGACACGCTTCTCACCCTTGCCCTGTGCACTCAAAAACTCGGCGATGGCATCGAATGAGTCGGCTGATGACATGCCACTGAAATCACCAGAATCGATCAACACACCTTTTTCAGTAAAGGCTTGTGTCTCAAGATCAAGCTCTGCCGCTGGCGACATCCTGTCTCTTACAGCATTCAAACACTCTTTTATTTCCCTACGAGCGAGTGGTGCAATGACCTGCTTGATCAACAAGCCATATTTTTTAGCAAATTCCCAATCACGCTGATCATGAGCGGGTACCGACATCACAGCGCCGGTGCCATAGCCCATCAAGACAAAATTGGCGACCCAGACCGGTACTTGCTCTCCCGTGACCGGATGAATCGCCTTCAAGCCAGTGTCGACACCTTTTTTCTCCATGGTTTCAAGCTCGGCTTCGGCGGTACCAGTTTTCTTGCACTCTTCAATGAAAGCAGCCAGTCCAGGATGATTTTCCGCCGCCGCCAGCGCCAATGGATGCTCAGCGGCAACAGCCACATAAGTCACACCCATCAAAGTATCGGGGCGAGTAGTAAAGACTCGCAGGGTGTCTTCACGGCCCTCAACGTCAAAGTCGATTTCCACCCCTTCGGAACGGCCAATCCAATTGCGCTGCATGGTGCGGACCTGGTCCGGCCAGCCATTAAGTTGATCAAGATCAGCCAGCAGTTCTTCTGCATAGGCGGTGATCTTCATGAAATATTGGGGGATCTCCTTGCGTTCCACCACAGTGTCACATCGCCAGCAGCAGCCATCGATAACCTGCTCGTTGGCCAACACGGTCTGATCATTGGGGCACCAGTTCACCGCTGCGGTCTTTTTATATACCACGCCTTTTTCGAACAGCTTGGTGAACAACCACTGCTCCCAGCGATAGTAGTCGGGGTCACAGGTAGCCAACTCACGCCCCCAGTCGTATCCAAAGCCAAGGCGCTTGAGCTGAGCCCGCATGTAATCGATATTTTCGCGCGTCCATTTGGCTGGAGGCACATTATTCTTGATGGCGGCGTTTTCGGCCGGCAGCCCGAAGGCATCCCAACCCATTGGCTGCATTACATTTTTGCCCTGCATGCGCTGAAAGCGGGTGATCACATCGCCGATGGTGTAATTTCGCACATGGCCCATGTGCAGGCGGCCACTGGGATACGGAAACATGGAAAGGCAGTAATACTTTTCTTTCGAAGCATCCTCTATCACTGTAAAACTCTGATTTTCTTCCCAATATTCCTGGGCTGCCTGTTCAACTTCGGCGGGCAAGTATTGCTTGTCAGTATTCATCTCAAATCGGCTTAATCAATCGCTAAAACAAAGGGCTAATAGGATACCTGAGCAACACTAAGCTTGCACTTACTCACTTAGAAAGGAAGAACTGCAACAGAATTTTGTTGAAGGATAATCTGTCACTTGCGCTTAATTTATATTAGAATGCGCTAATTAACAAAACGCCCCCGGGATCTCCTAGTTGTGATTTGCATTCTTGAAAATAGGCTACAGTCTGTTTATGGCCTTATATAACTCTCTGATTAAACACCAGCTGAAATCTTACCTGCCTTTCTTACTTCCCTTGTTGTTATTGGGTTTATTATCTCAGACGGTCCAGGCTAACGACGCACGCGCGGCACTTCATTCACTCGACTATATTGCCGTCGACTATCCCGCGACCGTAGCAAATGGAATCGTGATCAATCAGGATGAATATAACGAACAGCTTGATTTCAGTGAGCACCTGCTCATGGCCATCCCTGCTCTGCCAGCAAAACCAGGGCGGGATGACATTCTTGAACAAGTACAGCTGCTATTTCAGCAGATTAAGGACAAGCGCGATGGCAAACTTGTGGCCGCAACTGCGAGAAATGCCGGGCGGGGATTGGCACACCTTTACCAAATCCGGCAAACACCACGCGCCGTACCCGATTTAAATCTTGGGGCTGAACTATTTCATAGCAAGTGTGTTAAATGCCATGGCGTACAAGGCTACGGTGATGGCCCCAAAGCATCTCAGATCGATCCACCGCCTATCAACTTTCATGACTTTGAGCGCGCCAAAGAGCGCAGCGTATATGGCCTCTATAACGCCATCAGCCTGGGCGTGGATGGCACTATGATGGTGGAATTCGACGAGTTTTCTGATGGAGAACGTTGGGCCCTGGCTTTTTATGTGAGCAATTTTGTATTCAGCTCGGAACAACGCATCGCCGGTAAACAAAGTTGGCGCCTGGGTAAGGTAGATCCTCTTAGCGATATTGTTGGACTGACTCAGCTGACGCCTGCAGATGTCAAGGAACGGGCCGGTGAGAAGGGCTTGATGCAGCTGGCTTACCTGCGCTCTAACCCTCAAGCAGTGATGGCCCACATCCACCCTCTTGATACAGCGGTAGAAAAACTTGGCTCCAGCATCTCCAGCTATCGCAATGGCAATGTCAAACGCGCCTATTATGAAGCAATTGCTGCCTATCTTGATGGGCTCGAGTTGGCAGAACCCTATCTGGTTGCTGCCAATCGAGAGCTACAGCGTGACCTAGAACAGCAAATGATTAGTTATCGCAATCTAATCAAGAACCAGGCACCACTGGTACAGGTTGAGTCCCATTATCACGCACTGATAGAGGTCCTGGATCAGATCAGAGAAGATGAGGATCAAAGTCAGCTCTCTAGCGAAGCGGGTGCTATTAGCGCCGGAGTGATTCTATTGCGAGAAGGGCTTGAGGCAATGCTTCTCCTCGCCGCCATCATCGGTGTTCTGATCAAGACGGGCAATCGAGATGCACTGCCTTATGTGCATCTTGGCTGGATAACCGCCCTAATTGCAGGTGTTATAACCTGGGTAATATCCACTTACCTCTTTTCCATTGGAGGTGCCAACCGTGAAGTGAGTGAAGGCATTACGGCATTATTGGCCTCAGCATTATTGGTATATGTTGGTTTCTGGCTGCACGACAAAACCATTGCCGAGCACTGGCATGAGTTTGTTAAATTCCAAATCAAAACTGCATTACGGGGCCGCACCCTTTGGGCACTGAGCTTTGTTTCATTTTTGGCGGTTTATCGTGAGGTATTCGAAACAGTGCTTTTCTACCAGGCCTTATGGCTGCAAACTGTACCAGAACAGCACATCTACCTCTGGTTCGGCGTTATTGCTGCCGCGGCATTATTGTTGGTGTTTGGCTGGGGTATTTTCCGCTTCAGTATGCGTTTGCCATTACGCCTACTCTTCACGATTAACGCGGCTGTTCTATTCGTCCTGGCAGTGATATTTTCTGGTCATGGTGTTGCTGCACTCCAGGAAGCCGGCATACTATCAGCCGACCCACTTCCACTGCCACGCGTTGAAATACTTGGACTTTATCCTACCGTAGAGACTGTGCTGGCACAGCTATTTATCGGCGCCTTGATAGTCACCATCCTGATGCGCGAACGCTATATACATCGCAGCAGTAAACATACTATATAGCCTAGCCAGAAAGCTGAAAATTCACTCCATCAGAGTAGGCTTTTCCTCATCTAAGATTTCACCGAGTGCGCATAAGAGCTTGCACTTTTTTGCTCCAAGCTCAACACTATAATCATTAGACAAACGAAGGAATGCTGTCATGAGCGACGACAATCGGATTCAAAACGAAAAACGTGTCCATGCTTACAACACCATGATGGAGAGGGTGAAAGAGACACTGGGCAAAGCAGAACAAGCTGCCGAACCTCGCCTGCGCCAAGCCATTGCAACTGCTGAAGAAAAAGCCATTGAGCTAGGCGAACTTAGTCGCGAAGAGGCGCTTCAAATTGGTGACTATTTACGCCGCGACCTGCAGGATGCAGGTGAATACCTGGCCGGCCCTGAAGCCCTGGAGCTAAAAGACTGGTTGCGGTTTGATATCGAGTTAATCGAAAATCGATTACTCGATATGTTTCTCAGTGTGGCAGACCAGGCCAAACTCGACATGCTCGAATTCGAGGAGCAGCTTGCTGAGGCAACCGAGTATCGCACCGGCGAGATCACCGGCCCCGGGACACTCACCTGCATGGACTGTGGTGAAGTGCTGCACTTCCATCAGGCGGGTCACATACCCCCATGCCCTAAATGCCGTGGCAGCTATTTTATTCGCCCGGAAGAACAGGAATAGTTCATACAGCGGGCAAACTGCCCGCCAGCTGCCTGGCTAGACCACGCCCATTAACCACAGGATAATTATGATCACAATCAGCATCACCATCGGCAGCATAAAGCTGGGATGGCGATGCTTGATTAATTTAATCTGCAAATCACGCGGCTTGAGTTCACTGGCAGTTTCCAGTCGCGGATAAACATGTTTCATCAAATCGGCAATGACAAAAAACTTAAACGGCTCCGCCCCGAGCACCACAATCACATCATCTATCAGCAAGACACGCTCGTTATAAAAAATCCGTTCGCCCTGACCCACGGCATTGCGACCACGGTAATCCTTGAGAATAATAAAGTCATCCAATACACCAATACGCGAACGCAACTGTGCTCGGAATAGAAAAAACAACGTAACTGTTCAGCATAATAAATCGAAAATAATACTTGACAGGTTTTTTGCGTAAATTTCATAAATCTCAACACAGTTCTTTGATGGGGCCAATCGTTGCACGGCTAGCCCCTCTGCATTGC
>CALZIO010000071.1 GCA_945787785.1 uncultured Chromatiaceae bacterium
GTGGCGCGCACATTTTCGCTGAACCAGTTGTTGTTCATCTCATTGACCTTGTCGATCAGGATGAAGCCCGGCTCGGCATAATCATAAGTGGATGACATGATTACATCCCACAGACGGCGGGCGCGGATGGTCTTATAGACCTTGCAGGCCACCAGTCCTTCGTCATTGCTAACGTAGCTGTTTTTGACCGGCCATTCGCGCCAGGTGATCTGGTCTGGGTCGTTGAGGTCCAGTTTGTCCTGTTCCACTTCTTTGTCAGTGACCGGGAAACTGAGTGGCCAGTGATCATCGTTCTTGACTGCTTCCATGAACTCCTGGGTGATCAGCAGCGACAGATTAAACTGGCGCAGGCGGCCGTCTTCGCGCTTGGCGCGGATGAAGTCCATCACGTCAGGATGGCTGACATCAAAAGTGGCCATCTGGGCGCCGCGGCGGCCACCGGCTGAAGAGACGGTGAAACACATCTTGTCGTAGATATCCATGAACGACAGCGGGCCAGAGGTGTAGGCGCCGGCGCCGGAGACATACGCGCCTTTGGGGCGCAGGGTTGAGAATTCATAACCGATACCGCAACCCGCTTTCAGGGTCAGGCCGGCTTCATGCACCTTACCAAGGATATCGTTCATTGAGTCGGTGATAGTGCCCGACACAGTACAGTTGATGGTAGAGGTCGCGGGTTTGTGTTCGGTGGCGCCGGCATTGGAGATAATGCGGCCAGCGGGGATGGCGCCGTGACGCAGGGCCCAGAGAAATTTTTCATTCCACTCGGTCTGTGTTTGTTCGTCTGTTTCGACTTCGGCCAGGGCTTTTGCCACGCGTTGATAGGTGGCGTCGATATCCGTATCGATGATTGAGCCGTCTTTGGCGATGAGGCGATATTTTTTATCCCAGATGTCCATTGAGGCATCCTGGAATGCGATTTCGGTAGGATTGATTGAAACGGCTTTCAAGTGAGCGCCTTTCATGCAGTGATGTCCCCTATAGTTATGGTTATGTTCAACTGAAAATGTCACCCCCGTGGGGTAGTGTTACCTCCAGACCTGCACCTGCTGAGGGGGTAAACACAATATGTTGTGGTGAACGAAAATTTAGGCCCTAGCTGTTGTATTGTCAACCGGTTTTATCAAATAAATTAAAAATACATATAAAACAATAGGGTATGTGTTGATACGGGGGCGATAGGAAATTGAGCAAGTGTCTGGATAGCTTGTGGATAAAATCACATGAACACAATATATAGTGTTTCGTATCCTGGATAATTTACGTGAATCAAGGGTTTAGAAAGCCTGTTTTTGATCTGGTTTGTGGATAAACGAATTTTTCTGCCAATAAAGACTCAAATGGCCGGTCGTTGCAAAGTCAGGTTTCGACCCCAATATCTTGTGTCTGGTAACGCAGGCCGCTTTTGTTGAGAAAGGATGAAAACAGAGTGAAGCAAAAAATGAAAATAATGGTGTTTTTACCGTGGATTGGATTGTTGTTCATATCGGTAGCTCAGGCGGGTTTGCCGGCGAACGATAGTCAGGGTCAGCCCCTGCCAACTCTGGCGCCCATGCTGGAAAAGGTCACCCCGGCGGTGGTGAACATCTCCACCCAAAGCCATGTAGAGGAACGCGACAACCCGCTGCTGAAGGATCCCTTCTTTCGGCGCTTCTTTGGTCTGCCGGAAAGCAAGCCGCGCCAGCGGCGTGGCCAGAGTCTCGGTTCGGGCGTGATCATCGATGCCGACAACGGCTATGTGCTGACTAATAATCATGTCATCGCCAAGGCACAAGAGATCAGTGTGCATTTGCGAGACGGCCGCATTGTAGAGGCCGAGTTGGTAGGTGCCGACCCGGAGGCCGACGTGGCAGTGATCCAGATTCCTGCCAAGGGGCTGGAGGCGCTCAAACTGGCGAATTCCGATGAGTTGCAAGTAGGTGATTTTGTCGTCGCTATCGGCAATCCTTTCGGTCTGGGGCAGACCGTCACCTCCGGTATCGTCAGCGCCTTGGGCCGCAGTGGTCTGGGCATCGAAGGTTACGAAGACTTTATCCAGACTGATGCCTCCATTAATCCAGGCAATTCAGGTGGCGCGCTGGTCAATCTGCGCGGTGAACTGGTTGGCATCAATACCGCCATTGTCGCCCCCGGGGGCGGTAATGTCGGTATCGGTTTTGCCATTCCGTCAAACATGGCGCGTGAGCTGATGGGTCAGCTGGTGGCTTATGGTGAGATTCGCCGCGGCCGCCTGGGTGTCTCGGGTCAGACCCTCAATCCTGAATTGGCCAAGGCGTTTCGTCTGAAATTCAGCAAAGGTGTGTTGATCTCCAGTGTCGAGCCCGGGGCCTCAGCTGATCTGGCCGGTATGAAGGTGGGTGATGTCGTTGTCGGTATTAATGGCCGGGCGGTGGAGGATACTGCCGATCTGCGCAATGCCATTGGTGTTCTGCGCGCCGGTGCAGAGATCAATTTGAAAGTGGTTCGTGCAGGTAAGAATTTGAATATCATAGCTAAAATAGAGGCGCCGGCGCAGGAGAAGTTTGAGGGAAGACAATTACATCAGCGTCTCGAAGGCATGGTGCTGGGCTCGATCACTGAGGACTCACCGCTGTATGGCAATGTCACAGGCTTGGTGCTGCTGGAGGTTAAGCCGGGTAGTTATACCTGGCGCGCGGGATTAAGAAAGGGCGACATTATCACCTCAGTCAATCGTGAAGAGGTGAATGACCGCGATGAGTTGGAAAAAGCACTGAAACTGACGCGGCAAAATGTCTTACTCAATATCCGCCGCGGTAACCGCGCCCTGTTTGTGTTGCTGTAAACTATGCGAGATATGAACCAAAAAAGCCCGCAGCTGTGGGCTTTTTTGGGTTAACAAGTGGCCGCTCATTAACAAATGAATGGCCGAGCGGCCTGTAAAACAGTGATATGATTTTGGTTATGCAGAAACGTTATTAGGTTTTTGTTAGCAAAAATATAATGAATGTATAAGGATGTAGTCATGTATTTCAGTAAGCTTGCCCCAAGCACATTGGGGCTCGTCATTTCTTTGGCCTTAACGGCTTGTGGTGGTGGGGGCAGCGGTGAATCCGCCAGCCTGGCACGAGATACTAGTATGGATGTTGCGTCGTTCTCCGTCGCAGCCAGGACGGCTGTGCTGGCAGCAGGTGACCCAGATTGCCCCGTCGGGGGAATCTTGGTTGAGACCGGTATCGACGAAAACGGCAATGGCGTGCTGGATAGCGATGAAGTGGATGAGTCTGAAAAGGTATGTCATGGCAGTCCAGGTGCGGATGGAGCAGCTGGTGCCAACGGCATTGATGGTGCCAATGGAATTGACGGAAGTAACGGTCTGGATGGGCTGAATGCATTGGTTGATATGAATCCCGAGCCGGTGGGTATCAACTGTTACAACGGCGGTTTGCGGGTCGATGCCGGCATCGATAGCAATAACAACGGTGTGCTAGAAGCTACTGAGATCAAAGAAACTGGTTTTGTCTGTGATGGTGGTGATAATGCGACACTGGCCTGGCAGGTTGCCGAGCTGATCGAAGCTGACAATGTTGGGGATGCCGGCAATCCACAGGTGGCTGCGGATAGCAGCGGCAATGCTATGGCGGTGTGGCAGCAGTGGGATGGCATGCGTTACAACATCTGGTCGAATCGCTATATGACGGGGGTTGGCTGGGGTGTTGCCGAGTTGCTCGAAACCAATGCCAATAGTGTTGGCAGTGCCTATAGCCCTGTGGTCGCGGTGGATAGAGACGGTAATGCCATGGCCGTGTGGTTCCAGTGGGATAACGCGCGCTCGAACATCTGGTCTAATCGTTATGTGGCGGGTGTCGGCTGGGGCGGTGCCGAGCTGATCGAATTTAGTAATGCAGGTGATGCCAATATTCCCCAGGTGGTGCTTGATGGCGGCGGCAATGCTATCGCGGTATGGCGGCAGTGGGATGGCGCAAGCTGGGATATCTGGTCTAATCGTTATGTCGTGGGCAGCGGTTGGGGCAATGCCGAGCGGATCGAAACTAACAACAGCGGCACGGCCACGGAGCCCCAAGTGGCGGTAGATGGTAACGGCAATGCCGTGGCCGTGTGGTTGCAGTTAAACGGCGCAAGACGGGACGTCTGGGCCAATCGATATGAAGTGGGTGTCGGCTGGGGTAGTGCTGTGCTGATCGAAACTAATGATGCAGGAACTGCTTCAAGCCCCCAGGTGAAAATGGATAACAGTGGCAATGCCATGGTGGTCTGGCAGCAAGAGGATGGCTCACGGACCGATGTCTGGTCCAATTATTATTTGGCGAGCAGTGGCTGGGGCAATGCGGAGCTGATCGAGGTTGACGATGCCGGTTCTGCTACGAATCCGCGCGTGGCGCTGGATAGCGGTGGCAATGCCGTGGCGGTGTGGCAGCAATATGATGGTACGCGCTTGAATATCTTGGCTAATCACTATCTAGTCGGCAGCGGCTGGGGCAGTGCTGAGTTGATCGAAACTAATGATTTGGGGGGTGCATCCACCCCTCAGGTAGCGGTAGATGGCGGCGGTAATGCGCTGGTGATATGGCGGCAAGATGATAATGCGCGGACCAACATCTGGGCCAATCGTTATGTGGCGGGCAGCGGCTGGGGCAGTGCCGAGCTGATCGAAACCAGCAATATTGGCAGTGCCTTAAATCCCCAGGTGGTTATTGATGCTAACGGCAATGCCGTAGCGGTGTGGCAGCAGGGTGATGGCATGCGTGAAAATATCTGGGCCAACCGTTACCTCGTGCCTACCCTTTGATTATATATTGGCTTAGAAAATCAAGAGAGGGCTGCGGCCCTCTCTTGCGTTTAGGGGGTCAAGCCAAATTCATCCAACGATATGATGTTTGCCGACCAGGCTGACACTGGTGGCCTTCGGACCCTGTTCCCCCTCTTCTTCGGCAAAGCGCACCTCGACACCGACTTCCAGTTTGTCGAAGTCGCCATTGAGGAGGCTGTTGCGGTGAAAGTAGATTTCACGTCCGTAGGGTGTTTCGATGCGGCCATAATCTTCTTCCGGCACCAGCTGGATGACCTTGCCGTGCGGTGGTACTTCATGGGTTTTTACCTTGCCTTTCTGGCGCCGGGCATGGTCTTCCACTTGTCGGCGCAAGGCGTCAAAGGCATCGCGCACCGCCACATAGGCATCTTCATGGGCCTGATGCAGGTCTGACTCACGGCTGACCACGATTTCCCTGCCTGGGGTTTTAAGGTTGATATGGATGCAGAACAGATTACCTTTGTGTTTGTGCTTATGATGTGGCTCTACGACTACCCGGCAACTCATGATGTGGTCATGAAACTGATCTAGTTGGGCCGCGCGTTTACGAATGGCAGCGTCCAGGGCATCAGATTTTTCCATATGACGAAAAGTGATTTGCAGTGGTAGTTGCATAGTGTTCTCTCTCTGTTATGAAAGTGTTGGTTTTTCTCTCATGATAGGACTTCGTTGCCTTTGCCGCTAGTGTTGCTTCACTTGAAGTGATGCTAGAGTGGATTATTAGGCATCAATCGGGTTATGGGGATCATGTCAAAAATGGGAATATGGCATAGTGGCATTAGCTTTTTGCTGTTGTTGCTGGTTGGTTATGCTGCCCTGCTGTTGATTGTCTATTTTAATCAGGCAGGCATGCTTTTTCTGCCAAATTATGGGGGCGCCAGCAGTCGTGCCACGCCGGCAAATGCCGAGCTCGACTTCGAAGCGGTTGCGTTAATCGCTGAAGATGGTGTGCAGCTTGACGCTTGGTATGTTCCAGCCACAAACGAGAGGGGTGTGATCCTTTTCTGCCATGGCAATGCGGGCACTATCGCTAATCGCTTATCAACACTGACTATTTTTAATGAGTTGGATTTTTCCAGTCTGATATTTGATTATCGCGGTTATGGCCGCAGTGGAGGTAAACCGACTGAAGCAGGGACTTATCGCGATGCCGAGGCGGCATGGCAATATTTGCGTGACAAAGGCTATGGCGAGGACGAGATCGTTATCATGGGACGTTCGCTCGGTGCAGCCGTAGCGGCCGAGCTGGCTCATCGGCATCATCCCGGGGCAGTGGTATTGGAATCGGCCTTCACTTCGGTGCCTGATGCCGCTGCGGAGGTATATCCATTTTTACCGGTGCGCTGGCTGAGTCGTTTTCGCTACGAAACCATAAATTATTTGCAGTCAATTACGGCGCCAGTACTGATCGTGCATAGCCGTGATGATGAGATTATTTCATTCGCCCATGGCCAACGCCTGTTTGACGCGGCCAATTCGCCAAAGCAATTTCTTGAGCTTAAGGGTGGGCATAATGATGGGATTTATGTCAGTGGTGTTGATTATTATCAGGATGGTCTAAACAAATTTTTTCAGCGCTATGTCGATCGGCCATGACGGCGCCGTCTAAAAATCCAGATATATAAGCCAAGGTTGATAGCCAGTAGTCCCAGGCCGAGCAATATTCTCAATGTCATTGTGATCTCGCCGGGATAGATTACGGAACCAATATAGTGCTGAATAAAACCGCCAGCATAGCCAGCTTCACCACCCTGAAGCCGCAACCAGTTTTCCAGAGGTGTTAGCGGGCAGATGCCGCCAGTAAATTCAATCCATATTGCCCAAGCGACGGTGGGAAGATGCAACCAAGTCAGGCGTGGCCAGCGTGCCACTAATAGTGCACCCAACACGGCAAAAATTATAAAGCCGAAGTGAAACAGCATTACCAGGTCAGCAAGGACGGAGTAGATCATGTTGTGGTTTGTTGCGTTATTTCCATAATTAAAGGTAGTGCTAAAAAAATTCCTGGAGCGGATCGGTCATTGGTCTGCGCTACCTGAAGTCTGGCATAACTATAAACTCGATGGAATCTGTCCATGTTGAGAAAAATAATCACCGGGATTTTTGTGGTTGCACTGGCGGCATGTAGTAATGATGCACCTGAACAGGGTGCGTTTGGCACAATCCAGGTGCAAGCATGGTCCCATGCCGGGCAACAAGCTGAGCGTCAGGTGATTCAGGATCAGGTGACACGTTTCAATGAGCTTAATCCTGATGTTCAGGTCACGCTGACGTTTATACCGGAACGTTCCTACAACGCCCAGGTTCAGGCTGCCGCCATAGCCGGTGATCTCCCCGACATACTTGAGTTTGATGGACCCTATCTTTACAACTATGTTTGGCAAGGCCATCTACGCCCCATTGAGTTGCTATTGTCGGCCAGGCTTAAAGACGATCTGATAGCTTCAATCATTAAACAGGGAAGTTATCGTGGTCATTTGTATGCTGTAGGAACGTTTGATTCCGGCCTGGGACTTTTTGCCAGGCGCAGCAAACTGGAGCAGGCCGGGGTGCGTATCCCCGCCAGTCCGGTTGAAGCATGGTCGGCGCAGGAGTTCAAAATAGTGTTAAAGGCGCTGGCAAAAGCTGATGCCGATGGCGCGGTGCTGGACCTTAAACTCAATTATCCCGGTGAATGGTTTACCTATGCTTTTTCACCAGTGATTCAGTCTGCAGGCGGAGATTTAATCGATCGAAAAGGCTATGGTTCTGCTGCTAAGGTGCTGAATGGTCCATCCTCGGTTGAGGCCATGGCGCTATTACAGTCATGGCTGCAAAATCGTTATGTCGATTCCAATCTGGATGATGGTGCCTTCATCACCGGCCGCGTCGCGCTGTCATGGGTGGGGCATTGGGAATATCCACGTTACTCAAAAGCGCTTGGTGATGACTTGCTATTGTTACCACTGCCTGATTTTGGGCAGGGCAGTCGCACAGGGCAGGGGTCGTGGGTGTGGGGCATGACGGCAGAGGGGCAACAGGCACAAGCGGCAGCCAGATTCCTGCAATTTATATTGCAAACTGACGAGGTGTTGGCTATGGCCAATGCCAATGGTGCCGTACCAGCAACACGCAGTGCCATCGCCAGATCCAAACTGTATGGGGCGGATGGTCCTTTGCATCTGTTTGTTGAGCAGTTAACAGAAGGGTATGCCATACCGCGTCCGCAAACGCCGGCGTATCCGGTGATCACTTCGGCCTTTCAGAGGGCATTTTTTGATATCCGCAACGGCGCTGATGTGCAGACGGCACTGGATAAAGCAGTTGCTATCATTGATCAGGATGTTGCCGACAATCGAGGCTATCAATGAGATCACACCCAACTGCCTGGCTGTTTGCAGCGCCGGCCTTGTTCGGCTTACTAGCCTTTGTTGCTTTACCGTTTGTGCTGGCTATTGGTTTGGCCTTCACCAATCTGCGTTTGGGGTCACCCTTGCCAACGGAGTTTGTTGGTCTGGAACAGTTCAGGCGTATTTTTGCTGATGATGCATTTCTACGTGCGCTGTTGAACAACACCAGCTTTGCGCTGGTAGTTGTGCCACTACAAACGGGATTGGCCTTGCTACTTGCCTTGCTGTTGAATCGTCGATTGGCTGGGATGACCTGGTTTCGCACTCTATTTTTTATGCCGGTAGTGTTTCCCTTGTCGCTGGTGGCGGTGGTGTGGGTGTTGATTTTTGCGCCGGGTGCTAACGGCATGATGAATGCCATGCTTGAGGTGGTGACGTTTGGTATTTGGATGCCGCGTGATTTTCTGCATGATCCCGTGTTGGCTTTACCGGCAATCATGCTTACTTCTATCTGGCAGGGCATGGGTTTTCAAATGGTGATTATCCTTGCCGGCTTGCAGGCGATACCGCATGAACTGTATGAGGCCGCGGCGATTGATGGTGCATCGCGCTGGCGTCAGTTAGTCCATGTCACCTTGCCACAACTGCGCAATACTCTTATCTTTGTTGTGTTGGTGACAACCATTCTCTCCTTTCGCTTGTTTGATCAGGTTCAAATCATGACTCAGGGTGGTCCACATAACGCCACTACGACTGCCATGTATGAAGCGGTGCAGGCAGCTTTCTCACGCCAGCAGGTGGCCAAGGGCTCGGCCATTACTGTGGTGTTGTTTGTGATTGTGTTACTGATTGCCTGGCTGCAGCGACGCTTGCTTCGACAAGAAAGGGAGATTGTATGAGGCGGCGTTGGTTGATAAATATATCGATATACATAAGTCTGCTCTTGTTGGCGCTCTGCTTTCTCGCACCGATAGTGTTAATGGTAGTGGGTAGTCTTAAGCCCGATGCTAAAGTGTTGATTGAAGCGGGTAGTCTCAAGGCAGTTTTGCCAGACCAATTGTCGTTGCAAAACTATAGTGATGTGTTTACGCGGGTAGATTTTATGCGCTATCTGCTCAACTCATTGTTGATAAGCGGCAGCATTGTTGTTGTTGGATTAGCCGTGAACTCATTGGCCGGTTATGCTTTTGCCCGCATGCAGTGGCGAGGCCGAGATCTGATGTTCGCGTTGGTGCTGATGATTATGATTGTGCCGTTGGAAGCCATTGCCGTGCCACTGTTTTATGAAGTCACCTTGCTTGGTTGGCGTGATACTTACATTGTTCAGATTGTGCCCTTTATCGCCAACGCTTTTTCGATCTGCCTGTTTTATACCTTCTTCCTTGGGTTGCCGCGCGAGTTGGAAGAGGCGGCACGTATTGATGGCGCTGGAGTTTTCAGAACTTTTGTAAGCATTATTGTTCCCAATGCCAAACCTGTATTTGCCACCGTGGCGATCCTGACCTTCCTTATGCAATGGGGGGCTTTCCTCTGGCCCTTGATGGTGACCAGTGGTGAAGCCGTGCGGCCACTACCCTTGGGGATAGCAGCCTTTTATACCTTGCCGCCACTGCAATGGGGAGACATCTTTGCTTTTGGTGTGATGATGGTGGCGCCGATTTTGATTCTGTTTTTATTATTTCAGCGTTGGTTCGTGCGTGGTGTGGCGGCAACAGGGATAAAGGGGTAACCGTGGCGGCAGTTAGTTATAAAAACATCGGTAAGAGTTTTGATAATGGTGCCCCGGCGGTTACTGATTTTAATCTAGACATTAAGGATGGTGAGTTAATGGTGTTGGTGGGGCCCTCAGGCTGTGGCAAATCAACGCTGCTGCGTATATTGGCTGGATTAGAGACGGCCTCACAAGGTGAGATTCTTATCGCTGGCGAAGTGGTGAATGATAAAACAGCACAACAACGCAATGTCGCTATGGTGTTTCAAAACTATGCTCTTTATCCACATATGACGGTGCGGCGTAATATTGAATTCCCGCTCAAGATGATGAGGCTGGCAAAGGCAGAAATTAAGAGACGCGTAGATGCGACGGCCAAACTGTTGGAATTGGATATGATGCTGGAGCGTAAACCAAAGCAGCTGTCTGGTGGGCAGAGGCAGCGGGTCGCCATGGGGCGCGCCATGGTGCGTGAGCCAGCGGTGTTTCTGATGGATGAGCCACTCTCAAATCTGGATGCCAAGTTGCGTGTTCAAATTCGCGCTGAGATTAGTGCCTTGCAACGACGTATGAATACAACCACGCTTTATGTCACTCATGACCAGGTCGAGGCCATGACGCTTGGTGGTCGTGTCGCAGTAATCAATCAGGGCTGTTTGCAGCAGGTTGCTGATCCACAAGCCTTGTATGAACAACCTGCCAATATTTTTGTTGCTGGATTCATAGGCAATCCGGGTATGAATGTGTTTAAAACAGAATTGCACTCGGAACACGATCAACTCACTATTCGCTGGGGGCAACAGCAGTTATCTTTGTCGCTCGACGTCAAGCGGAAAGAGGCGTTGCAAAGATATATTTGCAAACCCATCTTTGCCGGTCTGCGCCCTGAGGCAATAAGCTGTGAAGACACACAAAATGTAGATGCAACAATAACCGTTAAAGTCGAAAGCATTGAGGCGCTTGGACATGAATATCTGCTTTATTTCAAAAGTGATGTCGTCGCTGTGGACACAGACAGGTTTCTAAGTGACGGTGAAATAACTATGCGCTCAATAATGGTGGCGAGATTGGCAGGGCGCGTTGATGCTAAGGCTGGTGAAAAAATAGAGCTTGGATTAATGCTGAAACAGCTTTATTTTTTTGATGAAGGAGGAATGGCGGTTTTGTGAATTGATCTGCTCAATGGTGTTTGGGTGGTTTACTAATTACTAAAAAATAATCTCTATAATAATAAAGAAATTGTATAGAACACTAATAACAAGAATCGAGCTGTACATTGTTTGGTCACTATTAGAAACGGGAGTTAACATGGCAACGCTACAAGTAACCTATGACGGTTTTCAGCACTGCACAGCACTAAAACTGCCTCAAAATAAATCGGCGGCGATGGATTGTCCCTATACCGGTAAGGGAGAGGAGCTATCACCTGCCAATATGGTTGGTTCAGGCTTGGCAGGTTGTATGCTTATTTCAATGGGGACTCTGGCGATACGAGATAAAATAGACATAAATGAAACCTGTGTGGATATTGAGGTAGAGCAATCTGAGAAACGCATTGAATCAATTAACCTGATATTTAACATGGCGCATGCTTATGCTGAAAAAGACCGGCTCAAACTTGAAAGGGCAGCAGGGATGTGTCCAATCAAGTCAAGTTTTCATCCGGATACTTCCATTTCTATAGAATATAAATAGGTTCCTCGCTGCTTCAAGTGGGTAACCTGAAATCCAACTTGGCCCCCAGCAAGTAGGCCATTGCAATAAAGTTACGATCGCTTCTGTAACCTCTTGCTTTACTTTTAGCCGCTTGGATCA
>CALZIO010000072.1 GCA_945787785.1 uncultured Chromatiaceae bacterium
GCACTATTGACGCGAATTACATGGGTACACTTCTAAGGCTAAATCGCAAAACATAGGGTGAAACATCAGGGATATCTTCGAGTTAGAGCGCAAATGATAAAGGTTCTTATTCGAACTTCAGCTTAAAAACTCACTCAACTATCTGATTTCACGCATTGCAAAATTCACCACTGATACACCCCACGACGATGAACTACACGAGACCCTGGATAATATCGAGCTGGGAATATTGCTGATTCATTTCGGGCGCAATGAGCCAGAGTCGCAGGCAAAACTCATGTCGCATATTGAATTACTCGAGAGAGAAATCGCACTGTATCCGATAGAGTTTCATGGTGATTTGAAACTGTTGTTAACCCATATCGATATGATCCTGGAAATTGAGCACGAAATGGATGAAGCGGTTGAGTTGGTAAGGCATAACCCCCTGCCGGTAGAGGTATTGAGCCTGACATTTAATCGATGGTTCGCCGACCAAGTCTGGCTGGCCAATATCCATCGCCATCTTTTATTCCTGTCGGCCATCGGATTATTCCTCTGCACCAGCTGGATTTTCGTCAAACTGCGCGCCAACAGTGCACAGCTAACACACGTACTCCACGACCTGGAATTCCATAAATTTGCCGTGGACCAGCATGCAATTGTCAGCATTACTGATGTCGACGCAAACATTAGTTATGTCAATGATCGTTTCTGCGATATCAGTGGCTTTAGCCGTGAAGAGATGTTAGGTAAAAATCACCGCCTGCTAAAATCTAAACAAGACGATGAAGCGTTTTACCAGACCTTGTGGAACACCATAAGCAAAGGTGGCGTCTGGCATGGCGAGATCAAGAACAAGACCAAACAGGGTGGCCATTTCTGGGCTGCGACCACCATCGTGCCTTTCCTCGACAAGTATGACAACCCATATCAATACATCGCAATTCGTACCGACATCACTGCACAAAAAGAGATGGAAGAAACCATTGCCAGGCAGAAAGAGAACTTTCTCATCAGCCTCACCGACACCATTGGTGAAGGCGTCTTCGCTGTCGCCAATGATGGACGCAGCATCTTCATTAATAGTGAGGCTGAACGGCTACTCGGCTGGCAGCGTGAGGCGTTTGTCGACAACTTAATCGACAATTCTATTAAATACGTCGATGCTAAGGGTGAACAGACTTCATTGGCATCAAGTCCGATTTTATCTCAAGCCAGCAATGGTGAAAGTTATCGTTCAGAAGCAGGCTACATTATCCGCGGAGACGGTAGCCGCTTTCCAGTTTGGGTCGTTGCACAACCCATGACGACCGATGGCCTACAGACTGGCGTCGTAGTTGCGTTTCAGGATATCACGGAGCGCAAGCAACAGATGATGGAGCTAATTGAGGCAAAACACACGGCCGAAGAGGCTAATACGGCTAAGTCAATGTTCCTCGCCAACGTCAGTCATGAGATCCGCACCCCAATGAACGCAGTGATTGGTATGGCCTATCTGGCACTGCAAACCAATTTGTCGCCACGCCAATATGACTACGTATTTAAGATTCATAATGCGGCTAAGAATTTGCTGCGCATCATTAACGACATCCTCGATTTTTCCAAGATCGAAGCAGGCAAGATGGAGATTGAAGACACCGACTTCAGCCTGACCGAAGTAATGGATCAGGTGATCACCGTAGTCTCCCCCGCCATTGGCAACAAGCGCCTGGAGATCCTGGTACAAGTTGCACCCGACATACCCACCGAATTGAAAGGTGACCCACTTCGACTAAACCAGGTCATCAACAATCTGGTGGCAAATGCTGTCAAGTTTACCGAAGCGGGTGAAATCAATATCGGCGTCGAGCGCCTGGAACAGAATGAGGAAAAGATTAAACTCGCGTTTACGATTCGTGATAGCGGCATAGGCATGAACCCCAGCGAAATGGAGAAACTGTTTCAATCCTTTTCCCAGGCTGATGGTTCGACCACACGACGCTATGGCGGAACGGGCTTAGGCCTATCAATCTCGAAACAGTTGATTGAAATGATGGGCGGTGATTGCCAGGTTGAAAGCACACCCGGCAAAGGCAGCACCTTCCGCTTCACAGGCTGGTTTGGTATCACAGAACAGACGGAAACACCTTTAACTATTCCAGATGCCGTTCAGGGCCTACGCGTATTAGTCGCCGAAGGGCGTGAAAATGCCCGGCAGGTATTGATTAATTCCCTTTTGCAACTGCCTGTTGAGATCCATAGTGCAAGTCGCAGGCAAGAGGTGATCGCTGCCCTGAAAGCGGCTGACACGAAAAACCAACCGTTCGGCCTGGTAGTTATCAACACTCCTCTATCCGGTTGTAAGGCCTATCATATCGCGGAAGAGATACGGCAACTCGGCACAGCCAGTTCTCAGGCCAAGATCATCGTCACCCATCAAGCAGAAGATGATGACATTGTTGGCGATGGTGAAATGCCATTGATCGATTATGCTCTGGCCAAACCGATTACCCTGACATCCTTGGTAGATGTGGTGCTAACTTTGTTTACGCCAGAGCAAGATAATGCTCACCCACTGCCGGCCCAGTTGCAGGCACAACTCAATGGAATGCGCCTGTTGGTAGCCGAAGATAACCCAATCAATCAACAGATCGCACAAGAATTGCTTGAGGCAATGGGTGCCCAGGTCAGCATCGTCACTAATGGCAGTGAGGCCGTCAAGACACTTGAACGCCTAGGTCCTGACGCCTTTGACGTCGTATTAATGGATCTGCAGATGCCAGAGATGGATGGTCATGAAGCTACGCAACTGCTGCGCGCCAATCCGCGATTCCAAGACCTTCCCATCATCGCCATGAGAGAAGAGCGACAACGTTGCCTTAATGAAGGTATGAATGATCACCTCTCAAAACCCATAGACCCCAGGGCGTTGAATCAGGTGTTACAGACTTACTACAAGGGGTCGTCCAGCGAAACAATAGAAACCAGTAGCATTTCGTACTCCGCTGAAAACAACACAGCATACCCGCTTCCTGTTTTTAATCAGTTGAATTCGGCTATGGGTCTGTCACGCATTGCCGGCAATAAGAAGCTATACCTCAAATTGCTGCACCAGTTTGTTGAGCAGCACACAGAAAGTGCGGAATATATTCGTCACAGCTTGAACAACAATGAGTTTGAAAAAGCGGAACTGCTAGCACATTCGCTTAAGGGGACAGCCGGAAATATCGGTGCCGATGCTGTGTATCGATCGGCCAGCGAACTTGAATCTGCGCTGCAAGACCAGACAAGTACAGCGGTGCTTGAAAACATCGTGGAAATATTTTCACGAGAACTAGGTGCGCTGTTAACCGAACTAAGAGATAAATTGCCACTAGCACAGTCCAGCACACCGACGATTTCCACACCAACAGAAGTGGATATGGACGCACTGCATAATTGCATAAAGACACTGCTACCACTGCTTAAATCCCGTGATGGTGAAGCCATCGAACTATTCGAAACTAACGAACCACTGTTGCGTGCCACGCTCGATGAGACCGACTTTAAAGAATTAAAATCTTATTTTGATCAATTCGCTTTTGAAAAAGCGCTTGTAAAAATTGAATCCATAGCGGCACGTTAAATGATTTGCTGGACAACAGACACACCTAAGGAGAACCCATGACTGATACTCGCCCAACCATCCTGGTAGTTGACGACAACGCTGACAATCTCACATTGATACGGGAACTCCTCAAAAACGATTACCGCGCCTTGTTTGCCACTAATGGTCAGCAAGCAATGAAGCTTGCTAAAGATACCGATGTACTAGACCTAATTTTGCTCGATATCATGATGCCGGACGTAGATGGCTATGAAGTCTGTGCTGAACTCAAAGCTACACCGCAAACGGCAGAAATACCGGTCATTTTCCTGACCGCTAAGACAGAGGTCGAAGACGAACGTCGCGGGCTAGACTTGGGGGCTGTTGATTACATTACCAAACCCATCAGCCCACCAATATTGCAGGCACGGATCAAAAACCATTTGCTCATCAAAGAAGCACAAAACAGTTTAAAAAATCAGAACGATCAACTCGAAGTGCTGGTGATGGAACGCACCCGCGACCTGGCGGAGACCCAAGAAGCTACCATCTTTGCCTTGTCGACCCTGGCCGAAACACGCGACAATGAAACCGGCAATCACATCCGTCGCACTCAACATTATGTCCGCACTTTAGCTATGACTCTGCGCCAACATCCACGCTTTGCTGATGAGCTCACTGTTGGCAATATCGAGTTAATATACAAGTCAGCACCGCTGCACGACATAGGCAAGGTTGGCGTACCGGACAGCATCCTACTAAAACCTGGCAAACTCGACGATGAAGAGTGGGTCATCATGCGTATGCACTCCACCTATGGCCGAGACGCGATTGTCGCTGCAGAAGTACTACTCTCGAGTGAAAGCTCATTCCTGCGTTACGCTCGCGAGATTGCCTACGGCCATCATGAAAAATGGGACGGCACGGGCTATCCCTTAGGATTGGTTGGCGATAAGATCCCTGTCTCTGCACGCCTGATGGCTGTCGCTGATGTCTATGATGCCTTAATCAGCCGTCGTGTCTACAAGCCACCCTTCCCTCATGAAAAAGCCGTGTCCATCATACAAGCAGGACATGGTAACCACTTCGATCCGGACATGGTCGATGCTTTTATGGAAATCGCCGAAGAGTTTCGTCAAATTGCGTTGCAATACAGTGATGAATAGACAGGGTAGCATTCAATTCCCTGTGTTCTTATACGCTAGATGATCGATTGCGCTCTTACCTCCTGCCTGTTGGTGAAGCACTTGCTTTTAGCCTCTATGTAACTCGCAGATGGGGTCCAATCTGTATTTTGGGGTAACGCGTCTAGAGTTTGTCTAATCAAGCAACATTGCCTGAATTCTCATTATCAGACAAAACAGGCTTATTACCCAAAAAGCGGTCAAGCACCATTATCGCTGCCACTGCATATATCGTTGCCATAACAATAAATAACACTCGCAGCGCAAATTTCTCTGTATTGTCCGCTCCCTCGCCAGATGCAAACCCTACTGCGAGCACATCGTATGCTTGTGCCATCATGGGAAGTATCAACACAGCAACTATTGCCATAAGCACAAACATGAACGGACCTCCTCGATTGAGCAGGTAATAGATATGAAATAGAGCCAATCCAAGAAATACCACATACAATAGTGGGAAAGGCAGCAACAGCAGTGTAAAGATCAGCCCTAAAACTACTGCATATAATACATAGGCTATATTTTTAAGCACCTAGGATAGTGTAGGGCCAGGTGTTGGCAAGGTCAGAAAAACACCCGTAAATATTGGCATAATGAACGATAAAGGCCACTCAATACCAAATACGATAGCAATCGCCAGCGTTAAACTAGAGGTAAAACGTATGATGCGGGCTGTGCGCAGATCTGTAGTCCATGGTATGAGCCACAGAATTTTTCCGCCTGGTGACGCAACCACCATGTTATTTCCAGAGATGTTCTCAGTTGCCATATCAATAAATGATGGAAAGCAGGCTCATAAGCCGTATCCAAATCCAACCAAGTCCATTAAGCAGCCAATTATTGCCATAGACCTGCACATCTGCCTGTCCACCGACTCGGCGTAAACCATAAGCGCGCTCATCAGAAAAATAAATAATCACAGGAAATCGTTGTGAATCTCGCAACCATCCTGCTTCACTTTTTATTGATACCAAGCTGCCAATTTCACCACTTGATGGTTGGTTAACCCCGGCACCTATGCTTGTTATTTCGCCTGAAAAAACTCTACCTGGAGCTATATCTAAGGCGATATCTACTTTGTTAGCCACCTTTAATTTACCAAGGCTGTTTTCCCGGAAATTGGCGTGCACCCACACATCACTGCCTGAAATGAAGGTCATGATAGCAACACCTGCTTTGGCATACCGCCCTTCATCCAATCTAAGATTGGTTATAACGCCAAGACCTGGTGAATAAATTTCCGTATCTGCTAGATTTATTTGCGCTTGTTAAAGGGCAGCAATGGCCTTACGAATCCTTGAATTACTTTCTCCCTTTTGCCCCAATTGTTGTTTTGCTTTCTCTAATTCATCACGTGCCACCTCAACTTGTGCTTCAGCTTTGTTTACCTTTGCGCGCGCTTCATCCGCTTCAGCCTTAGAAACAACACCTTTTTTCTCAATTTCAAAAATTCTTTTCGCCTGAACCTTTATATGATTTAAGTTTGCCTGCGCGTCAATAAAGTTAGCCTGCCCTATTGCCACCGCAGCTGTTCCAGCACCCGTTTCCTGACCCGCCATTTCTAGCTCCGCGCTAGCTTGCTCTATTGCTAACTCATATACTTGTTTTTCTATCTGTACTAATAGATCGCCAGCATTAACTACCTGGTCGGCTACCACATTTACATTTTTAATATACCGGACACCTTAGGAGAAATGGGTACTACAAATCCTTGCACTCTCGCTTGATCAGTCCAAGGCGCATAACGATCAGCAGCAACGTACCAAACAAACAAAAATGCAACGATTGAGCCGATAATTTTGGTATTTCGCGCAACAGGATCATGATTGCCCGCGCCGTTGTTCCCTTGAGTATTGTCGCCAGCTTTATCCGGCGTCGCTTGCCCGGCATCATTTTTTGTTTCTGTTTCTTTGCCTTCTTCATCGGCTGACATTATTCTCGCCGCGTTTCTGTATAGTCTTTCCCCTTATTCACTTGGCTCTGATCGATGCTTTTACTCGACGCTGCTTGTCTGGCCAGTCTCAGCGGCCTTGAGTGCCCGGTAGGCATCGGCAAATTCGGGATCCTCTTTCTCGATAGCTGCCCATAGACGGGAGATATAATCGGGCGGAAACGTGTAGACCGGAAGACCGTCTTGTTCAACCAATCCGCGCTGCTCGGGCGTCAAACCGTAGGTCAGTGTCATCAGCACGTCACTACTGGCCCACGGGCTACTGCGAAAATAGCCATGGCCACTCCCGGATTCTGCGCTGTCCGCTTCACTGACGTTGATAAAACTGATCTGATCTCTATATTCAACTAATGCCTTACGGCCGGACGCGGTCATCTCGCCACCAGACTCACCGAACATCTGCCCTACCCGTTGACGATTGGTTAGAAACTGCGACACGCCGAGGGCTTTATCTTTATCGGACATATAGATGGTCAGGTGCTTCGAGACATTCAACAGACCGTCGGCCACATAGGACTTGAATACGCCACGATCCAGGTCACTGCCAACCAGGGTGACATTTCGTATCCGGAGCTTTTCGTATATCTCGTCGGCAGTTTTTCCCTGATTGATCAGCGCCAGTTGTTCCATCGCCCGGGTCACCAACCGTGTACCGTTACTGTAGCCGACGATATGCACTTCTGTGGCGTCGGTTTTCTCGGCGATCATTTCGAGCAGTAATCGTAAATTGCGGGCAAAACCTGCAGACGTGTCCGAATCCTTAATGTAAGCGAACGCGCTCGGTGTTGCTGGCCAGGCATAAGCGATGAAAACACCGTTATAGCCGAGAAAATGCCACAGCTCAGCTGATACCAGCACTGGGTATTCGTAAACGACCTTGTAACCATGAACAAAAATGTAGACGTGTTTTCTCTTGGACCGATCGAGTTGCGAATTAATCGCCTGTGCGAAACGTTCCGTTGCGTCCGGCGGCGGGTTACCGTTAGTCTCCAGGTCCAGGTCTAAAAAGAAAGGGACTGTGCTACCCATGACCCCCCATTCATCCACTCCGGTAACCTTGAGCGGATATTTATCGGTGCGGGATTTAAGCATGGATATCTCACGCGCCTTTTCCCATGCAAATTTCTTTTCTCCGAGTTCTACATTTGCAACACCTAGACGAAGAACTCGCCCACGGTCGTTCAGGTAGTATTTTTCCGGGTCCTCTGCCGTGGCCGGTTGGCGATCAGTGGCATACAAAATGCCTTTGTAGGGCAATTCGTCAAAAGGACTATTCTGCGGTAAGGGATTTAGAATCCCGTCGCCGTACACATCCGGTGCCGGCATGAGTTCGACCTGATCTACAGGCACACTTGCGCACCCGGATAGAATCAGGGCTCCCACCAAGAGTGTTGCTTTGGTAAAACGAGACCAGTCCGTGCCGACGATATTTTTCATTGCTTCTCCTTAGCCCCGCTTTGTTAATCAAAATACTAGGGACACTCTGAACAATTCGTTTTTCGTCATTCCGGCTCATACCCAAAGGGCACAAGGGCCGGAATCCACTAAGGCATTGAATTAGAATCACTGGATTCCGGGTCTCGACCTTATGTTCCTGACAGGGTCTACCTCGCCCATCCATGGACTCGTACGCTACGCTTCGCCCGGCTTGTGCCCGTTCTTTGGGTAAATGACGAACTAATCAGAGTGTCCCTAGAATTAGCGTAAGTATTTCTTCATAACTAACACGCTCTATCATCACTGTGGGCGATATATTTTGGCCTTGAAAATTAAACTATTTAGTCAATCAAATCCACACCGGGCTAGCAGTTTAAATATTCGAAATAACAAGCTTTATCTGGTCTTGTTTATCTCAGGCAGTAAAATGTCCACTCTCGATACGCTGTGCCTCCATTTTTTCCAACTCGCGAGATCCGGACACAACCACTTTCATATCTGGCGCGAATTCCAGCGAGTTGTCGAGTCGTTCATATGGCACGGCATTCAGTATTACTTTTGTGGCATTGAGCCGTGCCGCATGTTTGTCATTGGAACGAATAACCGTCCAGGGGCAATCGATGGTATTGGTGCGTTTGAGCATCTCGTATTTAACGTTCGTGAACTCATCCCAGCGGTCTTGCGCCTGCAGATCCACTTCGCTCAATTTCCATTGCCTTAAGGGGTCGACCCTACGCCGTTCAAACCGAACTGCCTGTTCCTCCTTAGTGACACTGAAATAGAGCTTTAACAAGATAGTGCCATTGCGTATCAGATCCTTCTCAAACCCGGTTACTCCATTCATAAATGCTTCGTATTCATCTTCAGTGCAAAAACCAAAGACTTTCTCAACCATAGCGCGGTTGTACCAGCTGCGGTCAAACAATACGACTTCTCCACCACGGGGGAACTGCGAGATATACTTCTGGAAATACCACTGAGTACGCTGTTCTTCGGTTGGCTTGCCCAGGGCGACAATACGATAATGCTTTTCATTCATGTAACGTGTCACTCGACGGATCGTGCCCCCCTTGCCGGCGGCATCACGTCCTTCGAAAATAATAATCATGCGCTTGTTATTGTCTTCAAGATAACGCTGCAACCGAATGAGCTCAGCCTGATAAGGCTTTAGTTCTTCATCCTGACTATATGTTTTTTGTGCCTTATCCTGGGACTCAACAAGTGAGGCATTATCAGTTTCAAGTTTTTGATAGCGTTGCAGCAATTCCTCCAGACTTAGCTTTTCACCGTTAACTTCAACCAAAGCACCAGTATTTTCACTACTCATGACGACATCCCCTTTCACTTGACCCGTGACCGAACCATGCCGGATATCAATATCCAGCTTTCCCATATAATAAAAGTGTACCAATAACCGGTGAGTTTGGGGCAATATTGAGGATAGATTTTACAAGCCTCAAATAGATTTTGATCTATTGATCCAGACTTGTTTCTGAGTCCATGGCAATTCCAATGATCACATCACGTAAGCCAGGCTCGAGTATGCGTTTAGATTTACTGAGTATTCTATTTTTAGCAGTCTCTGCATTGAGTGCAGCCGCTTCCAGGTTCCAGATTTTATATCCCATTTGGCGTGTCTCACCACCATTAATCAGTTTTACGTCCAGAACTCCTCGCGCCTGAACCCAGCCACTATCCGTATCTTCATACGTAATTAATAAGCTCGCCTCAATCTGGTCGTTTGTTGAATTATCTGTTGATTCAATACCTGCCTTCATTAGCCCGTTTTCAAGCATTATAAGTAGAGATTCTGATTCTGTAGTTTTTTGGTCAATAATTGGCTTAATGTTCAGTGCTGCAATCAATTGGGCCGCTTCATTTGACCACTTCAGAGTATTCCATGGTGATTCACGGCCACGCCCTTCCAGGTCTACTTTTTTGAGAGATTTTTGATAGGCGGCACGTAGCTTCTGTCTTTCAATTGCCGAATATAAAAGCCCAATTTTAGTGAGCATATCGTTTGTCGAATTGATTTTAGCAACTGTTGTTTCCGTCATTGCGTCCAGCATTTCCAGCTTTCCTCTGAGATGTTGATCAGCTAACTCTCTTGGAAAAACAGCCAGCGCATAATATGTATCATTGTGCAGCCATAAACCAGCAATACTGATTTCTGGTTCAAGTTCCTCAATATCAGCTGCTTCTGGCAAGGGGCGCAATAGATTGATCATTTTTCTATGCGCTGTCGTAACGGCATTTTTGGCTGTACTGGCCTCAGTGTGCATTAGTATGAATGTGCTCTTTGGATACTTTGTACTACTACCGCTAAGCCATTCAGGACGGCTACCTGTTTCAATAATGGGAAGACCGAATGCTGATGTTTCATCATTCTTGATTATCTCTTTAGTAGAAACCACTTCGGTAGATGTGGCGCAGCCACCAAGTGTGGCTAATATCATAAAAAATACCCAAATTATTACCTTACTCATGTTTTTCCTAATAGTGACTCAATGAATATTTTGAATTTCCTGATGAATTTCTTGGTTTACAAGAAGGAGTCGATTGTGTCGCTACTTCGCTAAAAATTATTTGGCGTCCATGCCAAAAATTCACTCACTTACGCGACAGCTGATTCCTTTTGCCCCGACCGTCCTGCGTCCGCTGCGTTTTCGCACAACCTTGCTCACTACCGTTCACTCGTTGCGCTCAACACAGCTACCACAATGACTCTACGGCCACTAAAGCTGCTCCTGCATTTCTTCGTCGCTCGCTATCGCTCACAACTACGAAAGGGCAGACAGCGTGGCCTATCGGCGACTAGCGGCCCTCGCTTCGCTTATGTGGACTCCCCTCTGTCAACAACAAAATGATTAAAATGTAGAATTAATGCGTGCTTATGTACGAGCTCTAATTTGAGTAGCGAACCCAGGCTCAATGATATTTACGCGAACAGTATGGTCAAATCTCTCCAACGAGTTTTTTCACTCGAAGCGAAGCACTGACTCTTACCGTTGATTTGTCATCTACGTTTAAAAGCATTTTATTCAAGCGAGTCGCTACTTCGTTACCCCTTTTTGGCGTCCATGCCAAAAAGAGACTCACTAACGCGACAACTAATTCCTTTTGCCCGGACCACCCTGCGTCCACTACGTTTGCGTACCAACATCGTTTCACTCGTCGCACACAAACATAGCTACCACAATGGCTCTACGGCGACTATACCCGCTGCCGCATCTTCTACGCACTCGCTACACTCATCACTCCGAATATGCGGACGGGGTCACCTATCCGGGACTAGCGGCCATCGCTTCGCTATCCCTGGCCGCCAGCGGGTGATTGTTAAGCTTATGCCTGTAAGGGCTCTGCTTTATACTCGGTTCCTTGCGTCAATAGCGCAAATGCCGTTCTGACGGTCTTGTTGGCGAGTGCCACGGCTGCACACTTTTTACTTT
>CALZIO010000073.1:0-1339 GCA_945787785.1 uncultured Chromatiaceae bacterium
TGTGCCCATCAGAGCCATTAAACCCAGCCACTTGGAACGGCAGGAATGTCGCGAAAGTGGGCATTAGTTTAGTTGTAATCAATGAATATCATATGATGTGGGGCCATACGTTATACGTGGACACAAAAGACATGCCCACACTACTAGGCTTGATGCCATAGGCAAATTCCTTTTTCACTATGGAATTGAAGCATGATGTAAAGAGTACTCTGGATAGCGCCCATTATATATATGGTCTATTATTGATATTAACGAGCCCTTGTCCCATATGCATTGATTTAATCCTTTTATATCATGTTATCTTTACCTCTACTCTTCTTTTGTTGAAAGGTATTCTCCGTGAAAATAATTTCTAAGGAATTTGAAGTTTTCCCATGGAACAGAAATTTTGAAACGAGAATTACTGAAATTGATGAACAACACAAAGAACTCGTGAGGCTCTTAAATAAGCTGGCGGGTACTTTGATCGACGATAATAATTTGGAGATCAACCGGGTCTTTGATGAACTTGCACACTATGCGGAATTTCATTTCCAAGCAGAAGAGCGAATTTGGATCAAATATTTCGGGCATGATAGCTGGGTAGAGTCCCATCAAATGAGTCATACTGGTTTTTTGCCGAAGATCATAGAGATTAAAGAGCAAGACCTCAATGGGCCTTTGCGTGACGCTATAGAAAAGATTGTAAAGTTTCTAATACGCTGGCTTGCGTTTCACATCATTGATAATGATCGACGCATGGCAATTGTCATTGAAAATATCGAAGCAGGAAAGACTTTGCCAGAGGCAAAAATTGCCGCTGACGAGAGAATGAGCGGCTCTATTCGCGTTCTCATTGATACCGTGCTAACCATGTATGACGGCCTTTCATCCAGAACGCTTGAATTAATGCGCGAGCGTGTCCAACGCGAGGAGGCAGAAAAAAATTACTGGAAGCAAACCAGAAGCTTGAGTCGCTGGCGATAACGGATTTCCTAACCGGTCTACATAATAGACGGCATTTTAACGATATTTTTGCACAAGAGTTACGAAGAGCCAAACGTGATGGTTTGCCGTTGGCCCTTCTACTCATTGATTTAGATTATTTTAAAAAGCTTAATGATAACTACGGCCACTCACAAGGCGATCATGCCCTATCCGTCGTGGGCGCCTGTCTCAAAGACTTGTGCCGACGCCCGGGAGATTTCAGTTTTCGTCTTGGTGGTGAAGAGTTTTGTATTCTAGTTTCAAATCCAAAAACCGCCGACGAGATCCAAACGGTTTCCAAAATGCTTCTCAACGCAATCATTGATTTGCAGATTCCTAATTCATTTAGCGAAGTCCACGACTTCCTCACCGT
>CALZIO010000073.1:1439-10393 GCA_945787785.1 uncultured Chromatiaceae bacterium
CAAATTCAGAGCAAACTTTTGAATCGATAGTTAAAAAGGCCGATGATAATCTTTACGAAGCTAAACGCCTTGGTAGAAATCAGCTTGTCCTTACAGAATGGTAAGAATCTGTTCGATTTTTATAGAATTGCCTATTTTCGACTTGGTCTTTATTTATTGCATACGACGTCTTAGCTGAGCGGGGTAGAATGGGCAATTACGTTGTGCCTATGCGCGAAAGCTCCGAGATGATGACAGTTGATCAGCTTATAAATTGAAAGTCTCTTTTCAGTATTTAATCTGTCGTTCCAATTTGAGATTACTGAGCAGACTCGAACTGCAATCTCGGCCTGGATAGAGCATGCCAAGTTAACCAATGACGACTATCTATTTAAAAGCCGCTTTAAATCATCGCCGCATATCTCCACTCGGCAATATGCCAGAATTGTCGAATCATGGGTGTTGGAGATCGGCCTTGATCCCGTGGACTATGGCACCCACTCTATGCAGCGAACCAAAGTATCGCTGATTTACCAGCGGACCAAGAACCTGCGTGCTGTGCAGCTGTTACTTGGGCATGCGAAACTTGAAAGTACCGTTCGCTACTTAGGTATAGAAGTGGACGATGCGCTTGAAATGGCGGAGCAGACAGAAGTGTAGTAAGAAACAGTTCGGTGGGCGCTGTCAAAGATAGTGCTCGCCGGTACTGTAACTAAAGATGGCCCAGCCGAGCAATACCTGCACCTAGCCATGAGCCGACATTCGTGGTGTACGCGCGAGGGATAGCCAAATGGTTCCTCAATGGCAATGTTCACTCACATGCCAACAGCCGTAATCAACGGAAGCCATGACACTTAATTTGTTGGCCCGAGCTAGTATCGCAAATTCTAGGACTTATTCAGAGGCTCTATATCCACGACAGATATACGGTACACTGGCGTTCATGACTTCCAAAAGTACTGACATGGTGCTACGTACCAAATTACACGCTCCGCCTACACCTGTTGATATGGTGCAACGTGACTATTTACTCGAACGGCTCGAGGCCGGACGTGAGCGTCCGTTGACATTAGTCTCGGCGCCCGCGGGATACGGCAAAAGTGTGTTAATTACCAACTGGCTTGAGCGATGTGACTGGGTTTCGACCTGGTTATCGCTGGACAATGACGATGGCGATCTGCGTCAATTTCTGATCTACCTTGTTGCGGCTGTACGCAAAGTTTTTCCGAATGCATGCGAGCAGACACTGAGCCACGCCGAAGCCGTTGAACTACCGGCCCTCAAGACGGTGGCGACGGTGCTCAGCAATGAGCTTGATGTACTCGATCAACCTTTTATCCTGGTGCTCGATGACTATCATCGCATTGATGTCATGGCTCCGGTAAATGAGCTTCTTGATAGGCTGCTTTCCCATCCTCCCATTCCGCTTCATCTCGTTATCGTTACTCGGATCGACCCTGCATTGCCGCTGGAAAGGCTGCGTGCATTGGGGCAGATAACCGACATCCGCATGCTTGATTTGCGCTTCGACAAGGCAGACACTGCAGCCCTGCTCGAGAAAACCCTGAGGGCCATTCCAGGTGATGCGGCGTTGAGAAACCTGGAGTATGAACTCGAAGGCTGGGTCGTCGGTCTGCGCCTGGTAGTGATTGCAATGAGTCATTCAGCAGCGACGGATGAGTTGTTTGAATGCTTTGGTGACGGTACCAGGGATATCCAGCAATATCTGGTGAACGAGGTGGTTACTCGATTGCCGGAGAGTTTACATAATTGGCTGCTAAAAACCTCGATACTGGACAGATTCTGCGCGCCGCTGTGCGATGCGGTGTGCGCAGAAACCGACGCCACTGGCGATGCACGGCCAGATAGTAATGAGTTTCTAAAGACTGCCTTTAATGCAAACTTGTTCCTGATTCCTCTGGATACTAACAGCGAATGGTTTCGTTATCATCACCTGTTCCAGAATTTGATACAGCGGGAGCTGATGAATCAACTGTCGCGAGGCGAAATTGCCGCACTCCATCTGCGGGCCAGCGAGTGGTTCGAGGCCGAGAACCTGATCGACGAATCGCTTCACCATGCCCTGGCCGCAGAAGATCTCGAACGAGCAGTGGCAGTCGTTGAGCGGCAAGCCCGCCCGGTTAGAAATGAGGGCAAGTGGTATAAGGTTTCCAAGTGGCTATCCTGGTTGCCCGATGAAGCAATACAGAAACGACCTGAACTGCTCATATCGCAGGCATGGATACATTATTACCATCTGGATTTCTCGCCGATCGCAGTGCTTCTGGATCGCATCGATGATCTCATGGATGGTGATGTCAAGAACTACACGCTGTCTGGAGAGGTCGCGGTATTCCACAGTTTTTTCGAATTATTTTCTAATTACAATAGCTCGCAAAGCCTGAAGTATGTAGAGCATGCTCTGGATAGAATTCCTCTCACTGAAAGTGAGAGTCGCGCTCAGGCCGAAATTTTATTCGCCATAGCTGGACAGTCAGAGGGACAAAAAGACCGGGTCATAGCTGCCGAGACTGCATGGCTTGAAGATTACCCGCTACACCCTCTGCGTAAAAACAGCCTGCTTTGGTCATTGTTTTACGTACACTACCTCTCGGGTGATCTTCAGGGCGCCAGGCAGTATTGCCGAACTGGACAGGAGGTGGCCAGGACCCATGGTATAAATAATTTTCTGGCCTGGCACCAATATTTTGAGGCTTTGTTGCACCTGCAGTGGGGTGAATTAGATCTGGCAATCGTGCTTTTAGAACAGGCAGTTAAGCAGAAATATTACCATTACCCCCGGGCTGCCGTTGACGCCCAGATCGCACTGACACTGGCCTACCAATTGCGTGGGCAGTCGGCGCAGGCATCTACGACACTGCACAAGCTTGAAGAATTCGTCGATGACCTGGGGCCGTCATTTTTAGTTTTTGCCGAATCTTGTATGGCACGCCTAGCGCTCATGCAAAACAAGCCGGAATCCGCAGTGCGCTGGTTGAAGACAAGCTCTCCAGGTTCTGTTGAAATGATGGTCGGTTGGCTGGAGATTCCAGCAGTCACCCGTTGCCGGGTCCTGATTGCGGAAGGGTCAGCCGACAGCCTCAGGGAAGCGAAACAGAAGTTGCAAGACTACGCTGAGATGAACGAGTCCAATTTCAACACCAACCAGAACGTCGGTATTCTCGCGCTGCAGGCGTTGGCAAATGCGAAACAAAGCAATGACGAAGAGGCGCTGGCAGTGCTGGGACGGGCCATCACGCTTGCTCGGCCGGGCGGTTTTCTGTTTCCGTTTCTGGAACTCGGCCAACCCATGGCAGCGTTGCTTGGGCGTCTCGCAGAGCAGCAAGGCCACACAGCCTTTCTGTGCAGCCTGCTCGATGCATTTCAAATCCCCCGGGCATCGCTAGCGAGTATTACGGTCAAAAAAATGCCGGCATATGCAGCCTGGAGCGGGGAACCACTCACGAAACGAGAGTCCGCTATTCTGGCCATGCTGGTGCAACGCCTGCAGAACAAGGAAATAGCCGCCCGCTTGTTCGTTTCACCCGAAACGGTAAAAAGCCACCTGAAACATCTGTACCAGAAACTCGGTGTTCATAACCGCCGCGAGGCTGCGGCCATCGCAGATCAGTCTATTGTGCCGAACGCTAAACTTTCGAAGGTCTAGTGCGAAAGAACCACCAGTTGAGTTAGCCCATCAACCCGCTTATCTCCCTAGGCGCTGAAGACGTAACCAGAACCGATGTGTGCATGAAATCCAGTTATTAGATCATTCTAACCAAAAATCTAGAGGAGTCCGAGTTGCTTTATTTGAACCCACCTCTGTGTGATAACCGCCGTTTACAGAATCCAAGACTCCAAGTGTAAAACCAGTTGGCACTAAATGACCGGACATGTAGTGTGTTTAGTGATTTACTGAAAATCAATCGGGGAGATCCAGAAAACTTGATGCAAGTTAGCTTGTTTTTTTCAGGTGAAAAAGTATTGTCTCCATACAATTGGCTTACCGCAGTCGGACTGACAATTGGGCATGTTCAAATCCTAGGGCTGAGATTGAGTTTATGTAGGTAGTAAAGATGAAGGTGCTCTTAAGACCATTAATTTTCAGAATAGGTATGTGTGATGGTCAAACAGATAGAAAAACATCTGAAAGAACAGGTAAAACAACAAGCAAACCACACCGGGTTGTACTCGTTGTCACCAAAAAAAAGGATCGAGCAACTGTCAACAACTGAACCGTGGGATGATGAACTCGTGATCAGGTGCACGAAGACGGGTAAATCCGAGCTGCAGATGAACCTGGAAACTAAAGAAACTCAGGATGAAAGCAAGCTAGGCATCGAGGATTTTTCAGAAGGTGCGTGGCAGTATTGTAAACGTAGTTTGAAACTCACGGTACAAGCCGTGCAGCTTGTGACTGAGAAAGCGCAGAAACATTTCCTGAAATGGAAAAAAAGTAATTCTATTACCAACCGTCCGTTGGTATCGACTGAAATATTGAGGTCCTATCTGGAATATCTATATCAGAAACTCGGTGTTAATAACCGCCGTGAAACTGGGGCCAGAGCCGCCGAAATCCGTGAGATGTTGCGGGCTGCATCACGCGTATAAACCGAGCTGGAGACGTTTACCACTTCAATCCCCCGTTTAGGGGGATGTGTTTTTTGCATGAAGGCGTAAATATATGTTTGCTTTGTTCTCTGCGAAGGAGCTAGGTTCAATTCTCATGAACAAATATAGTTTAAGTGTTGCGAATGTCTGATTTTTCCACGCCAAGACATTATCGAATTAAGGTGAAAGGACGATTGCGCCCGGGCTGGTTCGGCCGTGTCGGCGCAATGCGGGTGTTTATATGTCCGCATGAAAAGTACAAAATAGTCACGGTTTTACAAGGCCGCGTCATCGATCAGGCAGAGCTGTCCGGCATCCTCAACACTCTTTATGAACTGCACATGTCACTGTTATCCGTCAAGTGCCTGGACGGTGATCAATCATCAGCAGACGTTAAATCTAGCTGGCACTCATAAGACTCCTTCTGGCTTCCACGGGTAATCACCCACGCCAGGTAGTTCACTCAAAAACCCCCCGTTTACCCCCCATGATGGGTGACTTGGCGCCAACTCTATTTCTCTAATATTACCCATGAGGGTAACAGGGAGAATGATAATGATGGATATAAAACCTATATCTGTGGTGCGGGCTGCTTATTTGAATACGGTCCTGAACGTTTTAAAAGGGACCGGTATAGAGTATGAAAAACAACTACGGCAATGCAATCTACCATCGTTGCTGGCGCAGCACCCAGATGCTTATATACCGCTAAAGGCAGTTTTGTCATTTATGCGTTGGGCGGCATATAGCACTGGTGTCGAAGATTTTGGGCTGCATGCAGCGTCACGATTAACTATCTTTGATTTTAATGTGAAATTGCTAAGTGCGCTGCAGCGTAGCTCGAGGCTTGAAATTGCACTCCAGGCTTTCTGTAGGCTCGCCAAGCATGAACAGTCCAACATACGTTACAGAATTGTTCGCAAGCAGGATAGAGTGAAGGTCTGTTGTTCCTTGGATGACATTCCGCACTCTTTTGTCAATCCCGATCTGGAATGGCTTTCAATTATGTCGCTAGTGACCATCGTACGATATTTTATGGGTGAGGACTGGATGCCTGCCACGATTGTGTTTCAGTCGCACAATTCACCTGGGCGGCATGCACGACACTGTTTTCCTGATGTTGATTTCCGCAACGGCCAAGAAGAAACTGCCATAGAATTTCCTGCCTCGTTGCTCTCTCTAGCGAACACCGGGAATAGTCTTCAGCAAGCAATGGTTGTACAGCCAGGCGTAACAACCGAAGCGCCTGAGCAGGTGACCTGGGATTTCCCGACCTCGTTACAAAAGATGCTTCTGGCGTATCTCGATGATGGATATCCCAACATCAATTTTGCTGCCAATATTGTCGGTAGCAGTGCGCGCACGCTACAAAGACAACTTAGACGGCACAACCTTCGCTATTCTGAGATCGTTCATCAGACCCAAATTGAATACGCAAAGCAATTGCTGACAGACACGAAGTTACGAGCCCTCGATATTGCCCTCACGGTGGGTTACCAGGATGCATCCAACTTCGCGCGCGCTTTTCGACGCATTGTGGGTGTTAACCCGAATCAATACCGTAATAATAAGTGCAATAATTTACGCGACGGCGAAGGCAACGATAGGTTTAAGCATGACGTTGCAAGGAAGGCTGTTTATTAAGTGATTGGGAACGGCCGTGGCTGAAGAATATATTTTAACCCGACAACTATCAAAACAATTGGATGTTACTACCATGACATCATTGGGTAGAGTAACACTACAGAGGAGAATGGTGATGCAATATTCGATGCCCGGAACCCTGGCTACCGTAATGTTGGTACTATTTTTATCTGGCGCAGCAACCAGTATGGCAGCCGAGCCAGACATCACATCTGATCCACAAGCACTGCAACAGGCTATCGAAGCCCAGCAACGCCAGCTTGACGCGCAGCAACAGGATCTCGACGCGCAAAACAAAAAGCTTCAGCAACTTCGGCGGCAGGTTAAGGGGCTATCCAAAAAGGTTGTGACGACTAAGGTACCTGTCGCAGACAACTCAGAGGCATTACCATCAATAAGTGCTCCACCTAGACGTGTGGATACCCATACCAAAACGAGAGATAAAACACAGCAGCACGAAGAGTGGAAAGGTTCTTTTGGTGTGGAGGGTATAAATACCCGTTTTAAGGTCGGCGGCTTTGCTGAGCTTGATGTCATCCATGATAGCGATGCCATCTTAAGTAAAGGCCAATTTGTTACCTCGACTATCGTCACGAGAAACACCACCAAAGCACAGGGCTCCGATGGTCAAACCAACTTCAGTGTCAGTCCGAGCCGTTTGTATTTTGAAAGCCGAACGCCCACAAAGCAGAACCATCTGACAACCTTCCTGTCATTCGACCTGTATGGCGACGCCCTGGGCGTGCAGCCTGAACCACGCTTGCGTCAAGCCTATGCCGAGATCAGCAACATCCTCTTTGGTGGTGATCTGCTTATCGGTCAGGCCTGGTCAACCGCTGCTGATCTCGAAGCGTTCCCTAATGTTCTCGACTTTCAGGGGCCCAATAGCTTTTTTGGTGCGACCCGCCAGCCAATGGTGCGTTGGAGTAAGGGCATTGCTGACCATCTAAAACTAAGTGTCGCTGCGGAAACGCCAAACAATCATATCATTCAGGGGGCAGACTCACTGACGGCCTGGCCTGATGGAGTGGCCTCCATTTTCTGGCACCGCAGTGCCGCCGAGCTGATGGGCACTGTGGTTGCGCGTGACCTACGTGCCAGTCTTAACGACGGGCCGACAGATAACGCCTTCGGCTGGGGCGGCAGTGTCACCGGCAAGGTTGGTATACCCACTGCGGAGAACAAAGACTTCTTCACTTTCTCGTTATCCTACGGTGAAGGCGTTGGTAGTTATTTCAATGACCAGCCACCCGATGCTGTATTTGATAGTTCGGGTACAAACCTCATGGTCATCCCTGTGCTTGGCTGGTTTATTAGCTATGAGCATTGGTGGAACAATCAATTCAGTTCGACGTTTGTTTATAGCATTCTCGATGTGGATAATCTGAATTCACAGCCCTCAGACTCGCTTGATAAGACAAACTACACCAGCGCAAATGTAGTGTGGACCCCCATCGAACATTGGTTGTTTGGTATAGAGGCGCTCTGGGGTAAGCGTGAGGATAAGGACGGTCGGGAAGGAACCGATTTTCGGACACAATTCACCAGCAGGGTTAGCTTCTAGAATAGTCAGCTACTGTCTATTTGTTATGTAAGCCCCTCAGGGAGGAGCCTGAAATGCACAGCTGCGGTGTTGTGCTTCTTGCAAAGGACGATGGCCATTCGTTGCGAAGCGCGCCTTGCAGCTGCACATTTCAGTGACCGCAAAGAAGCCATAGACATGTTCAGGGGCACCTTAAGTTATTTTATAAAACACCGGGCCTCTCCCAGTAATTTCTTACAAATACGTTGGCGTCTAATGACGCGTCTGTCTGGCATTGTAGTGCTTGCGTAAACATTAATTCGAAAGGCCGGGAGAGATGTGCCACCCGGCATCGCTTCGCGAAAGAACGATTAACAAGATGGCGTGAAATGACCGGGTTTCTCAGTACCGAAATGCTAGAGTAAATATGCATGAGGTGCGAATGTTACATGTACTCACATTGCTAGCCAATTGGGAAACCTAATCATAGGAAGGAGAAAGTCATGTTGAACAGGAATAGAACATTCATCAGTTTATTGCTCCTGATGACTCTGGCGGTGGTAAACACGGCCTGGGCTGCCACAGAGGGGCATCATAAAAGCAAGGGAGATGCGCAGGCAGCTCTTGCGAAAAGCGATGGGTCAACCACGCTCATTCAAAATGTCAGTATCTTTAACGGTACCTCTGGAAAACTGATCACCGGCAAGGACGTGGTTCTGGTTGGCAACAAGATCAGCAAGATTATCCCCGAAGGCAGCGGCGGTAATAAGTACGACCAGGTGATCGATGGCAAAGGTGGCTACCTCACCCCCGGGCTGATTGATAATCACTGGCACTGCGTGCTCGCAATGAGCTATGCGACAGTTTTCAATTCACCGGCACAGTACGTTGATGCGGTAGCAACCTGGGAAGCCAAAAAAATCCTGATGCGCGGTGTCACCACCGTACGTGATGCGGGCGGAAACACCGCCGGTTTGAAAAAGGCGACCGACGAGGGCTACGTCGTTGGCCCAAGGATCTATCCATCCCAGGCGATCCTTACCCAGTACTCGGGCCATGCGGATTTTCGTAACCCGAACTTCCTGCCAAGAGAGTGGGACGGTCCACTCGAGCCACAGGAACGGACAGGTCTTGGCCTGCTTGTCACTGGCCGAGATCAAATGCTCGCGGCTGTTCGAGACAACCTCTACAAGGGCGC
>CALZIO010000074.1 GCA_945787785.1 uncultured Chromatiaceae bacterium
ACCGCATGCACAGCAAAACCTTCACAGTAGATAATCAGGTCTCAATTGTTGGCGGCCGAAATATCGGTGACGAGTATTTTGATGCAGACCCTGATCTGGCCTTTGCTGATATGGATGTCATGACGATTGGGCCAGTGGTGCCGGATGTATCAGACGAATTCGATGAATATTGGAACAGCGAACATGCCTATCCGATAGCCACTTTGTTGGCAAAGGCAGGTAATTTGGACAAATTACGCAATGACCTGGCTGATTTCCATCAGCAGAAACAGACATCTGTCTATATAGATGCGCTGCATAACTCTGCCTTTGCTAATTCGCTGCGAGAGAAAACCGCCAAGTTTAACTTTGCTGACGCAAAGGTTATCCATGACTCCCCCGAGAAACTGACCAAGAGCGATGACTGGCAAGAAGGGTTATTGATTTCTCAGCTGGCTCCATACATTAAAGAGGCAACAAAGGAATACACCCTGGTCTCTCCTTATTTCGTGCCCGGTCAGCGCGGTGCGGACGCGCTTTGTGATCTGAGCAAGAAGGGGGTGCGGGTGAGAGTTCTGACCAACTCACTGGTGTCCAATGATGTTGCCGCAGTGCACACCGGCTACATGCGACACCGGAAACAACTCTTGCGTTGTGGCGTGCAGTTGTATGAGTTAAATGAACAGATTAAAAAGCAAGAGGGCAAGCGATTCACCTGGCTTCCCGGTTTAAGTAAGTCCAGTCTGCATGCCAAGACCATGGCTTATGATCATAAAGTCATGTTTGTTGGCTCGTTCAATTTTGATCAACGCTCTCTGCACATTAATAATGAGATCGGTATCCTTTTTCATCAACCCGAGATAGCGGCAAACGCATCGAAACATTTTGATGACCACATAAATCAGATCGCATTCAAAGTAGAGCTGGTTAATGGTGATTCGCTGCGATGGACAGGTATAGAGGATGGTAAAGAGGTCGTGTTCGATGCGGAGCCCTATGCAAGTTTCTGGAAGAAACTGAGTGTGAATCTGCTGCGCGTGTTGCCCATCGACTCAATGCTCTAATCACAAGGCATAAGTATGTAATAAGTAAATACGAAGTTCGTATGAGACTAATGGCACCGGAAAATTTGTTAACGTCAGAAGTCTCACGGTAATACCGTAAATTAACAATAGGCGTGTAATGACGATACTGCCAAGTTTTGCGGTGCTAGTCTAAACATTAGTGCGATGAAGAATAACAAAGTCGTGATGTTGCAGAGAGCGAGAATATTACGTTCAATTTTAAACATAAAAATTCTAATGGTTAAAACTCTACGAACAAAATAATAAGGGAGGGGGCGTGATAATTATAAAAATAATAATACACGTTAACCTTAACATGACAGCCTCAACAGGGATGAGGCAAAGGCACTGAAAAAACGCTCAAGTAAAGTAGTCTGAGACAGATGTTCACCCGCGGTGATCTATCCGCTGAAAACGTTAACGGAGGTTTATATGAGTTTTTTAGAGTGGTTATTAATGGCGATTCTTTTCACTATTTATCTCACCTGCATCTTTACGGTGGCAGCCATCGCTTTCAGAAATGGCCATTGGATTCTGGGCATTCTGGGCATATTTTTCCCGGTGTTCTGGCTTGTTGGAGCCGTGCTTCCGCCGACACCAGAGGCTGTGCTTGAATAATGACCGAAGAAGTCCAGAGCCGTTCGGGATGAGAATAGAAAGTCAAATTAGATTTAGAAATAAATCCGGATTAAACCGGTCGCGTTATGTTTAACCAGATGGGTTTCTTTTTCTAACCAGCCTGCGTGAACACCAACGAGGGAGAAGAGCAAATGAAACGCAGACAATTCCTGAAAAGTTTTGCCGCCACTTCACTTGTCGTTGCAGCGGCAACACACCGCTCCGAGGTAGCTTTTGCCGATGACAAAGAACATGAGGTCGAGTTTCTGCTCGTGCAGAACGCAGAAAGAATGTCACTGAAGAGTAACAAGCTGACACTCAGGGGCATCGCACCTGACATCCTCTACTTTTCAGACCGTCCCGACCGTATCGTTGGGCGCGTAACCACGCGAGAGTACGTCGATCACTGGGCGGTGGGCAACAACAATTTCGCTGGAGACCCGCCCAACGCAGTGCTTTCCATCCAGCACCATCCCGAACCACAAGACATTGTCGTGGTGCTGCGGGATCCACGCTTAGAAGGTGCGGATCTTATTTACAAAGTCGAGGTGCTCGACGGCAGCAAAGAGGCCAAGGGCAAGGCAACGGCCTTGTTCATCGATGTTGTCGGGCGCCCGCTAACACCGCTCTCCGTTGCGGGTGTTGCACGGCGAACGACCCGGCGTACGGTGCGGCGGGTGGATGCTCGGAACTGAATCTCATGCCTAGGAAAGCTCTAACACGCCATCCTGGCCGATGGAGAATCCATAAAAGGAGGGTGCGTACGCATCTTCCAGGCTTACGTTGGAAAGCAATTTCCGAGCGTATAGGTAGTTATTTCGATGATGGTTGGTGTCATGTTGATCATCAGTGAAATTGCTCAACTGGTTCTCTATGTTATGGCTCATTTATGACGAACCGAACTTGGAATTGAAAAAAGAAACATTTATATAGAGGGGAACACGAAATGACGATAAGACACTTGTTCGTTGTGGTACCTGCCTTGCTGATAGTGACCGGTTTGGGTACGTCGATCAGCATGGCCCAAGAGGCGCAGGTCGATCGCACCGAACTGCCCATCAAGGGGCCGTGGCACCCGCCTATCACAACGCTGGATGCGCGGGATGCGAAGGCGCCACCGGTGTTTGAAGTCACTGCGCCTAAGGATGCACCCAACGTGGTGGTCATCCTGCTGGACGATCTCGGTTTCGGCGGCACCAGCGCGTTCGGTGGTGTGATCGAAACGCCTCATATCGACAAGCTTGCCAGCCAGGGTCTGATGTTTAACCATTTTCATACCACGGCGTTGTGCTCGCCGACCCGGCAGGCACTCAAGACCGGCCGCAACCATCACTCGGCCAATCAAGCCAAGATCACTGAAGTGGCAACGTCTTTTCCCGGCGCGACCGGTATGCTACCCAACGACGTGGCCAGCATCGGAGAGATGATGCGGCTCAACGGCTACAGCACTGCAGCGTATGGTAAATGGCACGAGACTGCGGTGTGGGAGATCAGCCCTTCCGGTCCTTTCACCCGTTGGCCGAACTATCAGGGTTTCGATGAGTTCTACGGCTTTCTCGGTGGTGAGACTAACCAGTGGGCGCCCGCTGTGTACCATAATCAGAACCGTGTCGAGACCCCGGATGACCCCAATTACCACTTCATGAACGACATGGCGACCAAGTCCATCGAGTGGATGCGCTTCCAGCAGGCGCTTACCCCGGACAAACCCTTCTTCGTCTACTTTGCGCCGGGCGCTGTGCATGCCCCGCACCATGTGCCGAAGTCCTACATCGACGAGCAGAAGGGCAAATTCGACGAGGGCTGGGACGTGATCCGGGAGCGGATCTACAAACAGCAGAAGAAACTCGGCGTCATTCCGGCCGACGCCAAACTGGCCAAGAAACCGGATGATATCAAAGACTGGAAAGATCTCTCGGACAAAGAGAAGAAACTTTTTGCCCGCCAGGCTGAGGTCTTCGCCGCCTATCTCGACATGGCCGACCACGAGACTGGAAAAGTCATCCAGGCGATTGAGGATATGGGGGAACTCGACAACACGCTCATCATTTATATCGCCGGAGATAACGGTACCAGCGCCGAAGGTGTGATGAATGGGCTGTACAACGAAATGACCTACTTTAACAACGAGCCCAGGGGCTCGGATGTCGACTTCATGCTGAAGCACTATGATAACTGGGGCGATCCGTCTACTTATCCGCATATGGCAGCAGGCTGGGCCGTCGCCTTCGATGCGCCATTTACCTGGACCAAACAGGTGGCCTCCAACTACGGCGGCACCCGTAACGCCATGGTCACCCACTGGCCGAATCGGATCAAAGGAAAAGGCGAACTGCGCAGTCAGTGGCATCACGTCATCGATGTCGTGCCGACTATTCTTGAGGCCGCCGGGCTACCGCAGCCGAGGATTGTCAACGGCACGCCTCAGCGCCCCATCGAAGGTGTGAGTATGCTCTACACCTGGGATCATCCGAAGGCGCCTGACCGGCATCAAATCCAGTACTTCGAGATGTTCGGCAACCGCGGCATTTACTTCGATGGCTGGTTTGCCGGCACCGTCCACATCAAGCCGTGGGGCAAGGTCGAGAACACGTTCACCGAGGACACCTGGGAGCTTTACCATGTGAGCGAAGACTTCAGCATGCCCAGGGATCTCGCCAAGAAACATCCAGAGATTCTCGCCAAGTTGCAGCAGGTGTTTCTCGGCGAGGCGGTTAAATACAATGTACTGCCCCTCGATGACCGGCGGCAGGAGCTGTTCAACCCTAAGATTGCCGGGCGGCCGGACCTGATGTTCGGACGCACCAGCCTGACCTTGTACGAAGGCATGCGTGATCTGCTCGAAAACGACTTCATCAACACGAAGAACACCTCGTTCGACATCGTCGCCGACATCGAGACCGGAGACAAACCGGTTAACGGTGTCATCGTGGCCCAGGGCGGGCGCTTCGGTGGTTGGAGTTTGTATGTGAAAGACGGCACGCCGGTCTACATGTACAACTACCTAGGCATTGATCATTACATAGCCACTGCCAACACGAAGCTGCCCAAGGGCAAGTCGACCGTGAAGATGGACTTCGCCTACAAAGGAGGGGACAAACTAGGCGCGGGCGGCACTGCAACCCTGTACATCAACGGCAAGTCAGTGGGTACCGCCGAGGTTAAGCAAACCGAGTTTTCGATCTTCTCCGCAGACGAGACAGCTGGTGTCGGTGTCGATGCGGAAACGCCAGTGTCGGAAGACTACACGCGCGCAAGCAGCAAGTTCACCGGCAAGATTGACAAGGTGACTATCAATTTGAAGAAGTGAGTCTTTAGGTCACGGGACAACCGAAGGCCGGTTGTCCCAGTTTGAATTAAACCCATTAATCTTGGGTTGAGGCGTAGATAACGGGCCCGAGCCTCGTACCTGTTATTTGCATTTTTATCAATGGCTAACAGAGTAGGAGAGAAATAAAGAAAGCAGTGAAGAGCAGAAATGGAAGTGAGAAATGTATTTATCAACCAGAAGGAGAATGAAATGGGATTAGCAATAGACTATCACGTACACAGAACCTCAGTGGACATCGCAAAAGGCTATCGGCAGATTGAGAAAGCCGCTACTTCGTTGTCCAGGGGCAATACAGACAGTGCCACGATTCATCTATGTAAAGCCTTGGAGGATTTTGGTGCTGCAGTTGATCACGCTTGCACCAAAGCGGGAAATAAACTCGATAAAGGCAATGCTGAACTGCAAAAAAGTTTCAATGCATATGCGGACGGCCATCCTGATATCGCTCAGGGGCACTATGACAAAGCAGTAAATAGTTTCGATAATGCGCTAGACTTGCTTGGTGATAATTGATCAGCAGTTCGCTACTTAAAAGTAATTTGACCGGATATGTTTTTCACTTAATGTGGTTAATGTTTCCGGTCGTTTTTGCTTCATAACAAGCTGCAGAAAAGACCACTTGATACCAGTAAGGATCAGGTTCATCCGGAGTAAGACATCTTCTTTGGCACCACCCATGCGCATTCAAGCTGGTCGCCTAACGCTTTTACAACCGTAACCAGAAATGGGTGATTGCCGCTTTGCCTGCGGCGACGCCCTGGTATGTCATGACAGGCCTTCGCATCCCCATCGGAATGGCTTTGTACAAGCTTCACGGAGCATAGGATTAGCACCTCTCTAATAGTTTGATTCAATCGAAAATGGCACATGACCTATCAGTCTCCATCACAAAGTTATTTTGGCTTTTGGCGTGAAATGACCGGATTTTCCTGTGCCATAGTCGCAGACTTCCAGCATATGAGTTGAGAGTGGATTATGCGCTGATAGAAGCAAACCAATGATAATATTTTTATAAGGATACAGTCATGAATAAAATAAAACACATACGTTTATGGTTCGGTATGCTGTTCTCACTGGGTTTGGTAGTCACGGCGGCTGCGAGTGCGGCCCAGACCTATGATCTGGTCATTCTTGATGGCCGCGTCATGGATCCGGAAACCAATCTTGATGCGGTACGAAATGTTGGCATTAAGGATGGGAAGATCGTTGCCATAACCCAGGATAAGATAAAAGGTAAGGAAACCATCAGGGCTAAGGGTCATGTGGTCTCGCCAGGTTTCATCGATACCCATGTGCACATTGTTGATCACCCGTTCGGTCAGAAGTTAATGTTGCGTGACGGTGTTACCACGCCTCTTGACCTTGAAGTGGGTGCTTACCCGGTGGATCGTTTTTATAACACCATGGAAGGCCGTTCACAGACCAACTATGGTGCCACTGTATCGGCTCTGGGGGTTCGCGAGACAGTCTTCAATCCCAAGTACGACTCCCGTACCGGCATTCTTACTACTGATATCTTTGCCAAGGACGAACACGCCTTTGTGGATATGAAATGGTCTGCCACCGTTCCGACCGCGGATCAGATTGCGCAGATCAATCAACTGTTAGAGGACGGACTCAAGCAAGGGGCGTTGGGCATAGGCGCGCCGGTCGGTTATGCCGTGAAAGGTGTGACTTCAAACGAAACGCGCAATTGGCAGGCACTGGCCGGCAAGTACGGAAAGGCAGTATTCCTGCACGGGCGTTTCTCAAGTCAGCAGGCACCCACGACCGGTATTCTCGGTTTCGAGGAGCTGCTGGCCAACGTCGGTGTATACGGCGGTGGGCTCATGTTGCAACACATGCATCAGCAGGCACTCGGTGAAGCACAGGAGGCTCTGAAATTAGTGGATGATGCCCGATCAAAAGGGCTGTCAGTTGTGGCAGAGATTTATCCCTACAATTTCGGCGCCACCATCGTCGGTGCGGACTACCTGCATCCGGACAACTACGGACCCAACATGGGGCGTACCTATAAAGATATTATCGAAACAGCTACTCTCAAACCTTTAACCAAAGAACGTTACGATGAGTTAATAAAAAGCGCCCCGGGTACCTCGGTGATGTTCTATGGCGCGACCGAAGATGACATGCTGAAGGCACTGGCACATCCTGGCAGTACGGTCGGCAGTGACTCTTTCCCAATGACGGTAAGTAAAACGGGCAAGATTGCTCTTGACTGGAACCTGGCCTATGAAGACGTACAAGGCCACCCGCGCGCTGCTGGTACTCACTCCATCGTATTGCGCTATGCCCGCGAGAAGCAGTTGATGCCGCTGATGACCGCCATCAGTAAGATGACCTATATGCCGGCTAAATTTCTCGAAGATAATGGCGTTTCGCAGATGGCCTTTAAGGGTCGAATTCAGGTTGGCGCCGATGCGGATATCACCATCTTCGATCCGGATACCGTGCGTGACAATTCGACAATCCAGCAGGGTGGTTTGCCTGCGACCGGCATCCCGTACGTCGTCGTCAACGGCACCATCGTGGTTAAGGACTCCAAGGTATTGAAAGATGTTTTCCCTGGTCAGGCGATTCGTTTGCCAGTACAAGCCAGGTAGAGACAGGATTAAGTTTCGAGCGGTTGAGTGGATTCCAGGTTTCATGATGAATTTTTACGTTCGAACGCAGTAACAAAAATTTGGTGCTTATTATGATTCGAATCGTTTACAGTAAAATTACCGGGCCTGTCCGAATACTATTGTTGATAAGTTTTGTTTCACTGACCGGATGTGCAGGCGTGCCAGTTGATCAGGTCGAACTCATGCCCGCACCTGATGTTTATGGCGATGGACTGATTAATCCACTGCCAGTGTATAGTCCTCTCGAAAAAATTCCTTATAAAGGTATATTGTTCGCAACCGACCGTAAGCCCGCTAGTGCAGAAGACAAAGAGAAATACTATCTTAACGAACGTGGAAAAATTGTTCGCCTCGGTGTAGCCCAGGTTCAACTCGGAGAAACAAAATTCGAATGGGAGAGAGCGCGAAAAATTTCAATGCTGACGTCATGGACAGAAAAATATCCAGTCAAGATTACAGATGTAGATGAATGGGGGATTCTTAGCAATACAGTGCCGTTCTGGCTCGACTTGGATCTGGAGACTGATGGGAATGCTCCACCAGATGCGACCGAAAAATTCGCTGAAGCGATCAATTCGCAAATGAGCCAGTCATTAAACAAAACGCCTCGTTCACTCTTAGTGTACTGAAGAAGTCAAGGCGGAATTGTGCTAGCGGATACCGCTGATCTTACTGTTTTTGCGGGAAACAATTCTGCATTAACCGGTCGAGTGATTATTGATGGGTTGTGAGTTGCTCGATGACAGATAAACAAACGGTTTGGCATATTGGATTTTTGCTTTTGTGTAAGAAATAGCTGGTCTATAACCATAGTTAGAAGGCGCAACAGTTTCGACCTGACAATACCAAATATTTATATGGTTCACCCCGCGCCCTAAACGACTTCAATTGAGCCAATATGTGGGTGTTGAACGGACATCGAATAGGAGCAAAGTGAGCCATGAGTCAGCATAGAAAAAACACAACAATTTAGAGTATTGGGAATTGACTTTCCAAACAATCATTTCAATTGCATGGTGTTGATAAAAATGGGGCAATAATTTTTCGGAGGATATTATATGAATCCACATACGTGGCGCACAATATGCGTCTGTTTTCTTACACTCTTCGCATCAATATCCGGTAATACAGAGGCAGCGTTTTACCAAATCACTGACATTGGACCGATGAACGGTGTTGACAGTGGTCCCTGGGCTATCAATAACTCCAGACAAGTTGTCGGAAGTATCCGGAACGCTGACGGCTACGGGCGCGCCTTCCTCTGGCAAAACGGCACGATCCAAGATCTTGGAACACTCGGGGGGGACTATGCTTCTGCTTCGGGCATCAACGATGCAGGACAAGTCGTAGGAGGAGCCGCCACCGGACCCGACCCAACTTCCCAGAACGCGTTTCTGTGGCAATCAGGCAGCATGCAAGATCTAGGGTCCTTGGGCGGCAATGGATCATGGGCAACCAGCATCAACAACCCGGGACACACCGTAGGGCAGTCAGATTACTATCTTGCCTTTTTGCGGATTAACGGTGCAATGCAGGATCTGGACACTCTTGAGGGAGGCGGTGCAACGGCAAACGGAATAAATGATGCAGGCCAGATCGCGGGTTGGTCTACTGTTCAAGATGGTACGCAACACGCGGCCCTCTGGAACAACGGCGCGGTGCAGGACTTAGGCACCTTGGGAGGAAGTTTATCGTGGGCTGACGATATTAACAATTCGGGCGTGGTGGCCGGCTCTTCTCGAAACGTTAACGAAAGCTGGCGTGCATTCATTTGGCAAAACGGAACAATGCAAGATCTCGGCACGTTTAATGATGGCCATTCCTATGCCAATGCAATCAACGATGCAGGGCTGGTAGTAGGCCAAGCGGACGGCAGCGCCTTTCTCTGGGATAGCGGCGTCATGTACGATTTATGTCTACTTGCTGAATGCACCGCAGCGGGTTGGGACTCCTTTATGGACGCAACCGCAATCAATGATGCGGGGGACATTGTTGGGTATGGATACACAAATGGGAAGTTTCGGGGCTATATACTCACTGTGGTTCCAGAACCGAGCCCTGCGGTGTTCATGACTATTGGCGTGCTCGCGTTACTCGGTTATCGGTGGCGGCGACGGCAGTCTAATGAAATCTTGGGGACATGAGCTGGTTGAGATATACCGGGTAGTGGGTGTTTATGATCCTTTCCTGTTAATACACCTACGGCCCTGAAATCTGCACACAGACTCGTTACTGAGTGGCTCAAAGCAATAAGGTGCAGGGCGCAAATACTGTATCACGCCGAGTGAAACTATGAATCCATTGGTTCACCTCGATTGGAATTAGGTCGTGAAGAAAGTCAGCTATGCAATTCGAGCCTACCATTCAAGGTTTACCGCATGGCGACATTATTCTGGGTAACGGTTCAATCGGTGCTCTTGCTCGAATGGCAGCAATAGGGCGTGGCTCCAGCTTTTGATCACTGATTTACTGAATTTCAGCTTACTAGTCGGTAGTTGCTTAACACGGTGAAACGAACTGGCTCGCGGGAGTAACACGGAGT
>CALZIO010000075.1 GCA_945787785.1 uncultured Chromatiaceae bacterium
ACATTCCTTGATCGTTGGCACTGCATCGATGTTCATCGCCCGCCTCCATTTGCCTTTCAGCAAATTTATAGCAGGTCATCTATCCTGTGTCCAGAAAAACTTGTGTGTAACGATGTGCTTAACGGGGGAGGGTTAGGGTGGGGGTGAAAACTATGAAACACCTTCCCAGTAATTATCCACCTTGGCCTGCAACTCCTCCAACAACGCATCATTCCTTTCCGGCTCAAACAAATGCCGAAAACGCCCCTGAAGTTTCAAATACTCTTCAACAGGTACACGTTGACGTGGCACCTTGGTGTGAACCACCTCACCGTCAATATATTCCTTCAATGGCCAAATGCCGGTCTTCACTGCAAGCTTACCTATCTCTACAGTCAGTTTCGGATCATAATCCCAACCTGTTGGGCAAGGTGCCAGGGCAATGATCATCCTCGGGCCGGTTAAGTTTCTAGCCTTTTCAATTTTACGTGCCAGGTCGAGTGGTTCTGAGCCGATTACTGTGGCGACGTAGGTTGGTTTATGTGCCGTCCATATACTGAATAGATCTTTTTTATAACCTGCAAAGCCACGTGCCCCTTTACTGGTTGCAGTTTTAGCAGCATGGGGTGTGGCACCAGAATATTGTTGGCCGGTGTTGCCATAACCTTCGTTGTCGTAGCAGATGTAAATAAAATCGAGATCACGTTCCATGGCGCCAGATGTCGATGCCATGCCCATGCCATAAGCGGCACCATCACCAGTCAAGGTCACAACTTCTAGATCCTCTTCCTCAGTGATCTGTTTTTTCTGCTTCAATATATCCAGGGCATCGCGGATACCTTGTGCCCCGGCCGTAGCCGATGCCATGGCCGTGTAGAGCCAGGAACCACGGAAGGGAGTAAAGGGATACACAGATAACAGCGTCATACAGCCCGCGGCATTTACAAACACGGTTTTTTCACCCAATACATCATAGATTTCGTGTAACGCCTCCAGTCCACCACAGCCACTGCACATGGCAGTGCCTGTGCCCAGCAGATGTGTGGAGGGCAGATCCTTCATGCGATGAAAGCGTTCTTGTACCTCACTCATGATCTTTCTCCAACTCCTGCCGTTCCACATGGGCCACGGCCTGTAACTTGTGGACTTCGCGCATCTCATCCTGGGTGAATAACAGACGTGGTGCGGGTGTTTCGCTTTTCTCATAGGCATCACGGGTGACCTTGGCCATTTCGAACAACTCTTCCTGACTGATATCGCGTCCGCCCAAACCACCGATAAAACTGGTTAACACGGGAGGTGCATCGGGTTTTCCATACAGGACTGACGCAAGCTCGGAATGCAGCACACCACCTTTGCCCATCGAAATATTCTGGTCGATCACGGCCGCGCCTTTTTTGCTTTTTAACAGTTGATAGAAACGTTCAGCGGGGAAAGGGCGCAATAGTCTTGGCCTTACCAGTCCGATCGACCAGCCTGCATCACGCAGTTGGTCTACTGCTGCCTTGGCCTTTGAAGCAAAAGAACCTAACATGACAAACACATAATCAGCATCATCACAGCGATAGGCTTCAACTGCTTCATGCTTACGGCCAAATTGTTGTGCAAACTCTGTTGCCACTTCATCGTAAACCTTCAAGCCTTGTTGCGCTGCCAGGTGGATCTCGTAACGAAAATAGGAGTAGGGTGTACCACCTAACACGGCTACCGCTTGACTGGTCGGCGCGCTGGCTCGAAATTGGACATTTTCCGCATCGTAGTTGCCGACAAACTTGGCTGCCGCCTCAGCATCGGGTAGTTCTACAGGTTCGCGGGTAAAAGAGAGATAAAAGCCATCAAGATTGACGATGACCGGCAGGCGCACGGAGTGATGTTCCGCCAGGCGATAAGCAATCAAGGTGCTGTCCAATACCTCCTGACAGGTAGTGCAGTGAATCTGCAAGAAGCCACAATCGCGCGCCGCCAAAATGTCATTGTGATCTGACTCAAGTGTGATTGGTGCTGCCAGACCGCGCGAAACATTCACCAGAACAAAAGGCGCGCGCCAGCCAGCCACGGTGTATAGCATCTCCATGCCGTACAGCAATCCCTGGCTCGAGGTGGCGCTAAAGACTCGCACACCAGTAGCGGCGGCAGCGCCGGCGGCAGTGATCATGGAATGTTCCGACTCCAGTGTAACCAGACGGCTGTCCATCTCATCGGTATCGATCCACTTGGCAAGATTCTCAATGATCTCTGTCTGTGGTGTGATGGGAAAGGCGGGTATGTAATCCACCTGTGCCAGACGTGCCCCCCAGGCCGCGGCGCCGTTGCCGGTCAACAAGGCCCTGCTCATGTCTGTTCCTCCCGTTGTAATGCCTGTTGTTCCGGGATGGTCTCGATGGCATGGGGTGGACACTGGGCCACGCAAACCATGCAGCCTTTACAATGATCGTAGTCAATTTCAGGTTGGCCATCATTGCTGACATTAATCGCGCCATCGGGACAAAAACTGCTGCACACCCACCAGCATTTATTACATCGTTCATAGTCGATCACCGGTCTCAGGGTGCGCCACAAACCGGTTTTCACTTCGACACTGGTCAGGCCGGCATGGATGGTGGGGGCTGAGATGCTGGCCTGTTCAAAGGGAAGGTCGAGCCAGCCAGGGTCAACATAATCATGCGCCGAGATATCTTCTGCTTCGCTCACTATGCCAGTATGTTTAGCTATGGCTTCAAAGGCCTGTGCCGCTTTCTGCTGATTTTTTCTGACTACTTCAGCACCATGTTCACTCAACTCATCTTCAATCGCTTTCGCAAGGGACTGCTGAGGAATGACACCCAAAAGACACGCTGCAGCCCCGGCACACGCTGCGCCCACATAGGGCACGGCACGATCTTCTATATCAGCTGTAAGGGGCAGGGTAAGCACTGGTCCAGTCAAGTTAAGTCGACTACGCCATTCATCTGCGGAGGTTGAGCTATTGATGAATAACACACTGTGTTGATCCATGCCGGCCAGCACTCCGGCGGCGGGGATGGGTACCAAGGTGTCATCCGCGACGATGACCAGATCAGGGTGGCGAATAATGCCGCGTTCGTTGATCAGTACTTTTGCGGCACGGACATAAGCAAAGATTGGCGCGCCACGCCGTTCAGCACCATAACGTGGCGCATCCTGCACCTCATAACCCTGTTGGAACAAGGCGCTGCCGAGGATGCGGCTGGCTGTCTTCATTCCCTGGCCGCCGCGGCCATGGAATCGAATTCTATACATGGTGCTGTCCCTACGGTTATACCGATCCAGGCGCGGTCGAGAACAAGGAATAACGCCGAAAACTCATCGCCTTCTTAACCCGCTCACTGGCGAGTTCCATGGCTGCCTGGCGCGGCAGGATCTGTTTCTCTTTTACCGACTTCAGAACCAGTTCTGTATTACGCGTGACTTTATCTGCAATTGTTTGAAAAGCAGCCGACTCATTCGCGCCGTGGTATTCCATCGCGGCGCAAATGACGCCACCGGCATTGGCAATAAAATCAGGGATGCATAACACATCGTGTTCATGTAGATAACGTTCAGCACCATGAGTGAAGGGGATGTTGGCACCTTCCACGACCAGTTTGGTATTAAGGCGATGAACATTGTCTTCATTGATGACATCAGGACGGGCAGCCGGGATCCAGATATCACACTCCACATCGATTACCGCATCACGATCAATCACTTCGCCATCCGGATAATCCGCCACAGCTTTGCCGTTTTGCTTCAATTTCACCAGGGCCTGTACATCAATGCCGTCTGGATTATGGATCGCCCCTTTAGAGTCAGCCGCCGCAACCAATACGGCACCTTTCTGAGATAAAAAGCGAGATGTGTTCTTGCCTACCGCGCCAAATCCCTGGATGACATAACGTGCCCCTTCAATATCAAAGTCGCAATGACGCAATGCGACATCGATTACATGACTTAGGCCCCAGCCAGTCGCGCCGATCTCATCCAGTGGAATACCACCAATCTCACGTGGCAAGGCCACGACTCGCGCAATCTCATCACGTACCCAGGCCATGCATTCCTCATCGGTGCCCATGTCCGGGGCGAAGATGTATTCTTCGATATGACGTAGCGATTGTGCCATGGCACGTATTAGCTGTTGCTTTTCTGCTTTTGGCATTTTCGGGTCGCCATACAGCACCGCTTTACCACCACCATGTGGTAGGCCAGCAGCGGCATTTTTAAAGGTCATGGCACGGGCCAGACGTATACACTCTTCAGTGCTGACATCCTCGGCCATGCGTATGCCACCAATCGATGGCCCCTTGGCGACGTTGTCGATGACTAACACGGCTTTGAGTTTGACGGAGGGTTCGTGGACGTGAATGACTTTTGTTGGGCCTAATTCATCGGTAAAGCTGAAAACATCTTCCATAGTTCCTCCGCATCCATGATTGGCGTTGTTATTTTTGTAAAATGTGAGGATCTGAATCGTTATTACCCCACATTCTAAATATAGAACAAGAATCATGATCCGTACCCCTGGTTCAGCGAATTAAATAACCGATCGAGGTTTTTCTAAACCTAGATAAACAACAGCTAATATCATTCATCAAAATCGTCTTGACAATTAAACGATGTTTAATAAAACTAAACGTCGTTTAATTAGTTGGAGGTTTTCGTGGCAAGACGAAGTGAACACAGTAAAGAAGAGATCAAGTCAATGGTGCTGGGTGCCGCCAAAGGTTTGATAGAAGAAGAAGGCCTGGCGGGTCTGAGCGCACGTAAGCTGGCTAATCAAATCGGATACACCGTGGGCAGTCTCTACATGGTGTTTGAGAATCTGGATGACCTGATTTTGCATGCCAACGCGGTGACCCTGGATGAGTTGTATCAGCAACTTCAGGTCACGGTTGTAGAGGGTGACAATCCACAAGCAACGCTACAGATATTGGCACAAACGTATATTGAATATGCCATGGCTAATCCAAATCGTTGGAATGCTGTGTTTGAACATCATTTGCCAGAGGGGCAGCAAGCGCCGGAATGGTTTCAGCAGCGTGTTGATCAGATTTTTGCCCTGGTAGAACAGCAGACATCACGGCTTAATATTGATAGAAAAAAAGCCGTTATGTCAGCTAGAGCTCTTTGGAGTGGCGTGCATGGAATCTGTGTGCTCTATATGACTAATAAATTACATCTGCCGGATGAAATACAAGTTCAATCCCTGGTGGAAGATTTGGTATCTAATTATTTAGGCAAGCTCTGAATAAGTAACAATTCGTCACTCCGGCGTATACCCAAAGGGCACAAGGGCCGGAGTCCAGTGTATTTAGAAAGTTACTGGATTCTGGCCTTCGTTTATGCCCTTTGGGTGCCAGAATGACTTGTTCAGAGCTTCCTTAGCTGGTTTCTTGAGGGAGAGTAAATAATGCAATTAATCATTTCAATGTTGCGCTGGTTGTTGTCACGTCTTTACAAGGTTGAGATAAAAGGGGAGCAATATTTAACTGGCCTGGATGACAAGGTGATTGTGGTTGCGAACCATACATCGTTTATTGATGCGTTGTTGCTGTTCCTGTTTTTGCCTTTCCCGGTTACCTTTGCCATTAATACCCATCAGCACCAGTGTTGGTATGTGCAAAAGATCAAGCACCTCGTGGGGATGTTTCCACTCGATCCAACCAATCCCTTATCCATCCGTGGCCTGATACAGCGTTTAAATGAAGGTGGCCGCATCGTCATTTTTCCCGAAGGACGCATCACCGTCACTGGTTCATTGATGAAGATTTATAATGGCCCCGGTCTTGTGGCAATCAAAAGCGGTGCGCAAGTTTTGCCGGTGGCTATTGACGGTGCGCGCTTCACACCATTTTCCAAATTGAAAGGCAAGGTGCGTCTGCGCTGGTTTCCCAAAATCACCTTGACCGTGATGCCGCCGCGCAAAATTGAATTGCCTGAAAATGTGCAGGGGCGTGAACAGCGTGAATATGCTGGCAAGCTGTTGTCTGATTTGATGACCGAAATGATGTTTCAGGCGGAAAGCAATAATACTACCTTGTTTAAAGGTCTTCTCGATGCCAGAAATATTTACGGTGGCAACCACGTGGTAGTCGATGATCCGTTGAAAAATCCACTGACCTACAATGACCTGTTGCTTAGATCTATGTTGCTGGGGCAGAAACTCTGTTCTCGCACGGCCAAAGGAGACAATGTCGGTGTCTTGCTGCCCAGTATGGCAAGCACAGTAGTGACCTTCTGGAGTTTGATCGCCTATGGCCGCGTACCAGCCATGCTTAATTTCACAGTCGGATCAGCAGGGTTAGTCTCAGCTTGTGAAACTGCGAGCATGAATGTAGTGATTACCTCAAGGCTTTTTGTTGAGCGTTCCAAGCTTGAAGAGGTTGTGAAAGGCCTGGCGGAAAAAGTAGAAATCATTTACCTGGAAGATATAGCCACTGAAATTTCCGCAAGCGATAAGGCTAAAGCATTTATCAGCAGCAAGCTTGACTCACTAATTAAAAGCCAAACGGATTTTGATAGAAATCCGGATGCCCCGGCAGTGGTGTTGTTCACTTCAGGCTCAGAGGGTGTACCGAAAGGTGTAGTGTTATCGCACAGAAATCTGCTGTCGAATATCAAACAACTTACTACGCGTTTTGACTTTAATGCCCATGACATAGTATTGAATGCCATGCCTATGTTTCATTCTTTTGGTCTGACGGGCGGCACACTGTTGGCGATCATGAGTGGCATGAAGACGGTGCTTTATCCTTCGCCCTTGCATTATCGTGTCATCCCAGAAGTGGCCTATGATGTTAGCGCTACTATACTGTTTGGCACCAATACCTTTCTTTCCGGTTACGCCAAATCTGCCCATCCCTATGATTTTTATTCAGTGCGCTATGTTTTTGCCGGGGCGGAGAAACTGAAAGCAGATGTCAGAGAGATGTGGCAGCAAAAGTTTGGCCTGCGTGTGTTTGAAGGCTATGGCACCACAGAGTGTAGCCCTGTGGTGGCAGCTAATTCACCGATGGATTATCTTCCTGACACGGTGGGTCGTTTGATGCCAGGCATGGAATATGAACTGGAGCCCGTGCCAGGGCTGGATGAGGGCGGTCGCCTGTATGTGCGTGGCCCCAATGTCATGTCGGGTTATTTATTAAATGATAACCCGGGTGTCTTGGTGCCGCCTGTCTCTGATCATGGTGAAGGCTGGTACGACACTGGGGACATCATCTCTTTTGATGAAAATGGTTTTATTACGATACAGGGCAGGGTGAAACGTTTCGCCAAAGTGGCTGGCGAAATGGTCTCTCTGACTGTGGTCGAAAATCTGGCCAGCAAAGTGTGGCCTGATGTCACACATGCGGCCGTTGCGCTTGAAGATGAAGGCAAGGGAGAGAAGGTAGTGTTACTCACTGAGGCAAAATCTGCAGAGCGTTCCGCCATGGCCGAACAAGCACGTGCAGAGGGTATAGGTGAAATCAATCTGCCACGTCAGGTATTTTCGGTAAAAGAAATCCCACTGCTGGGCACCGGTAAGATTGATTACATCAAGTCCAAGGCCTTGGCAGAATCGCTGTCATGAAGCCGGATGTTTATAAGGTCCTGGTGACGCAGTTTCTTACTGCTTTTGCCGATAACGCCGTGCTGTTCGCTGCCATCACCATGGTGATGCAACAGAGTACTTCGACCAACTGGTATGTGCCTGCCTTGCAGGCAGCATTTCTGGTTGCCTTTGTTGTGCTGGCACCATGGGTAGGTTCGTTCGCCGATGCTCGATCAAAAAAGGATGTGTTATGGCAGGCCAATTTGATCAAGGCAGTGGGTGCTTTTGCTTTATTGATTGGTCTGGAACCCTTGCTGGCCTATGCCGTGATTGGTATAGGTGCGGCACTCTATAGCCCAGCAAAATACGGCATATTGCCTGAACTGGTGGATGAAACGATGCTGGTCAAGGCCAATGGTTATATTGAAGGCTCAACCATTGTCGCGATACTAGGTGGCACGTTGGTTGGTGCTTATGTTGCCAATCAATCAATTCAACTTGCCTTTGGCCTTGTGATTGGGCTTTATATCGTCTCAGCTTTGGCCGCGTTGCTGGTGTCACGTCTACCTGTGCGCAGCACAGCAAAAAGGCCAGCGGCATTACCCCATTTTGTTTCCATGTGTAAGGGGCTGCTGGCAACGCCTCGTGCGCGTTTTGCCACCTTGGGCGTGAGTCTGTTCTGGGCTTCTGCGACCGTGTTACGTGTTCTATTAGTAGCATGGGCACCGGTGGTGTTAATGATTACCAACAGCACCGAGATTGCCGCATTAACCCTGTTTGTTGCTGTCGGCATTGCTGTCGGTGCCTTGATCGCGCCGCGCGTTATTCCAATGGCTTATCTGCGCCGGGCACGCATGGCGGCCTATGCCATGGCTGCTGTGATAGTCGTACTGAGTTCCATCACAACGCTTGACCTTGCCAGGCTGGCACTGTTTTGCATCGGTGTCGCCGGTGGTATGTTCGTGGTACCAATCAATGCTGCCTTGCAGGAGATTGGTCATAAATCCATTGGTAGTGGTAGTGCTGTGGCAGTACAAAACTTCTTTGAGAATGTATCGATGCTTGTCGCCACAGGGCTTTATGCTTATGCTGCACATCGGGGCGCTGATCCTGTGTTGACCATGGCCGTGTTGGGTGTTGTTATTCTTGTGGCAACGGCAATTGTTTCCTGGCGCTTGCCACCTGATACTGGTTCGATAGACAAAGATTTACCACAGGTAGAAGATGAATAGACGACAGTTTCTGGGTTTGCTTGGCGTTACAGGTGTGGCAGGTTTAGGGTGGCGTTATTGGCCCGATCAGGGCATCTGGAATCCATGCCCGTCAGATCCAATCCCGGAAGAACTGTTGCAACACGAGCTGGTGCAATCGGCCTGGCAGGGCATAGATCCGAAATTGATGTGGGACTGTCATGTCCACCTGGTCGGTACGGGTGACAGTGACAGTGGTGTTTGGGTTAACCCGGACATGCAGTCGATTCTACATCCAATCCAGTTAACCCAATTCAAGTTTTATCTGAATTCAAGCTGCACTGACGAAGCAGAGAATGTGGATGAGGAATTCATCGCGCGTCTTAGGTTTTTACAGCAGGGAATACATCCAGATAGCCGCTACATGTTGCTGGCATTTGATTATCGTTACGATGAAAATGGCGTGCTTGATAAAGCGCAAAGTCAGTTTCATGTGCCCAATGAATACGCCGCCAAGATCCATCAAACCTATCCGGAAACATTTGAATGGATCGCTTCCATTCATCCTTATCGTGAAGATGCGATAGAGGCACTGGAGTGGGCGGTTGCCAATGGCGCCAGGGCGATTAAATGGTTACCGGCGGCCATGGGCATGGATCCTTCATCCAAACGCTGTGATGTCTTTTACGATGCCTTGATCAAACATAATATTCCACTACTCAGCCATGCCGGGGCGGAATACGCGGTGGGTGTGGCAGAGACCCATCACCTTAATCATCCGCTGTTGCTGCGTTATCCTTTGGAGCGCGGCGTGAAGGTCATCATTGCCCATTGTGCCTCGATTGGCACAGGCCCAGATATCGACAAAGGGCCTAAAGGGGAGGAACGCCACTTTATTGAATTCTTCACCCGCTTGATGGATGACCGGAATTATGACGGTCTGCTGTTTGGTGAGATATCAGCCCTTACCCAGGTCAATCGTGATCTGGGTACCATTAAAACGATCTATGAGCGTGAAGATTGGCATGAGCGTTTGATCAATGGATCGGACTACCCCCTGCCGGGCGTCATGCCGCTGTTTTCAGTGTCGCGATATGTGAATGCCGGTTTCTTAAAAGAAGAAGAGGGCAGAACACTGTCGCAGATTCGTCGCTACAATCCACCGCTGTTCGATTTCGTTCTGAAACGCAGTCTGGTGGTCGATGGTCATAAACTAGCTAATCAGGTGTTTGAATCGGCTCGGTTGTTTCAGATGTAACTTACTACTACCCCCATATAGTTCCCTCTCCCCTTGCGGGCACATCGTTACACACAAATCTTGGATTTCCGCATTGCGTTCTGCACCTCAAATGCTAAGGCAAAATCTCGCGCTCTCTGCAATCCAATCCATAAGGTTTTAGGGCCAGGTTCACTATC
>CALZIO010000076.1 GCA_945787785.1 uncultured Chromatiaceae bacterium
GCCTTCTTGCCTGATGTACAATGCAGATACGTTGTACCGCATTACCGCTGGTGTGTCCAGTATTTTGCTTAAACTGCTGAACTTGTTGCGGAAGTGGGTTAGAACGATTTCACCCTGCTTAGTTGGGACTACCCGTTGACAATTGGCCAATTCTGGCCAGCACGATCCCGTCGCCTCCTCTGAGACCTTATACTCAAAGGAGTAGCTATGTTACTAGTTCCCCCCGTCGTGTCCTTGAACGCGACTAAAATCTCTCTTAAGTCTGTTCCCAAGAACAAAGTATCGATTTCCGTACCCTCTCAAGCCGCTGAAACTATGCCACGCGTCGCCACCGCAATTGTTTATTGTGAAGCGAACTTTGGCGATATTGATGGCAAAACTGCCAATGGACTGATCAGGCGTTCAGAGAAATATGAAATCATTTCGGTTATCGACAGCGAAAAAGCTGGCCTTGATACTGGCATGGTGCTTGACAACAAGCCTAATGCTATTCCGATCTGTCGCGACCTCGATGATGCACTGGAACAGGCTGGCTCTGTGCCCGATTACTTCATTTTCGGCATGGCACCATCCAGCGGCATGTTATCGAAACATGAACGCGGTATTGTTCTTGAGGCGATGAGCCATGGGATGAACATCGTCAACGGCCTGCACGAATTTCTGAACGATGACCCGGTCTTTGCGGCAGCCTGCATCGCGAGTGAGGTGGAGATTGTCGACGTACGAAGGCCCCGCGCCAAGAAAGACCTGCAGATGTTCAGTGGGCGGATCGCCGAGGTCACCTGCCCGGTTATTGCTGTGCTCGGTACCGACTGTGCGATCGGCAAAAGAACCACAGCCACCATCTTGACCCGCGCCCTCAATGATTCCGGCATAACAACTGTGATGATCGGCACCGGCCAAACCGGTTTAACCCAGGGGGCACGCTACGGCGTCGCGCTTGATGCCATCCCGTCACAATTCTGCGCTGGCGAGCTGGAAGCAACCATCGTCAAGGCATTCGAAATTGAGAATCCCGACGTCATCGTTGTCGAGGGGCAAGGCGCACTGAGTCATCCCGCCTTCTCCTCCTCGTCCTTTATCCTCCGCGGAAGTTGCCCAGATGGATTTGTGTTACAGCATGCTCCAGGTCGTAGTGTACGCTGTGATTTTGAAAAAATGGCGATGCCGACACCTGCCAGCGAAATCAATCTTATCGAGACCTTTGCAGATACAAAAATCATTGGCCTGACAATCAATCACGAGAAGATGAGCGACATCGAGGTCAGTGCGACCATCACGCAATATGAGCAGGAACTTGATGTTCCGGTCACAGATGCGCTGACCCGTTCGCCAGAGCGGTTGGTGGACATGGTGCTGACTGCCTTTCCAGGTCTCAAGGGGAAACTGGCAGCCAACGCATGATGGCCGCACCGAGGCTGGAGATCAACCTCGACAAAATTTACCATAATGCCAGCACACTGGTTAAGCGACTAGCCTGTCGTGGTATATCGGTGACTGGTGTGACCAAGGCAACCCTTGGCTCTGCTGAGATTGCAACCACCATGCTGCGGGCGGGCGTGAAAGCTCTGGGTGATTCTCGTGTCGAAAATATCGAAGCAATGCGGTTTGCGCAGGTGCCTGCATCGATGGCAATGATTCGTTCACCGATGCTGAGCCAGGCAAAACGGGTTGTGATGCATGCCGATGTCAGCTGCAACACTGAAATCGAGGTCATCAGAAAGCTCTCGGTCGAAGCGCAAAAGGCGGATCGTACCCACGGGGTGATCCTCATGGTCGAGTTGGGAGACCTCCGCGAGGGCATCATGCCAGACGATCTGATAGACACCGTACGAGAGACGCTTAGCTTACCGAATATCGTGGTTAAAGGTATCGGTACCAACCTCGCGTGCCGATCTGGAGTGTCGCCAGATAGCAAAAATATGGCGAAATTATCTGACCTGGCGGACTCTCTCGAGGCAACCTTCGGTCTAACGTTAGAGATTGTATCGGGAGGGAATTCTGCCAACCTGGAGTGGGCATTAAGCGGTGCAGCGATTGGCCGGGTCAACGATCTGCGCCTGGGCGAAGCGATCCTGCTTGGATGCGAAACACTCCATCGGCAACCGATCGACGGACTGCATACAGATGCAATCACGCTGAGTGCCGAAGTGATCGAAGCAAAGGTTAAGCCATCACAGCCATCGGGTACGATCGCACAAACCGCGTTCGGAGAGGCGCCAGCAGTTACCGACCGGGGTTTGGTCACGCAAGCCATCCTTGCTGTCGGACAGCAGGATATCGATCCGTACGGTCTGATTGCCCCTGCTGGAATCGACATCATGGGAGCCAGCAGTGACCACCTCATCCTAGAGTCTGACCGCTCCGAACTATCGGTAGGTGCACAAGTCATCTTCCAATTAAATTACAGCGCACTGGTTCGTGCCATGACGTCTTCCTTTGTCACAAGAATTATGACGTCTGCATCGACAGATAAGGATTATTTAAGTTGATGAAGATAAAGAATCGCGGTGTTTCGTTGTTATTGTAGTGTTTGACACGGCCCGCCTGTGCGGGCCGTTCCATTTTCATAAATAGAGCAACACGCTCACACTAACAGTTGACATTGGGTCGGTCGCAGGCAGGATTGTGCATAAATTTATTTCCGGGCGCATCTTCACGACTAACCGTCGGCCCTTCGATGGGCTCTAATTCAACTTTGCCACCACCCACGGGGGGTATTTCGATGTCCGCTGGCGCAGAACCGGCACTTCCCGCCGGTGGTGGACGCGTTGTCAGTTCTGGATCGCCAGCTAGGACTGACTGCATGCCAAATACAGTCACTATCAATAAAAGCATTACATGCTTCATCATTGTTGTTTCCTCCATATGGTCCGAATGTCATTAAATTACGATACCTCTAGTAGAAAGCAGGTTTGTGTGTGTTCACACGACTTAATGTTTGCTTAATCTGTGGATGTCTTTCTATGGAAGAATTTACATAAAAATTGTGTAATATTACCTGGCTGATTCGCGTATTAAGCCGGTAGAGGAAAACAGTACATTCAGCGATGTACTTGGGATTGTCGCGCTTACTTATATTATTTAGTCTACCCCTGCTCCAGTAAATTACGCAGATCAATCACCGCCGCATTGGCACGTGAGATGTAATTTGCCATCACGAGCGAATAGTTCGTCACCAAACCAAAGCCACCTCCGTTTAACACCATCGGGCTCCACACCATATCCTGCGTAGCTTCCAATTCACGAATAATCTGACGCAATGAAACCATGGCGTTTTTCTTTTCCAGGACCTCAGCGAAGTCGGTTTCAATAGCGTGCATAAAATGGATCAGTGCCCAGCTCGTGCCGCGTGCCTCGTAGAAGACATCATCAATCTCAAGCCAAGGGGTTTTCACCTCCATCTCATCCGGGCGTGATGTCGACTGCTTGGCGCTAGAATCCCCGGCAAGATCTGTATTGACGCGCATTTGGCCCACACTGGCACTCAGCCGTTGCGACAAACTGCCTAAACGTTTCTCAACCGTCGCCAACCAATCGCGCAGGTTATCGGCACGGGCATAAAACTGGGTATTTTGATCACTCGGCTGCGATAGTCGCTCAAGATAGGCCGTGAGATGCACAATCGCCTTCTCATACTCCCCCTCCGTCGACGGCAGAAACCAGCTATCGTTTTGGAAGTTGAACAGCGGCTCCGCTTGAGCCAAGTCCACATCCTCGGTCGATTGTGATTGCGAACGACTCAAATCATTGCGCAGTGAACGCGAGATATCACGCACCTGCACCAACACACCAAACTCCCAGTTGGGGATATTGTCCATCATCACTGTCGGCGGCGTAATGTCATTGCTTTGGTAGCCACCCCGCTTATCCAGCAACGTACGTGCTGCGCGAATCACCGCCGCCGTTGTGGTCGTCCCGACCACCACCTTGGAGTCATCATTATTTGAATACGCAACCGCATTCTGCTTCACATCAAACAATGCTGGCTCCTGCCCCCAATAAAAACTCAACAGCACACAGACTAGCGCATAGGTAACCAGGCTCAAACCCACACTCCAGACCAAGCCCTTCTCTTTAATGGTGCGCGGATGATAAAGCGCAATAAAACGCTTAAGCACACCTGTTTTAGCGGATGCAATTTCTGACTCTGGTTGACTCATATATTCCTCTAAGTGTTTAGACTTATTGGTGCGTAAAACCTACCCTACACGACTTCAAGGTGCCAATGGGAGCCATTTACCTATTGTCAATGAGCAGCAAGTTAATCCTGACTTTTTTATTGGTGCAGTGTATTTTCACTGACCCAGTATAACCAAGCAGCTATACCTTTTAGCTCTCAAATCTTTAGAAACCCCATTTTTAAGTTGGGAGATTCGAACTCTAATAGCATAGGTTTCGACAAGGCACGTCAAAAGCTCTGTGGGCCTCAATGTCAAGCGACTCTTAAATCTGTGAGCAGGAAATTCCACTAGAAAAACACATATAAATAATGGTATAGTTCAGGTTCTTTTATAAGGTGAGCATAAGCAGTTAGCAGTGTTGGGGGCAATCATTCAATCAAAATTCACTGTTAGTAATATTCAAAAAATACATTTATCCCGTGCCATTCCCAAATTTCACAGCAAGTTAAATGTCTCAAGACGCATTTAGATTGCCGGAGATAACACCAATTTTCTAATGATCTATCAGTAGATCGTAGTGAATATTGTGCGTGTGGTTAATTATATTAAATAGAAGGTGGGGGTAATGAGCGAAGTTACTTCAGTGATTGAGCAAGCCCAATCTAATACTACGAGTAAGTTGAATTTCGTGACTATAACTTGGAATACTTCAAAATTTGAATTGTAAAAATATTTTGCTCCCAATCGTTACCATGGGTATTTATGAAAAATAAGTTTTTATTGAATTGCATTGCAATTGCAGTTTCGTTGGCGTTGGTAGGTTGTGGTGAAGAATTAACTGCAGCGCCTGACGCAGCAGCCTCTAATCTCTCTATAACCTCGCCTCCTACTGACTCTACTGACTCTACTGACTCTACTGACTCTACTGACTCTACTGACTCTACTGACTCTACTGACTCTACTGACTCTGCTGACTCTGCTGACCCTGTCGTTTCAACTAATTCCGACGGTGAGAACATTCCAGCTACTACGACAGGTTTTAGCCTGCCATCAGAGATATCGGCAGTGCCAGTTAGCACCAGTACATCTGCAGGCTCTATAAGAAGTTTGAATAGCGCTTTGCGCTCATTTAGTCGGGCATCCTCTGATCTGGCTCCAAGCTCAGATTATGGCAAGGCCCAGACCATAAACTTTGTTGAAGAGCGCGCCCTGGAACAGTTTGAAATCATCGAGGAAGTACTGGGTGCAATCAGTCAGACCAATTATGCCGATGCGACAAATGTTAATGCCGGCCCTTATACGGCTATGGTGGCCTGGATAGATGACGAGGATGGCCGTGAAGTAAAAACCCTTGAACCTTGGGTTATCGATTCACGCATGATTGTGAAAAATGGCGTTGATGTGAATCGTGTATTGGCCTGGATTGAAGAGCCTGATCGTGACAATCCGGGAGGGACTCAACTTGTAAAAGCAGAATTCCTGATTACGCAAGCCGCCACTATAAATGCAGATGGTTCTTTCGCCGATTACGGCGTGTGGGAGATGAATGTAAGTTTTAATGATTCAGTGGGCAACTATTTTGTTGCCTCATCTACCATTGATGCTGATGGTGTGAATAGCATTAAAGTGCATGAAAAAGGGATGGGTGATTTTGATAGTGAGATGAAGGGTATCTTGGTCCGCTCCGGTACTGAAGGTTACGGTAAAGTGTCTTACCCTGATTGGGAATCATGCTGGTCAGGTGGTGACAACGGCTGTAGTGAAGGTAGCCCACCACCAGTAAAAGAGGCGCAATATGCCTATAACGCAGAGTATCTCGCTGTTGACGATGACACCACAAATGGCACCGCCGATGCTGTATATAAAGACCGTGATCCGGACAATGCCGTAGAAATGACGCACCGTTATGGCCTGTTTTATGATGAAGCACCAACAGCCACAGGCGTCTCGGCTGGTGACGATGTTGAGAAGCACACTTCCTTCGGTTTTCCCGTTGCCTTTAGTGCTGGTGGTTATAGCGAGCATGCCTACTATGGTGCCTGGCCGATTGTGTCGCTACTTCGCTAAAAATTATTTGGCGTCCATGCCAAAAATTCACTCACTTACGCGACAGCTGATTCCTTTTGCCCCGACCGTCCTGCGTCCGCTGCGTTTTCGCACAACCTTGCTCACTACCGTTCACTCGTTGCGCTCAACACAGCTACCACAATGACTCTACGGCCACTAAAGCTGCTCCTGCATTTCTTCGTCGCTCGCTATCGCTCACAACTACGAAAGGGCAGACAGCGTGGCCTATCGGCGACTAGCGGCCCTCGCTTCGCTCTCCATGGCCGCCAGCGAGGGACGGCATGAACTCTGGGGCGGTGATCCGCAAAATGGTATTGCAGCTGTCACAACTGTTACACGCGATGATCGTGGTCCAAATTCAACAGCTGAGACCTATTATGTAGCATCGGCGAAATTCAACGGCACTTTGACCAAACGTACTTTGGTTGATGGTTCATTAGCCGATATTCAGAATATTCCGGTTGAAACATTTACTAATAAAAATTATGACCTGCGCTGGGATAACGCTGGCAGTGCCTGGAAGTTTTGTGAAGGTTATCAAGATTGGCAGACTAGTCCTCCAACCTGTCGCGATTTTGCTGACGACACTGTAAAGGTGGTTTCCAATTTTACTGACTTTGACAGTCTGGTAGTTACAGCAGGAGATCGTAAGCACGTCAAAGTTGGCCGTTGGGACCAGTCATTAAGTGGCGGTAACGGTGGTAATATTGAATATGTTTATTTGAACGCCGCGCCTGCAACAAATGGCGGTTTTTTTACAGAAGCAGGTTTTTACCCAGCGATTAGAAATCAGCAAAATGGCAGTATAACACCCACTGGCGCAGGCGTTTACACCCCTGCCGATGGCGACAATCTCAATGTGAATGTTGGTGGTTCGATTTATATCGAATTTAACGGTACCGGTTGGGTTCAAAAAACGCTGACCAATTTTGACCAGCAAACGTGGACGCCAACATTTGATGCAAATGGTGATATTGCCTTCCAGCCTAAGCTCGGTCGTGAGTATTACATCAATAATCAAGGTGCAAATGTTGTTGTAAAACGCAAAGCAATAACAGGCACTGCTGCAAACGATTTTGATGTAATGATCGAGCTTCAGTCAGCGGCTAACCCTGTAAATGCGGGTTATTTTCTACCAACAGGAACAAGCTACTTAGCTACGCCATGGCAACCTGAGTTGCGCTATGCGTTCGTGACAAATGCCCCTGACTCCAACTATATGAAGTTGGTTTATGTGACCGACAATCCAAATACAAAGTATGTTGATGAATCAGCTGTTACTACCGTGTTGACAGATGGCCAATGGGGCTTGCAAGCTTTCAATGTCTCAAATCGACCATTGGATAGTGCGGGCAATGTTATTACGGTAGATGGTTATGGTATTCCAACAACTTATGCTCGCCCTGTGGAATTTAACTGGGAGTACTCAACCAGTGGTTGGGGTACGCAGCAATTCCTGTGTTCACCAGATTGTAGTGTTGCGGCTAACTACAAGATCCTTGATAAACCAATCATGTTGAATCCAATCACTATTGGCAGCAAGACACTGTCGTTACAGTTTGATGGTTGGATGCATGGCCTGCCTGATATGTACCATGAACTGGCCAAGAATAACTGGCAGATGACTGCGGATATCAGCGCCAAGGTTGTTAACATCCCTACTGGTACAGCAGCAACGGATGGAACTAATAACTTTTACATCAAACCGCTGGAGATCAGTATGTTCTTGGCTGTCGTGCCAAGTAATACAGCTGGTGTGCCAGATATTACCTCTGCGGCGGGTGTAGATCTAGGGGCCGTGCCGATCTTTACTGCCCATAGCATGGGGGCCAAACCAAAAGGTACTGTGGTGAAGTACTCTGAAGGTAAAGCTGTCGAGTAGCTTGTTATGTCTATAATGGGCACGTCCGACTTTCACCTTTGTCTCAGCCCAGTACGGAACACACACTAGGAACAAATTCAGCGGACACGTTTCGTCCAAGGAGTCCCACGACCGGACTGTCGATACGGGGATACTCTCGGACATTAAGTCTTAACGTTGTGATTGCCATCCTCTGGCTACGAAAGTGAGTATAAAAAGACCCGTGAAGCGGGTCTTTTGCATTCGGCGGTCGTAGGCATAGCAGCCGTTGACCGTCAGCTTCTCGCCCCTGTCAGGAACAACATCATGTGTGGTGAAATAGAACAGAAATGAAGCCTGGCTTATTAGTTTTGCATGGGTTATGGTTAGCCCAGTTGCAGTTTTTGTCCTGTAGCATTTTCGGTCGTTCCTCGCAGTGTAGAGTGGCATTTCTTCCGTAATTTCGCAGCAGTAACTTGCACACTAATACATTGTTCATTAATCATAGAGGTAACAAAAATGGCTGCAGGTACAGTTAAGTGGTTCAACGATAGCAAGGGTTTTGGATTTATCACGCCTGGGGACGGTAGTGCCGATGTGTTCGTACATCATTCCTCCATTCAAAGCAGTGGGTTCAAATCGCTGGCCGAAGGGCAGTCCGTGAATTTCGATACCGAAGCTGGCGCCAAGGGTCCTAGTGCAGTAAATGTTGTTCCGCAATAAGACGATCCTAGTCTAGAAATAAGCCTCGCTGTAGTGCGGGGCTTTTTTTTTGGTGCGACAGTGAATGATCGATCTACCAGCCATTCTCTAGCAATAGTTTCATGAGTAATTAGTTCGCAGAAACTGGTAACTCAACTCCCGAACGACAAAGGTTCGGTAGTAGCCCTCAGCAAGGCGGGGTTAATTAGCCTTTCTATCTCTTCAAGGTGAATTGTGCTTTGTAATATTATTTCTCATCCAAGGCCCTATATGTTTTGAGGCGGTTAGCAGAATAGACAAGTGATTTTCTCCTTCAATTATATGTGTTATTGCCATGGGCTTATTGTCTTTAATAAAGGCTATTACTTTAACCGGATTAAAGGATTCGTCATCACGCCCAATCCATACAGCTAGAAGGGGTTATTCATATTGGTCGAGTAAGCAAGGGGAACCTCCCCCCAAGCTTCTCACAGAACCGTACGTGAACCTCTCGATTCATACGGCTCTTATCATTCGGTCAAGCACGTAACAGACTCCAATGGACAAAGTAATTTGGCATTGCACTTTTTATGCGCTTCACCCAATTATCTGCTTTCTTGAAATTACTGCCTTGCTTCTTGTATTTCCTGATCACCCATCGACTAACCAGCTTATCGAGATGATGCACCAGAAATAGCAACTCAGATTTGAAAAATGCACCATAGTATTCAATCCAGCCGCGCACGACAGGATTCAATATGTTGGCTAGCTCTTTCACTGAGAGATCACTTCTTTTATGCAAACACCGCTGTCTTATCTCCGAAAAGATTGCCTTCTTCGATTTTGGGGCAATCGCTGGTGAGAAGTTAACAAAATACAGACCCTGCCTGTTGCGTGAAAGCCTTGGCCGAAAGCAGAAACCCAAAAAATCAAAGCTATGGCGTTCATAATCTCCAGTACGGTTGGCATCCTTGCAGTAGACGATCTTCGTCTTTTCAGGATGTAGCTCCAACCCACACTGCACCATTCGTTTAGCTATTTCAGACTTCAGCTTTACTGCCTCCGCTTCCGTATCACAGTGCACAACCGCATCATCAGCGTACCGTTCAAATGGGTTCAATGGGTGGGTGCTCTGCATCCAATGATCGAACGCATAGTGTAAAAATAGGTTTGCAAGCAATGGACTAATTACGCCGGTTACAACTGTGCATAATTGACTTTCCCGTTTCTGACCGTGATGTACTGCTGGTTGCATCATTTGCAGGCGCTTCTGGATCTATTCGGAATACGACGACGACTTCTTCCT
>CALZIO010000077.1 GCA_945787785.1 uncultured Chromatiaceae bacterium
CTTGAGAATGTCTTTTCACAGATGGCCGAGGGCGAAGTCGGTACATTGAATCTGTTAGTAAAAGCTGATGTGCAAGGTAGTGCAGAAGCATTGCGCGATTCCTTGACCAAGCTTTCCACTGAAGAGGTGAAGGTCAAGATTATATCCAGTGGTGTTGGCGGTATTACCGAGTCTGATATTAATCTGGCCCTCGCTTCACAGGCGATCGTGGTAGGCTTTAACGTTCGTGCAGACGGATCTGCTAAACGTGTAGCACATGACAATGAAGTTGACCTGCGTTACTACAGCGTGATCTATGACATCATCGATGATGTTAAACATGCGATGTCAGGCATGTTGTCACCTGAGATTCGCGAGGAAATCATCGGCCTTGCTGAGGTTAAGGATGTCTTCCGCTCACCCAAGTTGGGTGCAATTGCAGGCTGTTTGGTGGTTGATGGTACGATCAAGCGTAGCAACCCTATTCGTGTCTTGCGTGACAATGTAGTTATTTATGAAGGTGAGCTTGAGTCCCTGCGCCGTTATAAAGATGATGTCAATGAGGTCAAAGCAGGCACTGAATGTGGTATTGGTGTAAAAGATTATAATGACGTCAAGTCTGGAGACCAGATTGAGGTCTATGAGCGAATCGAAGTTACCAAGACCATTGAGTAAGCTGGTCCTTAGAGCGTAAAACAAAATGCCAAGAGAGTTTAGCCGTAGCAAACGGGTCGCTGCACAGGTTCAGCGTGAGCTGGCGCAGTTGATTCAGTTTGAGGTGAAAGACCCTCGTGTCGGACTGGTGACTGTATCCGGCGTTGAATTGTCCCGCGACCTGGCATATGCCAAGGTCTTCGTCACGGTGTTGGGGGCTGAGCAAAATGTTGAAGAGGTGCTGGAAGCACTGAATCATGCATCAGGTTTCCTTCAGCGTGAACTAGGTAAGCGTCTATCTATCCGTGTGACTCCTCATCTGAAGTTTCTTTATGATGCCTCTGTGGAACGGGGTGCCAATTTGAGCGCCCTGATCGATGCCGCAATGGCGCCGAAACAGAAATAACTATTCGCAGTAATTATCGAGGTATTCGTGTGGCACGACGTCGTTCTAAAGGCAGAGACGTTAATGGCATCCTGTTGCTGGATAAACCTGCCGGGATAAGTTCCAATACCGCATTGCAAAGAGTTAAACGCCTCTTTTTCGCAAAAAAAGCCGGCCATACTGGTAGTCTGGATCCCATCGCCACCGGTCTATTACCTATTTGTCTCGGAGAGGCGACCAAGGTCTCAGCCTATCTGCTTGATGCTGATAAAGCTTATCAGGTCACTATCAAACTGGGACAGAAAACCACTACTGCTGATATCGAAGGTGAAGTAACTGAGATTCGAACTGTTCCGGAAATGACCCAGGAGATGCTTGAGCAGGTATTGTCTGGATTTATCGGTGAGATTGAGCAGGTGCCACCGATGTATTCCGCCCTTAAGAAAGATGGCCAGCCGCTCTACAAGTTGGCCCGGCAGGGTATTGAGGTTGAACGCAAATCCCGGCGGGTGACGATCCATTCGATTAGTTTGCTAAATTTCCGCTGTGACGAATTAGATCTGGAGGTGCGCTGTTCCAAGGGAACCTATATCCGCACCCTGGCTGAAGATATTGGTGAACAACTTGGGTGTGGTGCTCATGTCAAAGTGTTACGTCGTACCAAGACCGGATCCTTCGAGTTGTCAGGAGCCTTGACCCTGGAAAAGCTGGCACAAATCCGAGAAGAAGCCCCGGCAGAAACACTGGACCAGTTTCTGCTGCCGATTGACATGGCTCTGCAAGATTGGCCGCATGTGTCTTTGTCAAAAGACATGGTTTATTATTTGCGCCATGGCCAGGCGGTGCTGGTACCAAGGGCGCCGACAGCTGGATTGGTTAAGCTTTATGGCAGTGAGGAGGAGTTTTTGGGCGTCGGTCATATCCTGGATGACGGCCGGGTTGCCCCAAAACGGTTGATCTGCACATGAGAATATCCCAAATCCCTGTTTTTATTTAGATAGGGACGATTACATGCTTGTTTCAGGCCCCATGCAGCGGTAAAATACGCCGCTTAAAAGCTGTGTAGTATTTTGTAAATTTTGGGAGATATACATGTCACTAAATGCTGAAGCCAAGCAGAAGGTCGTTACAGACTTTCAACGTGCTGAGGGAGATACAGGTTCTCCAGAGGTACAAGTTGCGCTATTGAGCGCCCGTATTAATCATTTGTCCGGTCATTTCAAAGAGCATGCGCATGACCATCATTCACGTCAGGGGCTGCTGAAAATGGTAAGCCAACGACGTAAGCTGCTCGATTACCTGAAGAAAAAAGACCTGAATCGCTATCGCGATCTGATTTCACGTCTTGGCCTGCGTCGCTAAGCACACTTTATACTGAGGCCAATTGAAAGAAATCATGGGATTGGCTGTGTTCAGAGTTTCTCTTTCGACGATAGATTCCTCGTTAAAAACCACCCAAAAATCTTAAGGATTATTGATGACATCCATTAAAAAGGTCTTTCAATACGGTGACCACAACGTCACTTTGGAAACCGGTGAAATTGCCCGTCAGGCCTCTGGCGCAGTTTTGTGCAGCATGGGCGATACGGCAGTTTTGGTTACATGTGTGGCACAAAAAGAGGCGGCTGAAGGCCGTGACTTTTTTCCGCTGACAGTCAACTACCAGGAGCGTACCTACGCAGCCGGTAAAATTCCGGGTGGTTTTTTCAAGCGAGAGGGGCGCCCAACTGAGAAAGAGACGTTGACATGTCGATTGATCGATCGTCCGATTCGCCCACTGTTTCCCAAGGCGTTCACTAACGAAGTTCAGATAATCGCCACAGTCGTTTCACTGGATACCGAAATTGATCCTGATATTCCAGCTATGATTGGAGCATCCGCAGCACTGATGCTCTCTGGTGTGCCTTTCCAGGGACCGATTGGTGCCGCTCGTGTTGGTTATAAAGATGGCCAGTATATTCTCAACCCCAGCATCTCCCAGCTGGGTGACTCACAGCTCGATCTGGTTGTGGCTGGAACTGAAAATGCGGTATTGATGGTTGAATCAGAAGCGAAAGAGCTGTCTGAGCAAGTGATGCTTGATGCAGTCATGTTTGGCCACGAGCAACTGCAGGCTGTCATTAATGCTATACAAGAATTTACTGCAGAAGCAGAAGTAGACGTTTGGGACTGGCAGTCGCCTGCCAAAGATGAGGCGCTTGCAGCTGCAGTAAGCGAGTCTGCTCAGGCGCAGTTAAATGAGGCCTATCAGATAAAAGAAAAACAAAGCCGTTACGCTCAACTGTCTGGTATTCGCGGCCAGGTGGTTGAAGCACTTTGTTCTGGTGATGAGCCAAAGTGGTCTGATTCTGATGTCGGTGATGCAGTCGGCAGCCTCGAAAAGAGCATTGTTCGTAACCGTATTATCGAAGGTCAGCCACGAATTGATGGACGTGACAATAGCACTGTGCGTCAAATCAACATTAGTGTCGGTGTACTACCGCGTACGCATGGTTCAGCGCTGTTCACCCGTGGTGAAACCCAGGCCCTGGTGGTTGCCACTCTTGGGACTGGCAAAGATGCCCAGCTGATCGATGCCATTCAAGGCGAGCGCAAAGATCCTTTCATGCTGCATTACAATTTCCCACCGTACTGTGTGGGTGAAACCGGTTTTGTCGGTAGTCCCAAGCGCCGTGAGATCGGTCATGGCCGCCTGGCCAAGCGCGGTGTTCAAGCCGTCATGCCTGACATGGAAGAGTATCCTTATGTGGTGCGCGTTGTCTCTGAAATCACTGAATCTAATGGTTCCAGCTCAATGGCCTCAGTCTGCGGTAGCAGTCTGGCGATGATGGATGCAGGTATCCCGCTGAAATCACCTGTTGCTGGTATCGCCATGGGCCTGATCAAAGAAGGCGAGCGTTTTGCTGTACTGTCTGATATTTTGGGTGACGAAGACCATCTCGGCGACATGGACTTCAAAGTGGCCGGCACATCTGATGGTGTTACAGCTCTGCAGATGGATATCAAGATCACGGGTATTACCCGCGAGATTATGGAAGCAGCTCTGTCACAAGCAAAGGGTGGTCGTATCCATATCCTTGGCGAAATGGCCAAAGCAATTTCTACACCACGTGAAGAGCTGTCTGAATTTGCACCTCGCATTATCACATTCAAAATTAATCCTGACCGCATTCGTGATGTCATCGGCAAGGGTGGCGCTACCATCCGTGCCCTGACAGAAGAGACTGGCACAACCATCGACTTGGATGACAGTGGTACGGTCAAGGTGGCATCTGTTGACAAGGCTGCTGGAGAAGAAGCAAAGCGTCGTATTATTGAGCTTGTAGCAGATGTTGAAGTCGGCAAGATCTACGATGGTAAGGTTGCCAAGTTGATGGACTTCGGTGCCTTCGTTACTATTTTGCCAGGTAAAGATGGTTTGGTTCACATCTCACAGATTTCTAACGAGCGTGTTGAGAATGTAGCCGATAAGCTGTCTGAAGGTGAAACTGTTAAAGTTAAAGTGCTTGAAATCGATAAACAGGGCCGTATTCGCCTGAGTATGAAGGCGGTGACTGAAGAAGCTTAAAGCAAAAGCATTCATCTAAATTAATAAAGGGGCCATTGGCCCCTTTATTTTTTGCATCAAATTCGTTTAGCTAGCTTTGCACGCCTCATCGGAATTCCATGTATCGGTGCGTATGCGTCCAGTTCGGAATAAAACCACTTTACGGCTATTTGTAGCGTCAACGGAGTTCCTAAAACAGAAGGAGCCATTAGGTTTAAGTCTGCCGTTGGGTAAAAATCTAATCAGACTCGAGTTTTTTCCTTCATTTAAATTAAACTGTAATTCAGGGTTGAAGGACTCACGGATTCGGATCAAGCGCTCATTGTCATCAAGTACTTTATCTCCATCAGTATCACTAAATAATATCCAGCCATCTGCCCACGCAGTGCGGTCGCTGCTACATTCTGTCCCAGTCGATGATTGGCAAAAGACAGTTGTCTGACCAGTTTTCACCGCCTCACTTTTAGCCAGGTTTATTGCAACGACCACTTCGTTAACAGCCGTTTCAACTCGGCTATTGGAAATAATGTTTATAAACGAAGGGACAGCAATGGAAAGAATGATTGCTGAAATTGCTAAAACCACCAGCAATTCAACGAGGGTAAAGCCATGCTGACGTTTTGAATCAAAAAAAGAAAGCCACTGCATAAAATACATTCCTACTACAACCAAGATCAAATCAAGTTCGGGTGCTACCGAGTACATCCTTGATACTTTGGCGCGCGGGCAATTCTATCAAGATTGGCTGCACATGGAAATACCTTTTTTATAATACAGTAAATATAGGAAAGGGTGAGCAGATGTGTTTCTTTGGGTAAACTCGATTGTAATTCAGTCAAAGCAAAGCGACATTGCAATTGGTTATTAGATAATTGCCCTTGTTACTTAGCAATTGTTATTTGATAAATCAAAAACGTTAGTCTGAATTTGACGTCCCATAGTTATATCCACAGCGCGGCTGTTAGCTTCATCGTGCGCATTGCGAATACAAAATCGCCCATCATTTGGTTGAATCCGGCCATTAGGTCTAAATCTAATTGGACCAGGATTGACAGCATTGCTAACGAAGAAATTGAAATCTAAGCTAGGGTGAGTTGCTTCGTGAACACGTATAACCCTTTCTCCGGCTGTAACCGTATCATTATCGTCTTCGTCAATAAATATTATCCAGCCATCGCTCCAAGCTTTTGCGTGATTGCATCCAGCACCATCTTCTGTTCTTTTACATAAGACGGCGGTTTGACCAGATTTTACCGCTTCACTCTTGGCAAGGTTTAGAAAAACCACCATCTCATTAGCAGCTGAAGCAACTCTATTATTTGCGATTATATTCATAAATGAAGGTGCAGCGATGGAAAGTATAATTGCTGATACCGCCAATACCACCAGCATTTCAACCAAGGTAAAGCCATGCTGTTGCTTTGAATTTAGATGGGCAATTTGCTTCATTATGTTAACAGCATAATAATATTTTAAACTCAGGCATTGCCGAGCACATCCTTAATTCGTTTAAGGGCTTGGGTAAGAATATCAAGGCTGGTAGCGTATGAGAGGCGCATATATCCAGGTGCACCGAAGGCCGATCCTGGCACCAGTGCAACCCCAGCTTCATTCAAAAGAAACTCAGCCAGAGCCACATCATCCTTTGCTTCGGTGTGGCTATTGATCACACCGTGCATGGATGGAAATGCATAGAAGGTACCTTGAGATTCTATGCAGCGCACCCCATGAATCGTGTTGAGCTCGGCGACTACAAAATCATGGCGTTCCTTAAATGCCTTCAGCATATTTGTAATACAGGTTTGATCACCGTCCAAAGCTATTTGCGCTGCGACTTGCGAAATCGATGTAGGGTTAGATGTGCTTTGAGACTGAATTTTTTTCATCGCCTGAATAAGCGGCTTTGGTCCGCCAGCGTAGCCGATGCGCCAGCCCGTCATGGCGTAGGCCTTGGATACTCCATTCAAAACGATGGTGCGATCATAAAGGTCTGGACAGGCGTTGAGAATATTACAAAATGGTTCTTCGGCCCAAAGTATATGCTCATACATATCATCCGTGGCAATGACAACTTGTGGGTAACGGCGTAACACATCGCCAAGCTCTTCCAGCTCTGCCTTGGTATAGGTAACCCCTGTTGGATTGGATGGGCTATTGATGACGAATAAGCGAGTGTCATCTGTAATCGCATCTTCAAGCTGTTCGGCCGTAATCTTGAAACCTTGCTCGATACCAGCCTCGATTATCACAGGCGTGGCACCAGCAAGGATTACCATATCAGGATAAGACACCCAATAGGGTGCAGGAATGATTGCTTCATCACCAGGGTTCAGCATCGCCTGGGCTAAATTAAAAAAACTTTGTTTACCACCACACGAGACCAGTATCTGGTCAGCCGCATAATCTAAATTATTATCGCGTTTGAATTTTGTGATGACGGCTTGTTTTAGTGTGGGGATGCCGTCCACAGCGGTGTATTTGGTGAAGCCATTGTTGATCGCTTCAATCGCGGCAGTCTTGATATGGTCCGGGGTGTCAAAATCGGGCTCGCCAGTACCAAGACCGATGATGTCTTTACCCTTGGCGCGCATTTCCTGGGCCTTGGCTGAGACTGCTAATGTAGGCGATGGTTTAATACCCTGAACCCGGTTTGAAAGTCGAAAGTTTATGCTCATCGGTCCCTCAAGAAATGCTGCTGATTTGTCTAAGTGTTAATATTACTTGATTCAACGCTTTTGCAGAATCCCCATGACCAAGCCATTTACAATTAATTCTCCATTTGAGCCCTCGGGTGACCAGCCGTCTGCCATTAAGGGGATGGTCGATGGTTTGAGTGATGGCCTAATGTATCAGGTCCTGCTGGGGGTGACCGGCTCAGGAAAAACCTTCAGTATCGCCAATGTTATTCAACAGGTTCAACGCCCAGCCATTATTCTGGCACCAAACAAGACGCTCGCAGCGCAGCTTTATGGGGAGATGAAAGAGTTCTTCCCCAATAATGCAGTGGAGTATTTTGTTTCTTATTATGATTACTATCAGCCTGAGGCCTATGTACCTTCGTCTGATACTTTTATCGAGAAGGATGCTTCGATCAATGAACATATTGAACAAATGCGTCTTTCGGCAACAAAGGCGATTATGGAGCGCAAAGACACCATCATCGTCGCCAGCGTTTCAGCGATCTATGGCTTGGGTGACCCCCGTACTTATCTGAGCATGGTACTGCATCTGGTCCGAGGCGATACCGTTGATCAGCGCCAGATTCTGCGTCGCCTGGCCGAGCTGCAATATACCCGCAATGATGTGGAATTAAGCCGGGCCACTTACCGGGTCCGGGGCGAAGTGATCGATATTTTTCCGGCCGAATCGGATAAAGAGGCCGTCAGGGTGGAACTATTCGATGATGAAATTGAGTCGCTGGCCTATTTTGACCCGCTCACCGGCGAAGTGCTGCGTCGGGTGCCACGCCTGACCATTTATCCAAAAAGTCACTATGTCACCGCCCGCCAAACATTGCTCGATGCCATTGATCTGATCAAGGTCGAACTGAAGGAACGGCTTGAACAGCTGCGTGACAACAGCAAGCTGGTTGAGGCCCAAAGACTGGAACAGCGCACGATGTTTGATATCGAAATGATTCAGGAGCTGGGCTACTGCTCCGGTATTGAAAACTATTCCCGTTATTTGTCGGGCCGGCAAGCCGGTGAGCCACCGCCGACCCTGTTCGATTATCTGCCTGAAGACGCCATTCTGGTGGTGGATGAGAGTCACGTCACAATCCCTCAAATAGGTGGGATGTATAAAGGAGACCGCTCACGCAAAATGAATCTGGTGGAATACGGGTTTCGTCTGCCCTCGGCTCTGGACAACCGCCCGCTAAAGTTTGAGGAGTTTGAGCGGCTGGCGCCACAATCGATATATGTCTCTGCCACCCCCGGCCAATATGAAAGTAGCCATGGAGATAAGGTGGTTGAAATGGTGGTGCGGCCGACTGGTTTGGTGGATCCTGATGTCGAAATTCGGCCCATTGCCACCCAGGTAGACGACCTTCTGTCAGAGTGTAACAAGCGGGCCGCGGTGGGGGAGCGGGTGCTGGTTACCACGTTGACCAAACGCATGGCCGAAGATTTGACCGAATATTTGGCTGAACATGGGGTTCGCGTCCGCTATCTCCATTCTGACATCGACACAGTCGAACGGGTCGAGATCATCCGTGATCTGCGCCTGGGCCAGTTCGACGTACTGGTTGGCATCAACTTATTGCGCGAAGGTCTCGATATCCCCGAGGTGTCGTTGGTCACTATTTTAGATGCCGACAAGGAAGGTTTTCTACGCTCAGATCGGTCGCTAATTCAGACAATTGGACGTGCGGCACGAAATATTAACGGCAAGGCTATTCTCTATGCCGATAAAATCACCGGATCCATGCAGCGCGCGCTGGATGAAACAGAGAGGCGTCGTAATAAACAGATCGCCCATAACAAGACGCATGGCATAACCCCACGAAGCATAAAACGTAAAGTGGCCGACGTAATGGATGGTGGATATATCAGTAGCCATGGAAATGCTGAGCAATACGCCAAGGTGGCCGACGAGGTAGTGGAGTATGTGGCTATGTCCGCCGCTGACCTAAATAAGAAAATTAAACAGCTAGAGCAGCAGATGTTTGACCATGCTCAGAACCTGGAATTTGAAGAGGCGGCTAACGTACGGGACCAAATCAAACGAATTCAGGAAGCTGGAATGGGGCTGGTTGATCACGGTGCCTTGTAATCGAAAACTAATATTAGTTGAAAAATAAGTAGTCTATTTGCGGTGAGAGTTAAGTCTTCAGTTAGGTTTTGGCGAAGCTCAGATGTCTCTGTAAAACAAATTAAGAAGATCAACTTACTTGCCAGAATAAGCTTAAACCTCATTATTAAAATTCAATATACCGCCGTGTAAATACCATCCTATTTAACATAATACATTTATTTCTACGCCAATAATCACGTCCTTAATTGATCCATATGGTGAAATTCTGGTGAAATCTTACAGGCGATTTCCTATTAAATCAGACCCACGATTTCATTTTTCCGCAATACTCCAGCGGTAATATATTTTGTTTTAGAGGTTTTAATATCCCTTAGAAAATAAATATCGGGGTAACTTCACTCCGTATTAGATAAAAGAAAATAAACAACACATTGGGGAGGTGAGCTGTGCAAGTCAACCAAATATTAGATTAGTGAAGAGATAGTTTTGGCGTGACTGGTAAGAAATATAAAATTTCTCGACGTTGCGTTCTGTCATTTTTCAACTAAACTGAAGTTCGAATAAGAACCTTTATCATTTGCGCTCTAACTCGAAGATATCCCTGATGTTTCACCCTATGTTTTGCGATTTAGCCTTAGAAGTGTACCCATGTAATTCGCGTCAAT
>CALZIO010000078.1 GCA_945787785.1 uncultured Chromatiaceae bacterium
TGTGCCTGCCCCGACATCCTGCGTGGTCAAAAGAAACCGGTGGATTGCAAACTGTTCGGCACCGTGTGTACGCCAGATAATCCCATGGGTTCATGCATGGTGTCGTCCGAGGGTGCCTGTGCGGCCTATTGGTCTTATGGCCGTTTTCGGGGTGGAAAAGGAGAGAGCGCAGCATGAGTCTTGACCTGAAAAAAGGACTCGTGGATATGAGTCATGGTGGTGGTGGCCGTGCCATGGTGCAGTTGATTGAATCGCTGTTTCTCAAACACTTTGATAATGAGCTATTGCGTCAAGGCAATGATCAGGCCGCATTCGAGGTCTCCGCCGGACGCATGGTGATGAGCACCGATGCGCATGTGATTTCACCCTTGTTTTTCCCTGGCGGGGATATCGGCAGCCTGGCTGTACACGGCACGGTGAATGATGTTGCCATGTCCGGTGCCACCCCGTTGTATCTATCTGCTGGTTTTATTCTGGAAGAAGGTTTTCCCCTGGCTGATCTGGAACGTATTGTCATCAGCATGGGCAAGGCAGCTAACGAAGCTGGTGTAGCTATTGTTTGTGGTGATACAAAAGTGGTGGAAAAGGGAAAAGGTGATGGTGTGTTTATCACAACCGCAGGTGTGGGTGTTGTCCCACAGGGGATGAATATTTCAGGTGATCTGGCCCGCCCGGGTGATGCTATTTTGATTAGTGGCTCGATCGGTGATCACGGCGTGGCTATTTTATCCAAACGAGAAAACCTGGAGTTCGATACCACAATTGAATCAGATTCAGCTTCGTTAAATAGTCTTGTGGCTGATATGGTAAAGGCAGTCCCCGCTATTCATTGTCTGCGTGATCCTACCCGTGGCGGTCTGGCCACGACATTAAACGAGCTGGCCAAACAGTCAGCCGTTGGTATGCAGATACGTGAAACAGAAATTCGTGTGCGCCCCGAAGTGGCAGCGGCGTGCGAACTGTTAGGGCTTGATCCACTCTATATTGCCAATGAAGGCAAATTAATAGCCATTTGCGCTGCTGATGATGCGGACAATTTGTTGTCTGTGATGCGCGACCATCCGCTTGGGCGTGAGGCAGCCATTATCGGCGAAGTCGTAGTGGATGATCATTCCCTGGTACAGATGAAGACAGCGTTTGGTGGTCAACGTGTAGTCGACTGGCTCTCTGGTGAACAATTGCCGAGGATTTGTTAATCATGACGACTCTACCTACAGTGTTAATAGTTGATGCCGAGGTGCGCGGCCTGGAATCACTGGCGCGAATTCTCGAAGAGGATTTCGACGTCAAAACCGCCACTAACACCAAGGATGCAGAAAAAATTACTGCAGGATGACTGGGTGCAGATTATTTTGTGTGATCAGCGCATGCCTGAGATCACCGGGGTGGAATTTCTAAAACAGGTGCGTGAGCAGTGGCCCGATGTGATTCGCATGATTATTTCCGGTTATACCGATTCCGAAGACATCATCAGCGCCGTGAATGAGGCAGGCGTATTTCAGTACATTACCAAACCCTGGCATCCGGATAATCTGATTCTGACTCTGCAAAATGCAGCACGGCTGTTTCAGTTGAGGTTAGTGGGGCAGGGATTATAGAAGCGGCGCGTGGCAGTCTTGGCCACTGGGTTAACATTAAAAATGGCCGCATCCAGAATTATCAGATTGTGGCACCAACCACCTGGAATTTCTCACCCCGTGATGGCAATGAGCAACCGGGAGCTCTGGAACAAGCCTTGATTAATGCGCCCGTACGAAAGGGCGAAAAAGAACCCGTCTCGGTACAACACATAGTGCGTTCATTTGACCCGTGTATGGTGTGTACGGTGCATTGAATAAAGTGAAGTGATTTAGTTACAGGAGACGAACAAAGCAATACACCATTTCGACAATGCCAAACACAGGGAACATACCCCAAACGAAAATCCAGTAAGTCACAGTATTTTGCCGAAAGCCCAGGTCGCGATCCCATATGAAAAAAGGAATCGCCGAGTACCAGAAAGGGACTGAGCCAATGAGTGCGAGCAGGAACCCCCAGCGCTCACCCATTAACATTCCGATACTACCGGCTATCTGCAGTGGCCCCCAAAAGAGGGCATCTGCAACTGCGAATCCTCTATTAAATGCAAAATAAGCCTTTGCATCTGTTTTGTTGGGACTGCCACCATAAACATTTTTTATGGTCCAGTCAGCGTGTGGCTTAAGCACTGCTATTAACTGAAGCGACATGAGTAACCCCATGAGTAGCAATCCTACTACCGCTATAACCCATGTTAATGTGCTTACTTCCATGCTGATTTTATGCTCGGTTTAAAATAATTCTATTGAGACAAATGCATAATAGAGAGGATAATCATCAATATTGAAGCAATTATCCAGGCTCCACTCATGATGTATGCAGCCTTCTCAGAAGAAGGACCACCCACCATTATCCCCGAACGCTTTAAATAATAGCGCGAAAATATAATCATTCCAGAAAAATAGAGAAATATGCCACCACCGATTAGGCCGAAGTATGGCCACATTGGGTTGCCTAGTAACATCAGCGTGCCGGCGAGCGGTAATGTCCAGGTGAGTAACATATCATTCAGGCCAAGCGCCTTGGTCTCGAAAATATATAGAGTTTCGTCCATGTCCTCCCTAGGTTCCAGAACACCTAACTTCGTGGCAAGATTTGGGGCAATAAATGCTAAGCTTTGACCCGCCCAAGCTATCAAGCCGACGAAAATTACTACTATGCCGATAACTGTGATCATCTTTCGTGATATCCAATTATTGTAAGTGCATTTGATTTTACAACTTTTGTCGTGGTTGAAATATTTTTATGTGTTTACTCGCAAACTTAGCGAAGTGGTTTATAACTTGTCTCCAGTTGTTACGCATTTAAACCCCGACTTTAATAGATGTAAATAAACTGATGCTGAAAAGTTTAATAGGCAGCGCAAGATTGTAAAACTTTGTACTTAGAATAAAACTAACTGGTCTTGGACAGGTCTGATTTATTGCGGATCAATAATTAGCTTGTGTTGGTGTGCGTGATTGAAGTCACATCGTTTGGACTATTGTCTCGATGTGATGCGTATCGGTTGTTATGGACGTTTAAGTCGCAGTGTTCAATGAAGGCGAAGATGAGTGTGTTAGTTGAATAATGAAGCACATATTAATCCATTACATAACTCCCTTTTTATAAACAAGGTGTTTCACTGGTTGCAGATTTATCTTGGGGTTAGGTTGTTTATTCGTCACTAAAGTGGTGTTATCGCATGTCTAGAACAAACCAGGTAATGAATCCTCTTCCTCCATTGCTAGACAGTTACGGTCGAACATTCGACTATGCCAGGATTGCGGTAACTGAGAAATGCAATCTCAGATGTACCTACTGTATGCCAGAGGAAGGTGTTGACTTTCAAGGCAAGGAAAAAATTCTCCAGAGTGATGAGACTCTACGCATTATCGGAATACTGGGTCGCATGGGGATTAAAAAAATTCGCTTTACCGGTGGTGAACCGTTAGTCAGAAAGGATATTGTCGAATTAGTCTCAGGCGCAGCGGCTACGCCGGGCGTAAAGGCCGTGCATCTCACAACAAACGGGATATTGTTTGATCGTTATGCTCAGAGCCTGCTAGATGCCGGCTTGACGGGTGTCAATATTAGTTTGGATACACTGGATGCAGAGAAGTTTGTACGCATTACCCGCCGCGAGGGTTTGGATAAAGTTAGTCAGAATATTAAGCTGGCTTTGGATTTAGGATTCCCTCGAGTTAAGATCAATATTGTCTTGATGCGCGGCTTCAATGAGGGTGAGCTGAAGAATTTTACTGAGCTTACCCGTGATCATCGTTTAACAGTCCGCTTTATTGAGTTTATGCCCTTTGACAGCCATCAAATCTGGGAAGAAGGTGGTCACTTTGCGAGTGCTGACAGTTTGGTCAAGCAGATCGAAACCTTATACCCAGATATTCAACCAGCACCAGGTACACGCACGGAGCATCACATTTTTCAGGCGCCGGGGCATCAAGGGAAGATAGCTGTCATTCCTGCGTTTACGCGTAGCTTGTGTGGTAACTGCTCACGTATTCGTGTCACTGCCGATGGTAATATTCGAAATTGTCTCTATTCAGACAAAGAATACGGTTTGCGTGAATTGATCCGTACTGGCGGATCCGATGACGAAATTGTAGCAGTGTTTCGTAAGGCCTTTGCTGAAAAAGAGAAGGACGGCTTTGAGGCTAAAAAAACATCCTCTGCACAGAAAGTGTCAGTAGAAGATATTGTACGGGTTAGCATGACACAAATCGGCGGCTAGCCAGATTCTTTAATTTGTTCACTCACTTGCCAAAGCCTGAATTTAAGGCGTGTTATAGAATATGTTCTTTCGCTTGAAACAGTTTATCTCGCCAAATGAAATAACTTGCATCCACATCCAAGTAATCCACACGCAACATTGTAAATTGAGACAGTGAGTTGAGTTGATCCATCACGTCACTAGGCTTGTAGGGCTGAAGTGTGTAGTGCCGTTGTTCCGTCCATATAAAGCGCTTGCGAGCTGTGGCAGTCTATCCAGATCAAATGCTTATGACGTTTGATAATGCGGTCACGCTGATCTTCTTTCACAATTACAATGATACCAGTGAATAATGAATGCTTGGGTTGAGGGCTGTAATATTTGATTGCACTATTATTATCGTGCCTGTAATGGGTTTTTCATTAATAAAATCTCACCGAATCGATACAACTAGTGGCTGGAAATATACATGGCTGCTTCTTTACGCGTGTAGAATTGGCCCTCTTTTTCGAACCCTGAGATGATGTTTTGGCTAACAGCTACAACAGATCTGTGTTTGTCGCGTTTAATTACTACTTGGTCAGGTAGACCATCCAGGATATGTACTGGGGCAGGTGTTCCGTCAGCAAAGCGTGAACGGTAAACACGACCATTAGTACTGTCCAGAAACGCAGGAATAAATCCGCCGCTCTTGTTATGTTGACTTAGTCCTCCAGTGCCAGAAAAGTAATGGTTTTCGCGTGTCAAGGTATCTCTCGTGAATTTTTGATTTATAGTGTTCATCGTAACTTCCTCTCGATTTTGTTTAGTCAGTGATTCTGAAATTTCATGTCTCCTATTAACAGATACGTATGACAAAAGGATTTGGTTCCCTTATAGAACCGTTTATGGGAATTATTCATATAGAAACGCATGAAGAGAGTGTTTAGCCGTATAAATATAAAATACGACTACAAGAATAGTGGAATTAGCGGGCATGAATCTTGACAGTTTTGCCTGATCTCATTGCGCTGAATGAGTTTGCCGTTGTAGTACAGTCTTTATTGGGAACGGGCGGGTATGCTTTAGAACCGCAAGAGAAAATTGTAGGTGAAAAACGGTCAATCCGGATTGGCAGTCAAGCGTAAATGCGTTGTGTATTTTAGCCCGTAGGGGTATTGGATAATAATTTAAGTGAATTAAAGGAAAAGGCCTGCCAGATGATGGCGGGCCTTTTTCTTGGCTAGAGATAATTTATAGCGGTATTCAACTTTCTGGAATATTAGCTTGGTTTATCAGGCCCAAATCGCTTTTTAGCTTGAATATGATCCATAACGGTGCGACCAAACAGCCATTTATTATCTTTAAAAAGAACCACAGCAAAGATAAATGATTCTTCACCCAATGTCCGAAACGTATGTGTTGTTCCTGCCTTGCCGTAGTCCAAATCACCTGGTTCCAATATGCGGCCACTGTCTTCTTGAGCGCGGCCTTGCAGCACGAATACCCATTCATCATCCTGGTGTTTATGTGCTGGAAAAATTCGTCCAGGCTTGACTGTAACCAAACCGCACGTAGCCGACTCAAGGCGGGGGCCGCCATCAAAATGCATCAGGCGTGTCCCTGGGATACCGCTGGCTTTCCAGGATTGATTTTGATCATCATCAATCGTTGATAGTAGTTCACGGATACGTTTGCTGCTTAAATCAAACAGCTCAGCTAAGCGCTCTACGAAACCTTCAAAGCGTGAAGATGGATCAATGGCTCCCATAATCAAGTCGCGTAAATGCTTACTTGTATTAATTGGCTCTTGCTCAAGACCTATATGATCGAGCGCATCTTGTGTACTCTGCAAGGCGTTGCGTTTATCGGGAGAAGTTTCAATATCACGCGAAACAACCTCATGTGCATCCTTGTTTAGCGTGCCGAGCAGAAATTCAGTGAGTTGAGTATCATCGTTAGACATTAGCTTGTTCTCCGCTCAGGCCAAAGCTATTTCTCAGTATATTGAGTGCAGCTGACAGGCGTGATTTAACTGTGCCTATAGGTATTTCACATTTTGCCGAAATTTCCTGGCAGCTTAGGCCTTCAAAATATAGTAACTCAATTACTTTGCGTTGTGCATCAGAAAGCAGCGTCAAAGCACGTCGGGCGCGAACATGGTCAGGCGATCCACTGATGTTTTCAGATGACTGGTTTTGTTCGAATTCAACATTGGCTTGCAGCATAGCGTGGGTCCGTGCCGTTTTAAGTGAACGCAAGCGGTCAATACCACGGCTACGAACGCGTGTAATTAACCAGCTACGTACAGTTCCGCGTTTTGCATCGTAACTTGCTGCTTTTCGCCAGGCTTCAAGGAAAACATCGTGCAGCAGATCCTCTGCATCACGACGGTTCTGAAGAATGCGATAGGCTATGCCCATTAGTACAGAAGCATGGCGGTCATAAAGCTCAGCCAGGGCATTGCGCTCACCTTTTGTAATCGCTGCTATTAATTCGCGATCGTGATCAGAATCATTAGCCAGCGATGGGTTTTGCCCTGCATTTTGCGCTTGCCGTGAAATATCATTTGTTATCATAGAAGTTGATCTCATCCTTGAGCGGACATCCTATGAGTAATACGTACGAACCCAGAAAGCGGTTCAGATAAAATACCGTTAACTGATCCCTCAGTGTTTGAAATATAGACCAATCAGATCAACTACGCTGTATTCGTAAACCTATAAATCTTCGGGATGGTATTTTATTTATGTGGATTTGTGCGACAGTCCAGCAATCCAGGCCTGACCCAGACTGATGCCACCATCATTGGGAGGCGTTTGTTGTGGCAGGTAGGGTTTTAGCCCATGTGTATGTAAACCCTGGATCACTCCACTGGCAAGGACATGATTCAGAAAACAGCCACCATTGAGCAATACAGTATTTATCTTGTGTGATTTTGCCGCAGCTGCGCTCCATTCGCATAATGCCTGGATGAGGGTGCCATGAAACAGGTTGGCGCCGTGTATGGGGTCACAGTTGATGAGTCGAGTTAATAAAGGTGTGAAATCAAGTTGCCCATCGATAATTTGCCAACCATCCTGCATAACGTCAGTTTGGGTAACCATGCCTTCCAGTAACATCGGAGCCTGACCTTCGAAGCTGGCTTTGGGTTTGATATTGAGCAAGCCACAAGCGGTATCAAAAAGTCTGCCACAGCTTGATGTCTCAGGTACGTTGATATTTTTCTCGAATAACTGAACAATATTTTTTGCTACCGGTTGTGCTTTAAAGCGAGTGGCAATTTCATCAGCACGGCCTGATTTATACAAAAAGGCAGCCGCCATGCGCCAGGGTTCACGCGCGGCAACGTCGCCGCCTGCTTGTTTGATGGTGCTAAGGTGTCCAAGACGCTGATAATTAGGACCTTCAATCAGCATTAATTCACCCCCCCAGGCTTGATTCTCTTCACCTAACCCAAAGCCATCCAGTGCCAGGCCAATGGCAGGTTCAGTGATATGATGTTCTGCTGCGACAGCTGCTAAATGGGCATGGTGATGTTGGATTGCATAGCTTGGTATATCTAGTGATTTTGCATAGCGACTACTATGAAAGTCCGGATGTAGGTCATGCGCGACTCGTTCGGGAGTGACCGCCAAGGTGGACAATAGATGTTCGATGCTTTCTTCAAAAAATCGCAAGGTGGCAGCATTGTCCATATCACCGATGTGCTGAGACACAAAAGCTTCGTCCCCACGGGTGATGCAAATTGTGTTTTTTAAATAAGCACCTACCGCAAGAGTCGGCGGGATTTCATGTGGTAGCTTGATTGCTTGCGGTACATAGCTGCGCGCACGGCGGATGAAGCTTGGTTGATTATTCATGACACGCATGACCGTGTCATCGCAGCGAATCAGGATGTTGCGATTGTGATCAACAATGGTATCGGCAATAGATTCAAGCCGTTGTTTAGCTTCGTCGTTGTCGATCACTAAGGGTTCACCACCAGGATTAGCGCTGGTCATGACCAGGCTGAGCGGCTGCGGTTGTTGTAGCCAATCTGTTCCGTCTGGCCGACCGGCAGCCTCATGAAATAACAAATAATGTATAGGAGTGTAGGGTAGCAATAAACCAAGCCATTGCAGGCCAGGCGCGATTGAAGCGGCTAATGATTCCGTGTTTTGTCTAGGCAGTAACACGATTGGCCGTTTTGGACTTTGTAATAATGTCGCCGAGCTATCATCTATTCGGACAAACTTTACTGCACTAGCAAGGTTGGCCACCATTACAGCAAATGGCTTTTCTTCACGATTCTTTCGTTGTCTGAGTATTTGTACTGCGGTTTCATTAGTAGCATCACAGAGCAAATGAAAACCGCCCAGGCCTTTAATCGCCAGAATTTCGCCCGCCCGAATCCGTTGCAGAATTTTGTTTATTGCTAGTGAGAGTTTTGGTCCACAAACAGGGCAGGCAGTGGGTTGGGCATGAAAGCGGCGATTAGTTGGATCACTATATTCAGATTTACAATCGGCACACATCTGAAAACTAGCCATAGATGTGTTGGGTCGGTCGTAGGGCAATTTTTGTGTGATTGTGTAGCGTGGTCCACAATGGGTGCAGTTGAGAAATGGATAACGGTAATAACGACTGCCAGAATCGAATAATTCCGCTAAGCAGTCAGGACAGACATTACTGTCAGGTGGAATACTTGTGCTTACCTGGTTGGATTCACTGGCAAGTATCGTAAAGTCTGCATCATGCAGCAATGGAATTTCATTGATACTGATATCATCAATACGTGCTAATGGCGGGTATTTAGTTTCAAGTGACAATAAAAATTCAGCTGTTTTTTGCCCCTCAATTTCTACGCCGACGCCATCTCCATCGTTCAGCACCCACCCAGTCAGGTCAAAATGCCGAGCTAGATTGTAGATAAATGGTCGAAAACCTACGCCTTGCACCACGCCTCGAATGCGGAGTTGAATACGTTTTGTTTCTGGGCGACCCTGCTTAGTCATGTAAATTCTTTTTTATAGTAACGTAGATAAACTGGCTGGCACCTTAATTGTTATCGGTCTGGGAATTAATAGATAGCATTAAATAGCGAGTTTGGCCACCTCGGTGAATTCAATGGTATTATCATTAATAACAATGGTATACAAAGTATTTCTGTTCTATATTCTATGGTTTGTAGAGCTCTGATTTTAGTTGCGGTGCCAGATCAGCGGCTGATGGGCTTTCAAAATGAAAATGATAGTCGATATCAGTAGTAATAAATTGTGCAGAAATTGTTTGAATGAGGAAAAAACATACACATCTGTATCAGTATTCCGCCAAAGTATTCAGTGTCCAATGTTGTAGGGTATTTGAAAGGAAAGAGTGCCATAACGATAGCCCGACGCTTTCGCTGGCGGCCAGGGATAGCGAAGCGATGGCCGCTAGTCCCGGATAGGTGACCCCGTCCGCATATTCGGAGTGATGAGTGTAGCGAGTGCGTAGAAGATGCGGCAGCGGGTATAGTCGCCGTAGAAATGGAATGAACCCGTCCCACCTACCATCGGCGTGTAGCTGAGCCACAATGGTATAGGACAAACATAATCAATTCCCAAAGGGAGGGTTCAAGATGAAGATCAAGACAATCGG
>CALZIO010000079.1 GCA_945787785.1 uncultured Chromatiaceae bacterium
CGTATCTAATCAAAGCATCTGGCTTAAGCGTGATGATATATAAATCGAGAATCAAACAAGTATTAATAGTGAGCATCGATTTATTGTATATTCGGCCTATGTGTCCAGTTAGACTTCCAGCTTACGCCATTGTGTGACTAACCCTTTAAAAAACGTTTTTCATCAAATGTTGTTCCATTGGTCAGCATGAAATAGACGCAGCGCCCAATTTTATGCGCCAGTACAGATAGTGCTTTTGCCTTGCTCATGCGTTTTTGAAGTTTAAGTAAATAGTCTTGCCCTTCTTTGTTTGCACGCAGATATAACGCCGCTGCCTCAGAAAAGGCCCATTTCAAATGGGCGTTTCCGATCTTGTTGCCTTGCGTACCATAGCTCTTTCCGGCTGACTCTGCTTTGCACTTCACAAGCCTGGCGTAAGAGGCGAACTTTTGAACAGAATCGAATCGTTCGATATTGCCGATCTCATAAATAATTGTCAGCGCTAAAATTCGACCAATGCCCGAAATGCTTCTGAGCAGTTTTAAGTGAGTGGGTTTATGTTGTTTGGCCTGTTGTTCTATATACCATTCAACCTTGCTAAGCTCTTTGGCATAACAATCCAGGATAGCCATATCGAGATCAATATTCCGTTGCACACTGATGTCTGGAAAGGTTGTTTTTAATTGCTCTCTGGCGCATACGTTTTTCAAATTCACCTTGTTGGGTGGCAGATTGTATTGACTGGTTGTATTGGCAACATGGGCTTTTAAATCGGCCCCATGGCGAACGATCTTGGTTCGTCTGCGCAGGAGATCTCGTGTTGCACGCATCTCCTTTGGGTAAACATACGCCAAAGGGAAATTGCCTCCACGGATAAGCGTGGCTATTTTGAATGAATCGATTCGATCATTCTTCGCCTTTCCGCCATGGATCGCCTTCATATACAAGGCATGCCCGAGAATGAAGTCGACGCCGAGGTCTTCACAAAAATCCGCCACCCAATACCAACAGTGCATACACTCAACGCCAACGATAATCTCGCCAATGTAGGGCTTGAGAAGCTGAAGAAGTTTATCAGGATCTGCCGATATCTCTTTGTGCACGAGTGTCTTGCCCTGTTGGTCAAGAATGCAGACATAGAGTGATCTAGCGTGTAAATCGATACCGCAGTAGTATGGGTGAGTGTTATTATAAAAGTTCATTGAGTCTCTCCTTTTGTGTGCTTGGTCGCCCATAAGCATACCGAGATTCGATATGCTAAGGGAGAAGGCTCAATGAGTATCAAGGCTGTATTACCGTAATGCCCTCACTCCTATTGGTGATCTGGGCTTAACTCAGGCAATCGCGCGAGCAGTTTCGTGAAGATAATATCAAGATGTAACACTCACCTTTACCATCGCTTAGATGATGGACGCTACCCCATTAACAAAGATAACAAGGCAATTTAACCATACTATTTTAGATACTAAAGTGATGGGGGTTTTATACCGAAAGATAACAGTGACGCCAAGGAAACCCGAGTGCGCACACCTACAATGATTGTATAGGCTTAGCCAACTTCAAACTACGAAAAAATCAGGGAAATTATGAATATTAGAATTTTTCAAGGCATTGGTCCAACGATTAGTGGAAAGGCATATATAGACCCAAACGCAGTTGTGATCGGAGATGTAAGCATTGGAGAGGACTCGTCACTCTGGCCCGGCGCGATTGTCCGTGGCGACGTTAACAGCATCACTATTGGCCACCGGACAAACATTCAGGATGGCGCTGTACTGCACGCCACTGCCAACAACAAATTACAACCCGGTGGATACCCGCTCAAAATTGGCAACAGTGTCACCGTCGGCCATAACGCCATTCTGCACGGCTGCACAATCGAAGATTATTCACTTATCGGAATGGGTGCTGTTATTCTGGATGGTGCCATCGTCAAAGAAAGAGCGTTGGTTGCCGCCGGCAGTGTTGTCCCGCCTGGCAAGGTTGTCGAAGGTGGACAGATTTGGATTGGCAACCCCGCAAAAATGATCCGGCCATTAACCGATGAAGAGCTTGACTACCTGGATTACTCTGTCCAGCACTATATCAATTTAAAAAATAATTACGACGTGAGTTAATTATCTGCACAAAGCGTAGTTACACGTTAGCTGTTTACGTATCTCTAAATAATTTTTGAAAACATCGGTTAATATAACTTTGATCCCGATCAAGTAAGTAGTGGTATCAAACGGTAGCTCAGCAATACTATTTCAGTTACCGAGCTAGTACTTCCCTGTCCCACCTGCGCAGCTAAACCTATCAGGGTCAATCACCCACCGCTACGAATTGATATACCAGTTAGTTATACACGCAGAGCATTCCATTATGGCAGACACTGCCATTCGCATTACCATGATGCCCCCATGGCAATTAGGTGATTTTTCAAGCCGGCGACAGCCCCGTAGCGGCAAGAAACCACTGTGAACTAAATTGCAGCAAGAGCTGCGTACACGCGTTTTATTGGATTTACGTAATCATGCGCTGCATTCGATCAGTTCGGCCAGTAAAATGGCCATGCTTTTCCCCAGACTCCAAGATTGTTTGTTGTACTGGAACCTTCCGCCGCGCTATCATCGCTTTGTTACACACTTCATGGATAGGGTAGAAATTATGGCTACGACTTTTGAGGCTATAGCAAAAATAATCTCCGAAACAAGTGATATTCCTCTGGAAGAAATCACACCGGAAAAGAACGCGTTCACCGATCTTGGCATCGACAGTCTTGATTTTCTGGATATTGCTTTCGCCATCGACAAGCAATTCGGTATCAAAATCCCATTGGAAAAATGGACTGAAGAACTCAATGAAAATAATGCCTTGGTTGATGAGTATTTTGTCTTGGGCAAACTCTGCGAACGGGTTGACGAAGTTATTGCAGCAAAAGACGCTTAAGCAAAGGCTTCCTCATGCTGCTCGAATATTTCCAGATGATCGATTCCATTGAGGATCTAGATCCGGACAATGGAAAAGTTATCGCACAGGCCAATGTGCCGATGGACAGCACGGTGTTTGAGGGGCATTTTCCAGGCTCGCCCCTGGTGCCGGGGGTACTGCTTATCGAAACCATGGCGCAGGCGTCTGGTTTTATGCTTTTATCGCGCCTGAAATTTGATAGGATGCCGTTCCTGGCCAATGTCACCAGCGCCAAACTACGAACCTTTGTTGAACCCGGCGCCATTCTGCGCATTGAAGCAGAACTGGAACACGACGGCTCCGGTTTTGCCAAAACCAGGGCGCAAATCTTAAGCGACGGCAAAAAGATCTGCGACAGCGAGTTGATGTTTCGGACCATGCCGTTTCCCAATGATGCGCTGAAAGGCCATATGCTCGATCGGTTCAACCAGATAAGCCAGTCGTCGACAGAGTGACCGTGTGAACATCGAAAAATCAGAAGTTTGGATTACCGGCATCGGGCTGGTCAGTTCCCTGGGAGAAGGTCTTGATACTCACTGGCAGCAACTGACTGCCGGTAACATACCCGCGCCGTCGGTCGATACCGAAGACCAGGCCCCTTATTCTGTTCACCCGATTGTCGATTACGACTTGGCGACGCAGATTCCCAAGCGCAGCGATCAGCGCCAGATGGGGCCGTGGCAACAACTCGGCACTTATGCCGCCGGCCTGGCCCTGGATGATGCCGGCATTGCCCACAACCCCGATTTGTTGGCCGCAACCAATATGATCGTTGCCGCCGGTGGTGGCGAGCGGGACATCGAGGTCGACTCGGCGATCATGGATGCACTCGACACGTCCGATAATCCGGCTGCGCTACTGAATGCCTCCTTGATGAGCGAGCTGCGCCCAACCTTGTTTCTAGCGCAACTTTCAAACTTGATGGCCGGCAATATTTCCATTGTTCACGGCGTCACCGACTCGTCGCGCACCTTCATGGGCGAGGAAATGGCCGGTGTGAGCGCAATCGAAACTGCAGCGGCACAAATTCAAAACGGACAAGGTGAGGTTTTCCTGGTCGGTGGCGCCTACATCGCTGAACGCGCCGATATGACCATGTTGATGGCACTGGGGGATGCACTTTGGAAGGGAGACCACGCCTCTGTCTGGTCGCGCGCGAAGCGTGACGGAGGCATGATCATGGGCAGTGCCGGTGTGTTTCTTGTGCTTGAATCAAGACAGCATGCCGAGGCACGCGGCGTTAAGCCCTATGCACGGTTAAACAAAGTGGTTTCTGACCGCTGCAACAGGCGGGCGGGCGCTGCACATAAAGTTGCAGAAACCTTGTTAGAACAAGTCTCCGAGCAACTTCCCGAGGGACCATTAGCGGTTTTGTCAGGGTGCTGCGGCGTGCAACCCCAGCTGAGCGAAGAACGCGCCTTCCTTGAAAGTCTGTCTGAGCGTGGCATCAGCCCGGCAATCCGGGGCGCGACGACCCTGTTCGGCAACACGATGGAAGCACAGTTTCCGTTTAACGTGGCATTGGCCTCACTGGCTATTTCCAGAGGCGCTTTTTTTGATCCTTTCGATAACTCCGGCATCGAGCAGCCCTTTTCGGATAATCCTGAGCGCGTTCTGATCAGCACTTGGGGTCATTGGCGCGGTGAAAGCCTTGCCTTGATCGATACACCCGATGCACCCTTGCGAGGAGAGGATTAAGCCATGGGCCAGTCTGTCAGAGATCATAAAGGTCGTCCGATTGTGGTGGTCACCGGAATCGGGATCGTCACATCGCTGGGTGAGGGCAAAGCAGATAACTGGCGCAAGCTGACAACAGGTACATCCGGCGTGCGCAAAATCTCCCGCTTCTCGACTGAAGGCCTGCGCACAGAAATCGCCGGCCTCGTCGACTGGACAGGAGAAGGCCAATATTGCGCACCGCTGCATTCGCTCGCCTTGGCCAGGAAGTCCGCTGTCGAAGCAATTGCCCAGTCGAGTATCGGCTCGCGAGGGTCTTTTCCCGGCCCCTTGTTCCTTGCGGTTTCACCCGCGGAAACCAATTGGGATCAGCGCATGGAAATTTATCGCGGCGCTGCTGGATCAAACAACTCCGGCTCCGGCTATGAGCGCTTGGTTAGGAACTCGGCCACGGGTGATTTTCGTCACTACTATTCGCTTTACCAGTTTGGCAGTATTGCAGAACACCTGGCGGACGAATTCGGAACCCGGGGACAGCCCATTTCGCTAACAACCGCCTGCGCTTCAGGCGCGACCGCCGTGCAATTGGGCGTCGAAGCAATACGTCGTGGCGACACCGATGCTGCCCTGTGCATGGGAACCGAAGGTGCAATCTGTGAGGAAGTGGTGGTGCGTTTCACCTTGCTCTCCGCTCTATCCACTCAGAACGACGATCCGCAAGGCGCATCCAAGCCTTTTTCCAAGACCCGCGACGGTTTTGTGATGGCCGAAGGATCGGCCACATTGGTACTGGAATCTTATGACGCCGCCAAGGCTCGCGGTGCAAAAATCCTGGGCGTCGTGCGTGGCACGGGCGAGCGGGCAGACACCTTCCATCGCACACGCTCCAAACCGGACGGCTCTGCCATCATTGACACGATAACGCGTTCTCTAGCAGATACCGGCATGTCTGCGGAAGACATCGACTGCATCAATGCCCACGGCACCAGCACGCCGGAAAACGACAAGATGGAGTATCTCGCCCTGTCCGAAGCCCTGGGTAGCCATTTGGCCGACACCCCCATCAGTTCCAACAAATCAATGATCGGTCACACCCTAAGTGCGGCCGGTGCTATCGAGGCCGCAATCTCGCTGCTGACGATAGACGCGGGCGTGATTCCACCTACCATCAATTGCCACGAGCAGGACCCAAACATCCTGATGGATGTCGTGCCCAATGTGAAAAGAGATCAAGCTATCAATACAGTGATGTCCAATTCCTTCGGGTTTGGCGGTCAAAACGTCTGCCTGATCTTCTCTGCCGAACCGGCCTAGGGGTGATGAAGTGAACGATTCAGCTAAGGGAAAAACGGTTTTTATTACCGGTGGTGCCAGAGGCATCGGCCGGGCGATTGTCAACGCACTGGCGGCGGACGGCTACGATGTTTCATTCACGTATCGTGGTTCCGCTGACGAAGCGGCGCAGTTGATCACGGCGCTCCAGGCCCAGTACCCAGCCCAAACTATAAGCAGCCACCAGGTGGATTTGAGTAACCGTGATCAGGTGGATAATTTAGCCGCCTTGATCGGTGAAACCGACACGCTGTACGGGCTGGTTTACAACGCTGGCGGATCTTACGACACCCTGGCTGCGTTGGTCGACCAGGACCGCGCCGAGGATTTGTTCCAGTTGAATTTCTGGGCACTGACACGTCTTGCCGCTGCCGCCACCCGGCCACTGATGCGCGCCAAGTCCGGCCGCATCCTCACCATGGGATCGGTAACGGCGCAAATGGGGGTGTCGGGCAATTCTATTTATGCAGCTTCGAAAGGTGCGATGCTAAGTTATATCAGGACGCTAGCCATGGAACTGGCACGCAAGGGCGTTACGGCAAACTATATCTCGCCGGGCTACGTCGATACTGAACTGATGGCGCCCTATGCCGACTATCGGGATCGTTTTGAAAAATTCATCCCACTGCGCCGCTTTGCCCAGCCTGAAGAAATTGGTGCCCTGGCGAGCTTTCTGTTTTCGCCTCTGGCGGGCTACATAACCGGCGCTATTATACCGATTGACGGCGGGCTCACCGCTGGTCTGTCGATAAGACCCTGAAGTCAGGGCACTAACAAAACGGAATTCTGACACATGAGAGCACTGAGAAATTATGGCGAACGCGATCTAAGAATCGTTGAAGTCGACGCCCCTGCACCTCCGGGCGACGACGAAATCCAGGTGCGCATTTGCGCTATTGCATTGAACCACATTGATGTCTGGGGCTGGCGCGGCATGGCATTCGCCAAGCGCGAATTACCGATTACCATTGGTGCTGAAGCATCCGGTGAAATCATTGCGGTCGGTAAAAACGTCACTGATCTGAAAGTTGGTCAGGTCGGGGCGCTTTACGGGGCCAACACCTGTGGCACCTGCAAACCCTGCCGAGAAGGGCGCGACAATTTTTGTGAAGACGTGAAAGGCGTTTTCGGCTTTCATATCGATGGTTTTGCCCAGGAGATGATGAATTTTCCGGCACGCTTATTTGTTCCGGCCCCTGACGGTGTCGACCCGGTGGCGGCTGCGTGCGCACCGATCACATTTGGCACGGTTGAACATATGCTGTTCGATAATGCCAAACTTCAGCCGGGTGAGAGCATTCTGGTTCACGCCGGTGGCAGTGGCATCGGGACAGCCGCGATCCAACTTGCCAAGGCTATCGGTTGCACTGTTTACACCACTGTCAGTAACGATGAAAAGGCGCAAAAGGCACTTGATCTTGGGGCTGATTACGCCATTAATTATAAGACCGACCGCTTTGAAGGCCGTCTTCGCAAGCTGACTAAAAAGCAGGGCGTTGATGTGGTGTTTGAACATGTGGGCGTCGACACCTGGGAAGGCAGCATGTTTTCCCTGAAAATAGGCGGGCGACTGGTGACGTGCGGATCAACCTCGGGGATCAAGGCGGAAATCAACCTGTTCCAGCTTTTTCAGCGGCAATTGCGTCTGATCGGTAGTTTTGGCTGTAACATGCGCAACATTGAGAACGCGCTTGGTAAACTGGCAGCCGGCGTTGTCAAACCGATAATCGATCTCGAAATCCCGCTGGACCAGATCGGCGAAGGGCTGGAACGTCTCGAAAACCGCCAGGTGTTCGGCAAGATTATCGTCACGCTTTAAGCATTACCAAGGTCTGCAGATGCAACTGCCCTGGCAATACCGGTTTCAACAATCTGTCATCGGAATCCGCAACTGGTTCATTGGACAATCGATTTTTCTGGCGCTGAAATTCCTGCGGCTATTTCCAATGGAAAGCGCGGGCCGGGTATTTGAAGGTTTCGCACGCTGGATAGGGCCAAAAACAAAGCGCCACCAGGTGGCGTTGAATAATCTTGCTCTTGCGTTCCCTGAAAAAAGCACCGAGGAGCGTGAAAAGATTGCCAGCGACAGCTGGGCGCAAATGTCCCGAACCCTGCTCGAATATGGTTATCTGGATGAAATCCTGGATCTGGATGAAAATGATTTGGGTGCCGGCCGTATCGAAGTAAAAAATGTCGAGCAGTTCTATAAACTGCGCGATGACAACCTGCCCGCAATCATATTCACCGGACACATCGCAAATTTTGAACTGCTGCCGATGGCCGCTGCGAAATTCGGTCTCGATATTCAGTCACTGTACCGCACGCCCAATAACCAACAAGCCGCCTCGTTGGTTGCCGATGCGCGCAAAGAGATTGCCCAGAACCTGGTCGCCTCGCGCCAGGGTGCCTCGTTCCAATTGATGAGCGCACTTGAACGTGGTCACCACGTGGGTGTCCTGGTGGACCAAAAATTTCGCCGTGGGATCAATGTCCCCTTTTTTAGTCACGATGCCCCTACTAATACTTTGCTGGCCAAACTGGCGCGGCGCTACGAATGCCCGGTTCACGGCGCCCGCACAATACGCCTGCCTAATGGCCGCTTTCGGCTCGAAATCACCGATGAACTCGTGCTGCCCCGCGACCAAGACGGCGACATCGATATCCGGGCCACGACAGCGCTTATTACCAATGTCGTCGAGGGCTGGGTACGCGAATATCCCGAACAATGGCTCTGGATACACCGCCGCTGGGGGTAGTTCTTCAGCAATAAAAAGGAGCCAAGGTGGTGGAAGAGGTGATTGAATACGCCGCCATGCCAGCCGCCTAACTGAACAAAAAGATCAAACGACTGGAACAGCAGATGTTTGAGCATGCCCAGAACCTGGAGTTTGAAGAAGCCGCCCAGATGCGTGATCAGGTTAAGCGGGGGCATGGGGCCAGCATGAGACTGGCGCAGCAGGGTTCCGTCTAATCAATCCGCCCCATTTAGCTCCATTTCAGTCAGGTGAGACCGTCAAACTATAAAAATACTAAGCAGCCAGCTTTTGCTTGTCCATTGATGTCCAGGCGGCTTTAAAGATCGTTTTCAGTTTTGATTTATGACGCCTGACACTCTTAAGTCTGGCTGCAATCGACCCAGCAATATCAGTGCGATAGAGGGAAATTGAATGAAGCTCCCTGCTGACAATATCTTTTACTGTCCAAGCACTGAGGTGAAGCCGCTGCGCCACGGTATCGTATGAACCAGAATTAAGTACCGCCAGAATAATCTTGCGGTTGCGCTTGATAATCTTGCGTTCGCGAGCACTGTAATTCTGCTTCTTGTCGATATGCTTCCAGGCCATTCTGAACAGCGATCTAAGCCGGGCCCGATCCTGGCGCAGAGCACGGAAACCATTACCGGCGGATTTGCCGGCTTCATCGCGCAGTTTGCGCAGTGAGTGGACCTCAGCAAGAATAATCCTGTGTACTTGGCTGGCATTGAGGCCATAGTTAGAGGAGACGGCATTATTGGAAAAGGAATCCAGAAACGCCATTACGACTTTGCGGTTTCTAAGCTTGGTAATTCCACGAAACTTTCTAGACAAACGGGTAAGCATACACACCTCTACCTTCATGAGAACAACAGTGACAACATCATCAATATCGACGTGAGTAGCGTGATCTTTAACAAAGCAAGTTGCGCGTTAAGTTAGTGCCAAGGCTAATTTTTCTTTAATTCAAGCGAGTCGCTACTTCGTTACCCCTTTTTGGCGTCCATGCCAAAAAGAGACTCACTAACGCGACAACTAATTCCTTTTGCCCGGACCACCCTGCGTCCGCTACGTTTATCGGGTCAGAGGAGGCCGAAGCCTCCGTCTGCCCACAGCACCGTGCGTACGGGTCCGTACACGGCTCCTCACGCAAGCGATATCCA
>CALZIO010000080.1 GCA_945787785.1 uncultured Chromatiaceae bacterium
TAAAATGGAGAAATAAAATGGAGAAATAAAATGGAGAAATAAAATGGAGAAATAAAATGGAGAAATAAAATGGAGAAATAAAATGGAGAAATAAAATGGAGAAATAAAATGGAGAAATAAAATGGAGAAATAAAGTAGAGAAATACGTGCAAAATGAAAGTGGAGATCTAAAGTGGCAAGAAAAAGTGACAAACGCGAGCGACTGCTGGAAGGTGCGATAGAAACTATATATCAGCGTGGATTTAATCAAACAACTCTCGCTGATATAGCTGACGTTTCTGGCGTACAACTCGGTAATTTCTATTACTATTTCAAAACCAAAGACGAGATTGTTGAGGCAGTTATCGCAGAACGGCGCGGCTCGCTACTTAGTACCTATGCGGAATGGGATAAGCTACCCAGCCCCAAAGTTCGAATAAAAGCATTTCTTAACACATACATTGACGATGCAGAAAATCTTACCGCTAACGGCTGCCCTCTCGGCGGTCTCAGTTTTGAGCTGAATAAACGGGAAGACGTTCCTGATTTGGTCGATAAAGTCGAAAAACTGTTCAGCCTACATCTACAGTGGCTCACACATCAGTTCAAGTTGATGCGCAAAGCAAAAGCTGAAGAATTTGCCGATGAGTTTTACTCTACGATTCAAGGAGCAATCCTGCTGGCAAACTGCAAAAAAGATAGCCGGATCATAAAAAATCAAATTAACAGATTAATTAAACTTGTCGACAGGATGTGAGCTCAGTAAGTTTTAATGGATAAAGCTTATTAAGCTTCGTTTATTACGAGGCATAGAGCCGTTCACAAAACCAATTCGCGCAGTACACTTGTTGCATAACAGCCAGCAGGAAGAAAAAAACACAATTCAAGAGAGCCTAGCCCAATCTCCCAACTAAAATCAGCCACAGGCAAACGTAGGGCACGACGTTCCTGTTTCATACCGGCCTGTTCCAGGCCATGACACCAATCGTTAAATAACTCAACGGCATGCTGTTCAAGTGTCAATACTTCGGATGTAGTGGCCAGTTGTCCCCTGCCCCACATTGGGCCGGTCGGGTGGATATCATGTTCCACGATTCGTTGATGAATTGTGTCATCAACAGTTTCTGCATGAAATATACTATGACTACCATTGAGCATCATCACATCACCAGCCAGGGCTTGATTCCAGTTACCCGCAGCAACACGTTGTGACAGTACCTCATTAAAAATAGCGGAGCGTGCCGCTGAAAGATATAAGCTGCGATTGTCACGGTTGCGTACCTTGATCTGGCCGCTGAACATAGCGCTGGCCTGTTCCAGATTATTGCGCCCGAAACGTTGTTCACCGAAATAGTTGGGCACGCCGTCTGTTTTGATTTGTCGCAGCCGCTGCTCGAGTGTTTCTTTATTGCCTTGCAGATCACGCACTATGATTTTAAAACGATTGCCTTTAAGTGTGCCTCGGCGCAGTTTGCGGTTATGGCGGCATACACTGAGCACTTCTATTTCATCATTGTTGAGTTGTGACCAGTCAGGTTCTGGTTTATTAGAGAGATAAACACTAAACCACTGTGTAGTGACAGCGTTGCGATCTTTCAGGCCGGCATAACTGACATCCATGTTTTTTACATCGGCCAGTCTGACGATCTGTTTGGCGATAAAAGCGGTATTGCTATTGCGCTTGCGGATGTGCAAACAGACATGCTCACCTTCACCCGATAACTCAAATCCAGGTTCTTCATCGACCAGAAAATCGTCTGGAACAGTACGGATTCGACCCGCAGCCTCAGGTTTTCCGTGGGCATAGGCGAGCTTATCAGTAACAGGCAAGGCTCAATCGCCAGCTTCGTTTAGCAGCACAACGGCATGGGTGGCAATACCTTCTTTACGTCCGGCAAAGCCCAGGCCCTCTGTTGTGGTAGCTTTGATGTTGAGACGAGACTCATGGGTCTCAAGGTCGGCCGCCAGCATCTTTTTCATCTCCGGCAGATGCGGTTTCAATTTGGGGGCCTGTGCAATGATGGTGATATCGGCATTACCAAGACTATAGCCAGAAGATTTGAGCTTTCTGATAACATCTCGCAGCAACACGCGGCTATCTATGTTTTCATACTCAGCACTGCTATCGGGAAAATGACCACCGATGTCGCCCATGCCTGCAGCACCTAACAAGGCATCGATTAATGCATGGATCACCACATCACCATCAGAGTGAGCCAGCATACCTAATTCATAATCGATGGTGACACCACCCAAGATCAGCTTTCTGTTTTCGGCAAAGCAATGCACATCATAACCGTGGCCTATTCTCACTGATTTTTCTCCTGCTGCGCCATATACATTTCTGCTAATGATAAATCATCCGGACGGGTTATCTTTATATTGTCGGCCCTACCCTCGACCATACGTGGCTTCAAACCAATATGCTCAATGGCGGAGGCCTCGTCTGTTACCAGAAAGTGATCATCCAGGGCCGACTGCAGCGCGTGATGCAATTGACCGAGACGAAACATCTGTGGTGTCAGCGCACGCCATAAATTATCTCGACTGACAGTCTGCAATACATCAGCCTCTGGATTGGTGCGCTTCATGGTATCTGCCACTGGTAATCCCAACAGACCGCCCACAGGATGGTCTGCTAATGCGTTAATCATCTGGCTGATATCATCATGATGGATGCAAGGCCGTGCGGCATCGTGCACCAGCACCCAATCATCTTGATCGGCTATTGTTGATAACAATTGCAGGCCGTTGAGCACAGAGTGACAACGTTCTTTGCCACCCTCTGCTGATTGGATATTGCTATAAGCAGATAGATCGAGTTGTTGCCAGTGTTGATCATCTGAGCTGATCGCGACGACAACTCCGCTGACCAAAGGATGCGTCGCTAAACGCAACAACGTATGTTCAATGACAGTTTTGCCATGCAAAGAAAGATATTGCTTTGGTTTCGCCGCACCCATGCGGCTACCAACACCAGCAGCAGGGACCACAGACCAATATCTATTCGGCTTATTCATCGATAATCTGGAAAAATGTTTCGTCTTTCTTGATCATGCCCAACTCGCTACGGGCACGCTCTTCGATGGCTTCAACACCCTTTTTGAGGTCTTGTACCTCGGCATCCAGAGCATCATTCCGTTCTCGCAGTTCGGCATTGCTGGCCTTTTGCTTTTCTATCGTCTGTTCAAGGCGCGATACCTCAGCCAAACTGCCCTGCCCCACCCAGAGTTTATACTGCAATGCCAGAAACAGTATAAACAGGATGGCGCCAATCCATTTCATATTCAATAACAAAATTACGCCGCCATGCGATCACACAGCGGCGCATCGATTCCTTATTTTGGCAGATTGTAGAAGGCGCTTTTGCCAGGAAACGTTGCCTTGCTACCCAGCTCTTCGGCGATGCGAATCAGCTGATTATATTTTGCGATACGGTCAGAACGTGACATGGAACCGGTTTTAATTTGACCTGCATTGGTAGCCACGGCCAGATCAGCAATGGTGGTGTCTTCCGTCTCGCCTGAGCGATGTGAAATTACCGCAGTGTAATTGTTTTCTTTGGCCATACTGATCGCTGCCAGGGTTTCAGTCAAAGTGCCGATCTGATTAACCTTGATCAGGATTGAATTGGCGATACCTTTATCGATACCTTCCTGCAAAATAGCAGGATTAGTAACATACAGGTCATCACCCACCAACTGGATCTTGTCGCCAACTTTTTCTGTCAGAATCTTCCAACCATCCCAGTCGCTTTCATCCATACCATCTTCGATTGAAATAATTGGATACTTATCGACCCAGGCAGTAAGAAAATCTGCAAACTCTTCTGAAGTCAGGCTCTTGCCTTCTGACGCCAGCACATACTTACCATCTTTGTAGAACTCAGAACTGGCTGCATCAATGGCGATAAAGATATCTTCACCGGCTTTGTAACCTGCTTTTTCAATCGCTTCCAGTATTATAGTAATGGCCTCTTCGTTAGAAGAGAGGTCCGGTGCGAATCCGCCTTCGTCACCAACAGCAGTGTTCAGGCCTTTGCTGCTCAGTACTTTCTTCAAGTTGTGGAATACTTCGGCACCCCACTGCAAAGCCTCATTGATGCTTGACGCACCGACAGGCATGATCATGAATTCCTGCAGATCGACACTGTTGTCGGCATGCTCGCCACCATTGATGATGTTCATCATCGGTACAGGCATGGTGGTGGCATCAGCGCCCCCCAGATAACGATAAAGTGGCTGGCCGGCTTCTGCAGCAGCAGCCTTGGCCGCAGCCAGAGAGACGGCCAGCATGGCGTTGGCACCCAGGCGAGCCTTGTTGTCCGTACCATCCAAATCGATCATGGTCTGATCCAGTTTCGCCTGATCTTTGGCATCCATACCCAGCAGCGCTTCACGAATCTCTTCGTTGACGTTTTTCACTGCCTGCAAAACACCTTTACCCATAAAACGCTTGGCATCGCCATCACGTAATTCAATCGCTTCACGTGAACCTGTTGATGCGCCAGATGGCACGGCTGCCCGGCCCATTGCACCTGAGTCAAGAATAACGTCTGCTTCTACCGTTGGATTGCCGCGCGAATCGATCACCTCACGCGCATGAATATCCTTAATCTGTGACATGTATTGCTCCGTATATTTAAGTTTAAAAATAAAATTTCTTAATTCTGTTGTTAACGACATAACTCTACATCTCGCGTGTTGAGTTATTGTTAAACCTGCTGCTCAAGAAAACCACCGGCCTTGGTAGCAGCATCAATTTGTTTCAGTGTTTCCAACAGCGCTTGCATCTTGCCTAAAGGCCAAGCGTTGGGACCATCACTCAAGGCTTTATCCGGATCCGGGTGAGTTTCCATAAACAAGCCTGATACTCCAGCTGCCACAGCAGCGCGCGCCAATACCGGCACAAATTCGCGCTGACCACCAGAGCTTTGCCCTTTCCCACCCGGCTGCTGCACTGAATGGGTCGCATCAAACACCACTGGGCAGCCTGTTTCACGCATGACCGCTAAGCCACGCATATCTGATATCAATGTATTGTAGCCAAACGAAACGCCACGATCGCAGACCATGATCTGGTCGTTACCAACCTCTTTGGCTTTGGCGACTACATTAGTCATATCCCAGGGTGCCAGAAACTGGCCCTTTTTAATGTTGACTGGTTTACCCGTGCGCGCGACATTTTGAATAAAATTGGTCTGGCGGCATAGAAATGCCGGCGTTTGCAAAACATCAACGACTACCGCAACCTCATCAAGCGGCGTGTCTTCATGTACATCAGTCAACACCGGCACACCGATCTCATCTTTTACTTTTTGTAGAATGCGCAAACCTTCTTCAATACCAGGACCACGGTAGCTCTGGCTCGAAGTGCGATTGGCCTTATCGTAAGAGGATTTGTAAATGAAATGTATATCGAGTGACTGACACATCTCTTTCAGAGCGCCCGCTGTTTCCAGCGCCAGGGCTTCACTCTCGATAACACAGGGACCAGCAATCAGAAATATCGGTTGATCCAGACCCGCCTCAAAACCACACAGTTTCATGCTCATATCAGTTGTTTCCCGTTAGTTGCGCTTATGCTGACGCGCAGCTTTGACAAAACCACTAAACAACGGATGACCGTCGCGCGGAGTTGAAGTAAATTCCGGATGGAACTGACAGGCAACAAACCAGGGATGATCAGGTAATTCGACCACTTCAACTAAAGAACCATCCATTGACTTGCCCGAAAAGCGCATACCTGCCTCTGATAACCTATCCATATAGGTGTTATTAAACTCATAACGATGGCGGTGCCGCTCTACAATCACTTCTTTGTCATACATCTCACGCACTCTGGAACCTTCCTCCAGTTTACATTGCTGCCCACCCAGTCGCATGGTGCCACCTAGATCCGAATCGGCAGAGCGGCGTTCGATACTGCCTGTTTCATCAATCCACTCGGTGATCAGAGCGATGACAGGATGCGGAGTTTCCGAATTCAATTCAGTACTGTGCGCCCATTCAAGGCCGGCGACATGACGGGCAAACTCAATCACCGCCACCTGCATACCCAAACAGATTCCTAAATATGGAATTTTATGAGTACGCGCATACTCCACCGTCTTTATCTTGCCTTCGACACCTCGTTCGCCAAAACCACCTGGCACCAGGATGGCATCCATCCCTCTAAGCGCATCTGTTCCATCCAGTTCAATTTGTTCAGAATCAAGGTAAGTGATATTGACCTTGGTCAAGGTATGAAGGCCGGCATGGATCAAGGCCTCAGATAATGATTTATAGGCCTCGGTCAGATCCATATATTTGCCAACCATGGCGATATTCACTTCTGCCTCTGGGTGCATCAGGTTATCAACCACCTTGTCCCATTCATCCAGATCAGCCTTTCCAGCATCCAAATGCAGGCGTTGAATCACAATTTCATCAAGGCCTTGCTCATGTAACAGTCGTGGAATCTTGTAGATGGTATCCGTATCGATACATTCGATAACTGCACGTTGCTGAACGTTGGTAAACAGTGCAATCTTGCGCCGTTCTTCAAGCGGGATCGGTTGCTCGGCACGACACAGCAACACATCGGGTTGAATACCGATGGAGCGCAACTCCTTCACCGAATGCTGGGTTGGCTTGGTCTTCAACTCTCCCGCCGTCGGAATATACGGCAACAGGGTTAAGTGCAAGTAGAGCACTCTGTCGCGGCCAAGCTCCACACCCATCTGACGAATCGCCTCAAGAAACGGCAGCGATTCAATGTCACCTACGGTGCCACCGATTTCCACCATCGCCACATCAGCACCATTGGCACCTTCCATAATCAGGCGTTTAATTTCATCGGTGATATGGGGAATGACCTGGACAGTGCCGCCGAGGTAGTCACCGCGACGCTCCATGCGAATTACATTCTCGTAAACGCGCCCGGTAGTGAAATTATTACTGCGCCGCATGGTGGTGCGAACAAAGCGTTCATAATGACCCAGATCGAGGTCAGTCTCCGCGCCATCTTCGGTAACGTAGACTTCGCCATGCTGGAAAGGGCTCATCGTGCCCGGATCGACGTTTATGTAAGGATCAAGCTTAAGCAGGGTGACGTTCAACCCCCGCGTTTCAAGAATTGCTGCCAGAGAGGCCGAAGCAATACCTTTACCCAGAGAAGAAACAACCCCGCCTGTGACAAAAATGAATTTAGTCATATAGTTACGTAAACCTGCGCCGCAGAAAAAACATGATCAAGACGGGAGGGCAGAATACCAGAAAGCGCCTGGTTGCTCAATGGAGAATGACAAACGGCCGACCCTGGGCCGACCTTGGGACAATCCAGTAACAACCTGATTTTATTTCAGCTAAAATTGCTCGATTAGAAGCGCATCAGTGACATCTTTAGCTCGATATTCATGTGCAATACAAATACCAGTTACTTGCACCAATTCATCACCAGCAAAAATCAATGGAATGACTGGGCGCCTCCACGGCGGCACACCTTGCTGCTGCAACAGTTTTTTTAAATCGATGTGGTGCAGCTTTTCCGCAGGGCGGATCCGCTCACCGCCCTGACGAAACCGAATTTCCACTTTCGCGGCCCCCAATTTATCCAGACTCAAGGCAGGCAATTGGTTTGTTTTTTTACACAACAAAGTCACGCCCGTCGGTAAAATAAGCGGCTGATCCAAAGAGCTCCAAGAAACAACCTGTGTGGTATCGAATTCGGTCATAGGTGTCATGACATATAGTCGGCCAGCAAAGCGCCGCACCTCCGCCCCCGGCCACTTCACACACGGCGTTTTATCTGCTGCGGCATGCACCACATCAGACAAAATATGTTGCAGCTTTTTTTCTGAAGGCAGCGGTAACCCGGTCTGGTGCACCCAGTAACGCAATAGATTTTTTTGTCTGGCAGGATCAAGTTCAAGTAGTTTCTTAACATCTATTTCTGTCGAGCTTTCACTCTTAACTGATTGATAATCCTGACTTGCAAGCATTTCCATCAGCTTTGCTGCTTCGCCACAATGACTGGCGCTACGGCTAAGTGTGGCATCTGCCGAGGGCCAACGTTGGCGCAATAAAGGCATGATTTGATGGCGCAGGTAGTTGCGATTAAAGCCTGTATCAGTATTGGTTTCGTCTTCGATCCAGCTCAGTTGATATTGCTCGGCATACGCATGCAGCTGTGTTTGACTGAAACCGAGCAAGGGCCGCAGTTGGGTTGCCTTGCCTAATGATGAACTGGCTGGCATCGCGGCCAGGCCTTTGGGACCAGCACCGCGTAACAGTTGTAACAACAGGGTTTCTGCCTGATCGTTCTGATGATGCGCGGTGCAGAGGTACTCACCTGGTTGCAGCAATTCGATGATGGCCTGGTAGCGCGCGCGACGGGCTGCTTCTTCGGGGCTTTCTTCGTCTCCCGGTGTGGCATCCACTTCGAGGCAAACAAACTTTACGTCAAGTTCGCCGCAAACTGTCTGACAATGCCGCCCCCACTCGGCCGCATTGGGACTAAGGCCATGATTGACATAAACAGCATTTAATTGAAACGGATGAGATTGGCGCAACTGCACCAGTGCATGAAGCAACACATGCGAATCACAACCACCGCTGTAGGCCACCCAAACAATGGTGTTTGGTGTTAAAGGCGGCAGTGTTTGTAGCAGTGCCTGTGGTGTCAAGCCGGTCTTTGTAGACTTAGCCACCGGCTTTCAAGATTTAACTACGTTCGTTATAGCGACCAAAACCCATCAAGCGTTCGTAACGCTGTTTCAACAAGCTTTCCATATCGAGACCTTGCAGCACTTCCAATTCTTCCAGCAATGCAAGCTTGACGCTGGATGCTATCTGGGCAGGATCACGATGGGCGGCACCGCGAGGCTCCTCGATAATACGATCAATCAAGCCCAGCTCTCTCAAACGTGTTGAAGTTAGACCCAACGCTTCGGCCGCATCAGATGCCTTCTCGGCACTCTTCCACAAAATCGAAGCGCAACCCTCAGGAGAAATGACTGAGTAAGTTGAATACTGCAACATCAAGATGCGATCACCGACACCAATTGCCAAAGCACCGCCTGATCCACCTTCACCAATCACGGTACAGATGATGGGCGTCCTCAACTCAGACATCACAAACAGATTGCGGGCTATCGCCTCACTCTGGCCGCGCTCTTCAGCACCAATGCCGGGATAGGCACCCGGGGTATCAATGAAAGTCAGGATCGGCATCTTGAATCGCTCGGCCATTTTCATCAGGCGCATTGCCTTACGATAACCTTCCGGCCGTGGCATGCCGAAATTACGTTTGACCTTTTCTTTGGTATCGCGCCCCTTCTGTTGCCCGATCACCATGACTGGCTTGTCATCCAACCGAGCGACACCACCGACTATCGCAGCATCATCAGCGTAGGCCCGATCACCATGCAGTTCTTCAAAGTCGGTGAAGATTTGATCGATGTAATCGAGGGTGTAAGGACGTTGTGGATGACGCGCCAGCTGAGAAATCTGCCAAGCATTGAGCTTGGAAAAGATCTGATCGATCAGCGCACTGCTTTTGCCTTCCAGGCGGGTGATTTCATCGTTGATATTGAGCTCATTATCGCTGCTGACATTGCGCAGCTCTTCGATCTTGGCTTCCAGCTCGGCAATCGGTTGTTCAAAGTCTAGAAAACGCATAGTCCCTATTTATCTTCAATTGGTTATAGGAATGTATTCTAACGGTTTGTCGCCCCGGGGGAAACAGGGTGTAATTTCCCACTTTCCCACCGAACAAACACCCCTTTTTCAGTTTTTTTCCTGTCTTAAACTGCGCCGCTCGTTATAACGGTAATTTGAGAATACGGATTTCTGTGTAGAAATTTATG
>CALZIO010000081.1 GCA_945787785.1 uncultured Chromatiaceae bacterium
AATTAGGTGGTGACCTTTAACGCGACGCTTTCTATGGCACTGCGGACAAGCGCCATTCGCGTTGGTGTAGCTTTCTGCCTGATGTAATACAAGGCGCGTTTGCAATGTTTTGAGCACTTGTTTCGATTCTGACAAGGATTAACCAATGGCGTTATTCGCGTCGCCCTGCCTATCGAGCTGAATAATATCTTCTATATTAATGTTACCTTGTTCATCTTCAATCCTGATCTGAATAGTGAATTTCATGACCATCCCTCCATGGGCAACCGATAAGAAACACTTGATCGATTGTCGGGTTTTGTAGATCTAACGTCGCTAAGCGTTGATTGCTCATTTTTCGATTAAACCGCACAGCATCCAATTCTTCAAGCAGACAACGCACATCACCGACCGTGATCGTTTCTGAATTTTTGGCGATATTCTCGAATAACGCGTGCAATGTCTCATACCCGTCGTATTTCGTTGCACCTGGCATACCCCTGCCACTGATACAAACGGGAAGCTGGCCGCCGGATGAGTGCTCGGCAGTGGCTTCAATGCGCATATCAAAAAGCCAGTGGGCGAAAAAGTTATACTCGTACGTAAACCGGTCACCGACATCAAAATGAAAGTCGTCGATCCGGACTGAGCGGGCATCTTCACACCAGAGGCCGCCCTCTCTGGGAATATTGTAGTCTTGTCCGTAGATATGGAATTGATGCAGGTATTCATCGTCCCAGCCATTCACAATTTGGATAATATAATGCAGGCTCGCGAGGGAGGTGTCGCCGGCGATTTTAAGGCGACGCCATATCATAGGGCTGACACCGCGTAGGGCGATCTTGATTGAATAGGTCTTCATCTTCAGGCGTACTCTTTATGGTGGATATTAGAGTTTCCCGAAGTGATGGTTGATTTTAAAGACTAAATCGAATTGCCCCCCGCTTTTTTATGCTCTCGTTAGTCACTGTTCGCGCTGGTCAAGCTGAAGGACAGTGGGTCGATTTGAGCCTTTGTCTCAGTGTGGCTAGGTTACAAATATAAGCGCTAGGCGATCTTATTGCCAAACACAATGATCTCGTTAATATCCAAAACTGAATAGTGTTGGGCACAGTTGATACTGGTCGATCGGCCTTTTTTTAAAGTGCTATAGTAACCGCACATTCTGTGCGGTGCGGCCCGGTTCTCAATACCGCTAGTATGTATTTCATACTGACCACAATTCTTGAAAAGGTATGCCTCGATGGCTAACAGAGTTTTTTACTTTGGGTTGGTTCCAGTCTGTATGGCATTACTGTCTGCCTGCGCCACGGTCCCCTCGGCGGGACAAAACAAGGTGCATGTCACCCTACTGCACATGAATGATGTCTACGAGATTACCCCAGTTAGCGGCGGCAAGGCGGGCGGCTTGGCCAGGGTGGCGGAACTGCGCAGGCAATTACTGAAAAATAACCCCGATACACTTACCTTGATCGGTGGTGATTTTTTTAGCCCGTCGGCTATGGGCACGGCCAAAGTGGGTGGCGAGCATCTGGCAGGGAAACAGATGGTTGCCGTTATGAACGCACTTGGTCTCGATTATGCCACCTTCGGTAATCACGAGTTTGATATAAAACGGGATCAATTTTATCAGCGTATGAGTGAAACTGAATTCGACTGGATTTCGTCTAATGTGTTCGATGAAAACGGTCATCCATTCAAACAGGTTGTTCCTAATAAAGTGCTCGAATTCAGCAACCGCGGAGGCAAGGTCTTTCGCCTTGGCATCTTTGGGTTAACACTGGATTCAAATCAAACAAGCTATGTGTCCTATGCCGATGCTATGGACGTTGCAAGAGAGCAGGTGGCCAAGTTAGAAAGCAAAAGTGATTTCATTCTGGCCCTGACCCATTTGGCGATTTCCGATGATGAAGCTATCGCGAAGCAGTATGAAGGAATTGATCTGGTGCTTGGCGGTCATGAACACGAAAACTATCAGCGTTGGCGCGGCGATAATACACCTATTCTCAAGGCCGACGGCAACGCGCGCAGTGCCTACGTTGTCGATCTCTATTTCGATATCGATAATGGCGAAACAACTATCGAGCCACGTTTAGTGTTTATCGACGATTCATTTCAGGACGAACCCAAGGTCAAGAAAGTTGTAGATCATTGGGTGAGGAAGGCATTTGATGCATTTAAGGTACAGGGGCTCAACCCAGAAGAAACAGTTGCAACCATATCTGAATCTCTTGACGGCTTGGAGGCCTCTGTTCGCACAGAGTCCACCAATCTGACACACCTGATCGCCAGAAGCATGCTCCGACCTTATAAAGATGCTGAACTCGCGATTTTTAATGGTGGTGCGGTGCGTATTGATGATGTAATAAATCCTGGTGCCATTACTGTCTACGATATTATTCGCGTCCTTCCATTTGGCGGTGATGTTATGTTAGTAGAAATGAAGGGGGAGTTGTTAATCAAAGTGCTGGGGCAAGGACTGGCCAACAGTGGAAGCGGCGGATATTTGCAGAAGGCCAACGTAACTTATAAGACAGGAGAATGGCAAATCAATGGTAATTCAGTATCCAACGACGCCTTCTATAAAGTCGCCATTCTGGATTTTCTCCTATCAGGCAAAGAAACTGGTCTGGATTATCTGACTCCTGCGCATGAACAAATTAAAGTCATTAGTGAAGGGAGAGGGAACGATATTCGTCACTTAGTGGCAGACGAATTACGAAACAGATGAGTCATGTCTAGACTACGTCTGATTACCTACCACAACTATTATTATATGACCGCTTCCGCCCCGTATACCGGCCATTGACAAATTCACTCTTTCACGACTAATCGGTGGCCAACGAAGCATTGCGAAGCCGCAAGTCCAACGGCCGCTTATGGCTATTAAGACTCATTGCCACAATTGCCGAACTGCTCAGATAAAACGATAAAGCAAAATTACTACAGAGCTCCTGAATGACTGCTTAGTACCCACCACGATTGAATCGACAACAATTGAGATCTTCTGCTTACGCGACAAAACGGTCTTTGTGGCAGCTCTTCCTTAAGGTAGATTCAGTCCTTAAAACCATCAAATAAATGAAGCTGCTGATCTGCATTACGTGCGTCATAGCAATGAGGCGCACATGTCATCGCCTCGCGATCTTCCTTATGCCAGTCCTTACATTCTTTCTCACGGTTCTCACGAACTGGTTGTGACATCGCCCTGACTTTTACCATGTGAGCCTCATACCACTTCAGCCCAATTGGAAATAGAAGTGCGGCAAGGAAAAAACCAATTAGGTAGTCACCAAACATGCCATTCACGAAAGGCAGGAAATAGCAGGCCACCGCCACAGATGTGGCAATCAGTAAGCACGCAATGAGCTGTTTAATAACATTCATCATTTAGCAAGCCTGCGCCTGTTGTTGCGTATGCTTAAATCCCCAATCGCCAGCTTTTATATCAAATGCTGTTGCCAAAGCCTCGGGGATTTTTTTATTTCCCTTTCCTTCTTTTAGCTGAACAAGCCCATAAGCCTCCAGCTTTTTCAGTGTACGAGATAAATTACTTTTAGCACGCCCTGTAATTTCAGCTAATTCATTCATTGACTCAGGGTGGTACTGTGCAATTGTGTAAATTAAATTCTGATTTTCGTCAGAAAGAATTTGCGACACACTCGCCATTGATGGAAACCAAACTTTTGGTTCATCTCTTTTAGGCTTGTATTCGCCACGGGCGATAGCAATAGTACGAGCCCTTTGCTGTTCCAGCGACATAATACCGATCAGCATCACTTTCCGCTTAACCAATGTACTCATGACTTTTTCTCCAGATATTCATCTACTGCTGTCCAGAAATCTGCAACTAGCTGTCCAGGATCAGTGAATTCGTATGGAACACCTTTATCCAAGTGATGACGGTGTTTGTGATCATACTCTACGACCTTTCGACAGCTATATCCCTTCCTCGGGGGATCGACAGCATGAGCGTTGTCAAATCCCATGACCCTTTTGTTGTAGCGATCATGGAGCGTTAGGCTGTAACTAATTCCGTGCGGTTTCCACTTCGTTGGCTCAACCCTACCTGCTTTAAACTTAACGAAATAGTTTTCGTTGACCGCAATAATCTGGCCATCCAGATCCAACAGGTAATCCAGGGTGCTCTCGCTCATAGCTCTCCCATTACTGTTATCATCGGATGATAACTCTCTTTTCTTTAATTAGTCAAAAAAACCTAGTCATAGCCCAAATCCAATTCCTGGGCCTGTTGCGCCAACTCATCCAGGGTATCAGCCCGCTTAATCTGGGAATTGCGCTTATATTCCACCAAGTCTTTAAACAGCACCCGACGACGGGTACCGACCTTGTGATAGGTGATCTTCCCCTCCTCCAGGAGCTTTACAATGAAAGGGCGGGAAACATTAAGAAAATCAGCCGCCTGCTGAGTAGTCAGCTCCGCATGGTGGGGCACCAGTTTCACCGCATCGCCCTGTGCCATATGGGCCAGGATGTCTACCAGCATTCGCATAGCAGTCATTGGCACAGTAATTTCCTGTTCCCCATCAATCAGCTTAATCCTGGCCGACTCTCCCCGCCCCAGGCAAGCCGCCAGTAAGCGACTGCTTTCACTAGCAATTTTCGCTTCTTGATCCGTTGGGGTGTGGATTTCATGGTATTTATGAGCCGCACACATACGTATTACCCTTCTAATTAGCCGATACAGACCATTTCTGCCTGTATCAATATTAACGCTCTTTCGTAAATTTCGAAATTTTCGAAACAAACGAAATACACAAAAGGTATCGTCCACTGATCGCCAATCTGTAGGACTTGAGCCAGGGAAAGGGCTTGGAAATGGCTCCTTCAGGGAATGGAAGGGGCCTTTAATGGAAAGGCCCTATCCGAAAGGGTCTTTGCAAGAACTGGGAAAGGACTTGCCCATGCTGGCGGAAACATCGTCTGCCCCACGATCTTCCCTCAGTCGCCCCTCCGAGAGCTGCAAAATTTGGTGAAACTGTGCCTCGGGCAAAAAGGCCTGGGCGGTCTCCATGAAGGCAGTGGCCAATAAGTCGTTTTGCGGCACCCGGCCACTGTTGGAGATGTTGCGCTGTTTAATGGCTTCTTTGATATCGCCTAGCTTGTTTCTAACCTCGGTGCGGTAGGCCAGCAGATCCTCATCGCGATGCTTCCAGCCATTGATCTTTTTTCGGTCGGCGCTTCTACGTTCACATTTGGCAGACTCGCCTTCGTTGGTGATGCGCTCCTTCAACTGACGACGTTCTTCATCTACCCGAATCAGTTCGTCTTTGAGAAGGTTTCGATGTTCGACGAGATCAAGGTCAGTTCTATATAGCAGTGAGTTCCGACTTTTCAGTTCTGCCTCATCCACCAACTCAGAACGCACGATATTAAGACGCTTGTCAGCCTGAACCGAGAGTTGAATCTGGTCATCAAACTCCCCCTGCATGACGGTGACAACAATCGGTGACGTGAACAACACCTCGGCGGGCAATAGAGAACGCACCTTAGCATCCGGTCTGATGATGAATGACTCATTAAAACGGCGGGCCATCGCTAACCGGCCATTTTGAACCAGTGATTGCATACTTAATCCTTAATAAAACCAGTGAAACCAATTCATTTACAGCATGAAAAAGGCTAGCGAGACTGCCGCATTGAGGTCAACAATAAATCTAAAGCATCTGAAAAAGATTTATCGTAGATATCTAAAAAGCTTGGGTGATAAAACGGTGGGCCATGAATACTCAATGCCAACCTCAAGCTTACCACGCCTTACTGAGCGCCGGACGTGGCCGCTGGATTCCTCCGTTGATGCAGTTACTGCACCGGTATGAGGGCATCGAACGCGCCCTTGAACCGGAACAACTGCCGCTCTTGTATCTGGATGAACGATTAAGCCGTATCAGTCAGCAACCATTGAAGAATAGGGAGCAAGTCTTTTTCGATGTCGTAACTTCACTTTCCCTTCTCTACTACCGGGCATCCAGCAAGATTTCCAACTGGCACCCTTGGAATAAGACGTTCTTAGAGTTCGAACGGCGCTTTGGCACTGTTTTTATATGGCAAGCATGGACACCCCAAGTTTCTAAACAAGATATCGTGAAGTGGATGCTCGCCAATCTGGTCGAGTCACACCATGTTTGGCATTCGGCGTAATCACACTCCCCCTCATACGGACTGTTTTCCTGTCTTAGCACCGCAGGAATTGATTACTCAACGCAAGAAACAGATTAACGCCATCCAGCAACTGGCTGGGGTGCCCAAAGCTCATTGGCATTCACTCTACCTTGAGGCGCTTCTCTCTTTTACCGGATATGTGCAACAACTACCAGCATCGGAGTCTCATCACCACCCCGGCGCGGGTGGTCTGCTGGATCACTGTTTGGAGGTTGTGATTCACGCCTTGCGTATCCGTCGTGGTCATTTGCTGCCCCAGGGTAGTGATGCGGAAGAGATCACGGCCAAGAAAGATGTGTGGACGTATGCGGTGTTCAGCGCTGCGTTATTGCATGACATCGGAAAACCATTGATGGATCAAACCGTCATGCTTTACGACAAACAGGGTCGAGACCTTGGTGCATGGAATGCGCTCACCACACCTATGGTAGATGCACATTGGTATCGTATTCGTTATCGCAAAGACCGCCAGTACCGTCTTCATGAACGAGCCGCCCTACTTCTAACTAACATCATCCTGCCAACCTCGGCTTTGAACTGGTTATCAACTGACCGAACGGTACTCTCAGCTTGGTTAGCCGCTGTCAGTGGCTTATATGAAGACGCGGGGATCATTGGTGAAATCATCCAACAAGCAGACGGACTATCCGTTGCTGAAAACTTAGGGGCATCTGGAGCTGTCCAGCAATTGGGCGGCGCTCGCGCTCCACTCCATGAACGGCTACTGACAGGCCTCCGCTACCTGCTGAAGGAAAACCAGATCCCACTCAACCGTAATGGTGCGGCGGCCTGGTTTGATGGCGAGCATCTTTGGTTGGTGAGTAAACGTGGCATCGATAGTTTGCGCGAACATCTTACTCAGGAAGGCCATAGCGGAATTCCAACACGCAATGATCGTATCTTTGATGAGTTGCAACAGAACAATGTACTCGTTGCCAATGGTGATCGCTCTATCTGGAAGGTTAACATCTCAGGTGAGAACTGGTCTCATATACTGACGTGTCTCTGTTTTTCCGCTGAGAAGATATGGCCAGATCCTTCGTCACGACCAGAGGTATTTAACGGTACCGTTACCCCAGATGGAAGTGATACAGATATTACGACTGAAAGCTCAACGCCCGGTTTAGAAGAAAACCATAGTCTCAAAAAACAGCTACCGAAAAACCATACACCGACTGAAACAGGCACAGATAAAAGTGAACCCGTATTTGATCCGGTAGTATTCTTTTCAACCGACTCGAACACGGAACACACAACAGCCAATGAACATACTGATAGTCCTGCAACTCCTAATAATACATTAGATGATAACGAAGACTCAGGACAAGATTTCCATGACTGGCTTCAGAATGGATTGTTAAAAGACAAATTTGAAACCAACTCGGTAAACGCTCGTATACATACCGTGGCTGAGGGTCTGCTGTTGGTTAGTCCTGGTATTTTCAAAGACTACGACCAGTCCAACTGGCAACACGTACAGAAGCGTTTTCAGAAACTCAAGCTACATCGAAAAACCGCGCAAGGAACCAATATCTATACCTACCAGGTCACGGGCAAACGCAATAAGAGTCGTATCAAAGGGTTTCTGATTGAAGCGCCCGAACAGCAATTTGAGGGGATCACGCTACCACCACCCAATCCTCATCTCACGATGATAGAGGGATAGCCATGTCGAAGGCCTTTGATAATCGTCTGCGTCCCATAATGGAATTTCTGCCAGGCGCGGTCTATCTCTGCGGTGCAGTGCTTCTGTTCGCTATTCCCGTTTCAGTTTTCCCCCTCTGGCCGGAACTGGCTCAGCTCACCGCCGTAGGATTTACCCTGCTGGGCGGCTGGCGTTTTTGGCAGGGCTGGAGCGTCTATCGATATCAATGCCATCTGCGACAGCTGCCCAAATACGTATTGGATGCCAACGACATCCCGCTCTCTCACCATAAGCTCTTTCTGGGACGGGGATTTCGTTGGGATCAGCGCCATACCCAACGCCTGGTGGAGGCACGTGACCCAAGGGCACAACGTTATCTGGATCAGACCTGGCTCTATCATCTGGTTAGACGACTGGAGATCCGCTGGGAGCATTCTCGTTTACTTGGGTGGCTCACACGGCTGACGCGCAGCCCGGCCTGGTGGAATCCGCTGCGACCACTCCCTGCCCTGGGTGGCAATAAGGCACTGCATGGCGTCGGCGCTGAAGATGAAGCGAATATCTGGATGGAGATCGGCGAACGTGTTGGTCATAAGCTGGTGCTGGGTACCACGCGTGTGGGTAAGACACGTCTATTGGAGATTCTGGTGACTCAGGATATTCGCCGCGGTGATGTGGTGATTGTCTTTGATCCCAAGGGTGATATTGATCTATTGCGCCGTATGCATGCTGAAGCCAGACGCGCCGGACGGCTGGATCAGTTTCATATCTTCCATCTCGGCTTTCCCGATATCTCTGAGCGCTATAACCCTATCGGTGATTTTGCGCGTATCACGGAAGTGGCCTCACGCATCTCGTCGCAGTTGCCAGCCGAGGGTAACTCTGCCGCCTTTCGTGAATTTGCTTGGCGTTTTACCAATATCGTTGCACGCGCATTGGTCGGCCTGGGCCGGCGGCCGGATTACAACACCATCGCCCGCTACGTCACCAACATCGAACCGCTACTAAGAGATTACTATCACCTATGGCTGAACCAGGTCGCGCCCGACGATTGGAAACAGTCTGTACAACGCATTGAGGGCACACTGAACGATAAGAACCTGCCGCTGGCGCTACGCGGGCGGGAATTTCATGCCATCGCGCTGACCCGCTATGCCAAAGAGCATGGCTTGTTCGATCCGGTCGCCGATGGACTGCGATCCGCCTTTGAATATGACAAGACGTACTTCGATAAACTCACCGCCAGTCTGTTGCCTCTTTTGGAGAAACTGACCAGTGGCCGTATTGGCGCTTTGCTATCACCCGACTACGGCGATAGCCGTGACTGTCGGCCGATTCTCGACTGGATGCGGGTCATCCGCGAGCGCGGCATCGTCTACGTAGGGCTGGATGCCCTGACAGATGCCGAAGTTGCTGGTGCGGTGGGCAACTCCATGTTTGCCGACCTTACCTCCATCGCCGGACAGCTCTACAAGCATGGTGATACTCAGGGACTGCCACCGATGGCTGGCCACACACCAGCACTGAAGACCATCCATGCTGATGAGTTCAACGAACTGATCGGTAACGAGTTCATCCCACTGCTGAACAAGGCCGGTGGTGCAGGGTTTCAAGTCACCGCTTATACCCAGACCGCCAGTGATATCGAAGCCGGCATTGGTGATCGCGCCAAGGCGGGACAGATCACCGGCAACCTTAATACGTTGATCATGCTACGGGTGAAGAATGAGATTACTGCCTGCACCCTGACAGACCAACTCGCCAAGGCGCGGGTCTACACCAAGCTGGCAGCCTCCGCGGTTACCGACAGTAACGATCCTGGCTCCAGCACTGACTTCATCACCAAGAACGAAGATCGACTAACCGAAACCGAGGTAGACATGCTTTCCCCCGCCGATCTGGTGCAACTGCCCAAGGGCCA
>CALZIO010000082.1 GCA_945787785.1 uncultured Chromatiaceae bacterium
GTCGTAAACAAGGGATGAATCCAAGTGAGGCGTTGAGGTTGCTGTTTGCGGGGGAGTTGCCTGACTTCATTGTTGAGAGTGCTGAATAGTTACCATATTTATTTGATGAAAAAAACGTGTCCAAGGTGTTTCGTGGTAAGTGGTTTCAGATGATGAAGGAGCAAGGGTGGAAGGTGAAGGAAAACTTGCCGTCAAAATGGATCGTTGATTGCGAGCGGGTGGGTAATGGTGAAAAGGCGCTGATCTATCTGGGTCGATATTTGTATCGTGGCATTATCCGTGAAAAAGATATCCTCCGCTGTGAGGATGGTCAAGTGACCTTCCGCTACACCGAGAACAGTGGAAACGTTCGAACCCGAAAATTGGATGGGGCTGACTTTCTTTGGTTACTACTAAAGCATGTGCTGCCAAAGGGATTTCGCAGAAGCCGTGACTACGGTTTTCTTCACGGGAATAACAAGCGAACGATCCACCTGCTTCATTTGCTGTTTAGAATACGCCTACCTCAGCCGGAAGAAAGACCTTCGCTGCGTTGCAGGCACTGTGGAGGCGAAGTGACCGTAATCGTCAAGCCAAATCGAAAACAATACAAACCACCAACACCACCGTTATCGCTAAACATGGAGATGCCTATGCAGTAGTTTGATTCTCACTCCATTTTGACAATTCATGGCAAAAATCCATGAAGCATGCGTTCGCATAAAATATGGTGATGTAGAGTAACTTATGCTGTAAATAGACAAAAACTGGGCTTATGTGAACGCCAGCCTCCCTATTTCTATTTAAGCGGCTTTGGAAATCATCTCGCCAGGGTTGGCAGAAAAAAAGATAATTCCTTATATAGGCCTCCATTCAACCTGCCGGGCTCGTCCAACAAAACGGACAAGTCGCGGCTTGCTTCGCAATCACGACTTGTCCTTATTCGTTAAGCTGAATAGCAGGAGCGGTAGGAGTTTGGACATTCGCCATATTGACAGTAATGGCTGTTATAAGCCTTGGGTCTTTTTCTAAGAGCTCAGCTGGATAATTATAAAACACAGCCCTAGTATTACCTTCGAGTCCATAAACTGCATTTTTAATAAAGAGATTGGTTTTTACCTTAGCAAAGGGATTCGGGCTGTTTAAATATTCTGTTTTGGATCGGAAGCCCAAATAAGGTGAAAGAAATACATAACCATCGATTTTTTCTTTCTTAGTATAAGAGGAATAATTGACCAATAAACCAGCTCCTGATGAATGCCCTCCTATATATAACGGTATATTAGGATATTTATTCCTTGCATATTTAATGAAGCTACTAACATCTTTGTAAACTTGCTCAGGATTTGGAGCATCGCCTCTCCTGCCTCCCGATTGTCCATGCCCTCTAATATCTGGTGTGATTACCAAAACACCATAATCATCTCTCAGTCCAACGCCCAGGTGTTGGTAACCCGCCGCACTATGTGCGCCTCCGCCATGATAAAATATCAATATAGATTTAATGTGAGATGGATTGTACTCCCTATATCCGAGCTTTATCCTGTCCACAGATTCTAAAAACTGAATAGGAGGAATGGCGACCTCTTCTGCTAATTCTATTTCTTTAACAGAAAAAGAATAAGTGGCAGTCTCTTTAATAATGGCTGTTTTTGCGCAACCAACCATCAGAGCTACCAATATAGTCATATTAAGGATTTTCATGAACTTATAATTTACTGCCAAGTTAGAATGACGATACTATTTATATCTTTGTTTATCAGCGACAGTAATGGTCAGCTACCCGATTAGCGGCCTTTTTCAACGTACACATTCTTTTTGGCAAGTAAAATCACGATGTGAGCTATAACAATAGAAACAGCCAACCATTTTACGACAGCAATAATAGAATGAAGAAAAAATAACGTACTTGAAAAATTAAGCGGATCATCAATGAAGTACGATTCCATTGTGTTCTCAACGCAATCAAGTAGGCCTGCGAAAAACGAAAGATAAACTACCTGCTTGTAGATTAAAGAAGCTTCTTTCCCTTTTTTTATGATAAGGAATGAAACTAAGGAAGCCAAAAATAGCGCGTATGTAAACGCGTAAAGACAATCGGCAAAAAACAACCGCTTGAAATGAGCTACTCCTGATTCGCCCCAACTATTTATAATTTCAATTCCTGCGTCTTTGTCAAAGGATAATTGTAATCTTAAAACACCAGAACCGTCGTCGCCATCAATTAAAGGATTTACATAAAACATGACGATGACAAACATAATCGACATTAAAATGAAGGAACTGATTAGTACCGTCTTTTTACTTAGCGCTTGTATCATTACATCGGCTGGTATGTTTTTTGTAGCCACAAACGCCCACATAAGAGGTGGAGCGTCGGCAACTTTATAAATAATTTTTTAGCAGCCAAATATGTTCGGTAGCCGCGCATATTCCTTTCAACCCACCTGGTACGGATATGCTTTCAAGAAGCGTCAAAGCATAAGCACCTTTATAGTGCTGATTTACTTCTTCACTATTAAGTGAAAAAGGTGGGCCGCCCATCAGACTTGGATCGTATTCAAAGGTAATCAGTAATTGTTCGGCTATGCCCGTAATCTCTAATAAGTGCTTTGTATATTTCTTGCGCATTTCTTCAGGTAGAGCCACCAAGGCTGCTCGATCATAGATTGCATCGACCCGGCCAATAAGCTCACGAGATAAATCAAAAATATCACCTACAAATATGTCGATGTTTTTCGCACTGTAGAGTGAGACGTTACCATGTTCTGTTATTTCTGGCTCTACTCCAAGTCCTTCGAATAGTTGCTCAATCGCGAGCTTGCTCAACTCTGCCCCGGCAACTCGATACCCTTTAGAAAGCAACCAGGCAATATCCAGTGTTTTACCACACAAGGGTAAAAATATTCGGCTATTTTCCACCAATTTAAGTTCTTTGAAGTATGCAACCAATAGAGGGTTAGGACTACTTTCGTGAAAGCCGATCTCATTCTTAACCCACTTTTGATTCCAAAAATCTACGTTCATACAATTTCCTATAATGATCTTATTTCACATTCAAGATCAGCCTATGGGAGATAAGGCGCCGTTGTGTAAACCCCTCATCATCACCACTGTTAGTGCCCAATAAACATACCATGTAAATGTAGCAATAAAATATACCAGTACCGATCTAGCTAACGATACTTGATGAATAATGCGATAAGTGCCCCAGCAAATAATAAACCAGATGATACTGATTAGAAATTGGAATAACCGCAATACTATGAGACTAACAGCTGACAATGGAGCTGCATTGATGAAGTTTTGTAATTGCGCTGGTGTTAAACTCTGACCTGAGCGCCAAATCGTAGCCAACTCAGGATCATAAGTGGATAAAATACCAATACTAATAACGTGTGTTATGATCAGGAAGAGATAAACGGGACTTATTATATATAGACCTGCACATAACGTAGTTTCGAAGTCTCCCTTCCCGCCAACTAACTTGAATCCTAATAAAATTACTCCGGCGAAAGTTAGCAATGCGAATATCTTCAGTGCCAACATTGATCCGGCTATGATGACAAAATCTTGGCCTGCCTTCAGAAGTGGCGCTTGAAATACGAACCCGATGGCAATCGAAATACCACAAAATATCAACGCCTTGTTTAATTTGTCTGGTTCATTGGTAATCAGTTTCAAGATGCTACGTTTAGGCGTGCCGACAACAGATACTAATACTGGCAAATACCCCCTCAAGCCCTTCAGTATAAATTCGACTAAATCTTTCATAGCGTCATGCCATAGTCACTTATTGTTTTGCACCTAACAGTTCGTTAAACGGGCCTCGTTATCCCGATATATGACATGATTAAAGCACTTACTTATATTCTCTGACTAGCAATATCGTCGTTTTTCACATGAGCAGATAGTGCCTCTTCAAGTCATGTAGTACAAACGGCTGCGAAGGAAGCGCAATTATTATTCTTCATCATTAAACGTCGCCAACCTTGAACACTATCGATTGCAAAAGCACTGCCGTTTTTCCAGACCCCGTCTAAAGTCTGATTTGGATACCGTTGTCACATTATGCATTGGCCGATTGAAAGCTAGATGACGAACAAAATTTTTCTCGACCTGAGGAACTGTTTTCGACACAACCAAGAGAAATCCCCCGGCATCGCCGGGGGATTCGTCGGGTTTACTTCGGTACGGCAGCAGGCATGGGCGGTAAGTTGCATGGGCAATCGGTTCGCCCGAAGTCGGCACTAAATATAGCCAGGTCAGAACCGTCCACGTCGCCGTCATAGTCGAAATCGGCTTCACACGTACCCGTGTCGAAACAGTCGGTCCGACCAAAATCCGCAGAGAATACGGCCAAGTCAGAACCATCCACATCACCATCCCGATCGAAGTCTGCCTCGCAATAATCAGTATCATCAGGCGTGATTAACTGAAAGGCCATGTCCACCTGCGCTTCCGATCTCACATTGTCGATGTAGTACTCTTGTCCACCGGTAGCGAATTGGTTGATGACGCCATTTAGACTAAGAGTGCCCTGATCGTTCCCGCCACCTCCTACGACGCTCACTTCTACGCCACCAATTACTTGACCATCCAGTTCTGACAAGTTGGCAACCACATGGGTGACGCCATTTATCATCACGCTAACGTCGCCACCATACTCGCCGAAGGCCAAGTTGAGATGTATTAGCGGTATGTCATAGTTGAAGATCAAGGTAACATTGTTAAGGTTAATTTCGTTACCCGAGCCACCTGCTAAGCCCCCATTGCCTACCCTGGCGGTCCCCATAACTGATTGAAACGAAGCCACGTCAATGGGAATGCCTGACGAAACGAATGTGTCCCCCACGTTGTACACAGTTGAGACAACTAGGTCTTCAAAGCCAATGTTAACTGAACCGCCTAACTCATCCCACTGGCCCACACCCCAGCGTACTGCGTTGTCGTTCCAGTGATCTTTTGACGTTTCCCAACCCCAAAACCAGCGGCTATCGGGCCGAGGCTTGGCACCTATATCAAGCCAGTAGATCTTGCCTCGCTCTTGTTCAAAGGGCTCTGCCAAGCGCGCTATATAATAGAACTTGTGTTCCCACCAAACTCGGCCGGTGGGATCTGTGTGAGGGATAGAACCCCAATAACGCTCTACAACTTCATTAAAGCCTAAGGGTACTTCGCGAATGAGCTCGCCGGGGTGGCTATACTTCTGGTCAACACCAGCTGGCACATCTTCGTGAAAACTCAAGATGAACGAATCCATGCCGGGTGTAGGCGGTAAGGGATTGCTGGGCGGCCCCGCGTTGTTTTCTTCCCAATGCATCTGGCCCTCTAGACTCAAATAGGAGCCCCAAAAGTGCACCTCTGTGATCGGCTTGCCATCGGTGCAAAGCCAGTCGTCGGCTAAGCGTCGTTCGGGTAGAGCGACGAGATTTCTGCCGTCTGCCATATCGGGAAACTGTAGCCATTTTGACGGACCTTCACAGGCGGTGAGCTCAAAAGCCATATTAATGGGCAGTTGCGTCATCGGGTGCGGAACAGGTTGCCAGTTCCAGTTGTTTTGATTGATGTAAAATCCTGTTACCGCAGCGTCATTCCAGCGGTCTTTGGAATTCTCCCAGCCCCAGGAAAACTCGGGATTACGGGGTACGGCAGCAATGTTGAGCCAATATATTCTGTCTCGCTTTTGCCAAAAGACACGGGGTAGTTCCAGATCGTAGCGGAACTTGTGCTCGTAAGTGGGCTCTTCTCCTGGAGTGAGTAGATTCGATGCAACAAAGGTTTCGTCAAATTCCGTTACTATTTCTTCATAAAGAAGTTTGTCGGGGCGACTGAAAGAGTCAGGACTCGTAGCGGGTGCATCGGAATAAATCTGAATCCTAAACTCAAGCACACCAGGTGGCGACGCGGTGGGTCTCGGTAGGTTCTCTTGCCATCCAATATAAGATCCCCAAAAGTGAAGATCATCTAAAGGGCTACCCGCGAGGCATAACCAATCATCCGCGACTGTGGGTGAGGTGGGTCGAACCGGAATGGAAAGAATATTAACACCTCTTACCATTTCCGGACGTTGTTGCCATTTAACTTCATTGAGAACAGCAATACCGTTTGTGGCGATCTGTGAATCGTTAGCTGCACTTTGATTTTCTGTAGCAGCGGTTGTTGAAACCGGACAGGTTAAGGTAACGATTGACAATAAAAAGCCGGCAAACCATAGATGCTTTTCCGGCCTAAATCTTCTGAATAGCCTTTTCATCTTTCTACTCTCCTTAGTGTCGACCAAGACCAACGGATAGTTTTTATTAGTCCTTTGGGTACTAACAATTCAAGGACAAAATGGTGCTGATTGCAAGGGCTTCATTTTGCGTGCCTGAGTGTTGTGGTCAAGTTTTGAGAACATAAACGATCGTGTCGCTACCTCGTGAAAGATTATCTGGCGCCCATGCCAGAAAGGTCATGACTGCAAACTCTCTATCAAACATGACTCCAGATTGCTAAAAAACAATGCAAACTTCTACTGACTTAATCGTTGTCGAGGAGCCAATCATCTTTTATTAACAATGTTACTATTATCTAGAGTATTTTTTCTTTTTATTCGGGTCGGCATACATATAACCGGCTCCTGCTAGAGGGAAGCCGCCTTGAAACCCGACACATCAAACCCTCTAAAACCTCCAGCCGGGTCAAGAAGCGTTGGCACCAGTAGTCACTCTTTTGGTGAGCGGCGTGATACACCAATATCAAGCCTGGAAAAATGGCTACTGCGCAACCTTATCAAGACAATTGGGGACCCGCCTTTGCGGGTCGTGTTATGGGATGGCAAGGAGATTTTCCGTACGGACCCCGAACCAAACACAGGGATGATCATTCATAGCCGCGCCGCCTTGTGGCGACTACTAAGTAACCCTGGCCTACAATTCGGTGACGAATACTGCGCTGGCCACATTGATGTAGAAGGGGGGCTGGTCAATTTTGTCGAGACTTTGCATCGGGCCAGGCCCCTCCTCTCTGATACCAGCCACTTAAAACGCTTGGTGATGGCGTTGTTAAACCGGCCCCGGCGCAACACCCTCCTCGGTTCACGCGAAAACATTCAGCATCACTACGACATTGGCAACGACTTTTATCGTCTTTGGTTAGATCAAGAGCTGCAATATACCTGCGCTTACTTCCCTGACCCTGGCATGAGCCTGGAGGCGGCCCAGGTCGCCAAGGTAGACCACGTTTGCCGCAAGCTTCAGCTTAAGCCCGGAGAACAGGTTGTCGAGGCCGGTTGTGGCTGGGGTGCAACTGCGCTTCATATGGCAAGGCACTACGGTGTCAGCGTCAAAGCCTTTAACATCTCTCATGAACAAATCGTTGCGGCTCGTCAACTCGCCAAGGCTGAAGGCTTGCAGAGCCAAGTGGAATTCATCGAAGATGACTATCGCAATATCACGGGCAGATTCGACGCCTTTGTTTCGATTGGCATGTTGGAACATGTGGGTGTGGAGCACTATCGTGATCTAGGCGAAGTCATCAATCGCACGCTATCACCCAGTGGGCGTGGACTCATTCATAGCATTGGCCAAACTCAACCCGAAGCCTTCAATGCCTGGGTTGAAAAACGCATTTTCCCTGGCGCCTACCCTCCTACGCTTCAGCAAATGCTGTCGGTGTTGGAACCTTGGGCATTTTCTGTCTTAGACGTAGAAAACCTCCGTCTCCACTACGCCAAAACAACGGCGCACTGGCTGACGCGTTTCGAACAACATGCGGATGAAATCGAAACAATGTTTGACGAAGCTTTCGTACGGGCATGGCGACTCTATTTGTCGTTGTCAATCGCCAGTTTCAACACCGGCGCTCTACAATTGTTTCAGGTGTTGTTTACACGTCGTGGAAACAACGACCTGCCATGGAGCCGAGCCTACCTGTACGCTCCCAATAACAAATAAGGCGCCGAAACATGGAGAGTTGTGATGTCTTAATCGTCGGCGGCGGGCCAGCCGGTTCAACCTGTGCATGGCGACTCAAGGCGGCGGGCCTGGATGTGATTGTGCTGGACAAGCAAGTGTTCCCGCGCGACAAGGTGTGTGCCGGCTGGATCACACCTGCGGTGATCAAAGAACTCGATCTGGATTGCAAGGATTACGCACAAGGACGCGTGCTACAAGCTTTTTACGGCTTTCGCACCGGCCTGATAGGTGGCTTGCAGATAAGCACTGATTATGGCCAGGCAGTGAGTTATGGAATTCGCCGCTGCGAGTTTGACCACTACTTGTTGCAGCGCTGCGGCGCTCGGCTGACATTGGGCGAATCCCTCAACCAGCTGGAATACCAACAAGACCGCTGGATCGTCAATGGCCACTTTAGCGCCTCGCTGGTGGTCGGTGCCGGTGGGCACTTTTGCCCGGTTGCGCGATTTCTTGGCGCCAAACTCGGCAGCGATGAGCATGTGATCTCGGCCCAGGAGCTTGAGTTTGAAATGACACCGAAGCAGGTCGAGCGCTGCCAAGTTGATGCAACCAGGCCCGAGCTATTCTTCTGTTCAGATTTAAAAGGCTATGGTTGGTGTGTGCGCAAGGGCAACTTTCTCAATATTGGTCTCGGCCGAGAAGATAATCACAAGCTGGCACAACATGTCGCCGACTTCCGGGCCTTTCTGATTGAGCGGGGCAAGATTCCCGCAGATGTTCCCGACAAATTTCACGGTCATGCCTACCTGCTCTCAAGCCAGAAGCGACCGCGGCCACTGTTTGCAGACCACGCTTTATTGATTGGCGACGCTTGCGGGCTTGCTTCGCCACAAAGTGGTGAAGGCATTCGGCCGGCGATTGAATCCGGCCTGCTAGCGGCGAAAATTATCATCGACGCCAACGGCGACTACCGGGCCGAAAGACTCAAGGCTTACGAAGCACAAATCATTGAGCGGTTTGGTAAGCGAAGCGCTAGCAATACTACAGCCTGGTTACCCGACGGCATTCGGATGTTGGCTGCGCGCAAACTTTTGGACTCCCCCTGGTTTGTCAGGCACGTGCTCCTGGACCGCTGGTTTCTGCAAACCAATCAGCCAGGTTTTCATAAACGTTGATTGATAGCGCCTGCAATGACCTTGCAAGCATTAATGCTGCTGGAGCGTGGTCCGATCTTGTCTCAACACGCCTGGGCCATGGTCTCCCATCTGCCTGAGCATATTGCCCAACGGGAACTGAAAGTGATCGGTCGGCAACTTGGCCTACCCGGGAATATGCTAGAGGTTCACCAGGTCGAGGCCCAGGGGCCGGGCAACGCAGTAACAGTGCTGATTGAAAGCGAAAATGTGACCGAGGTCTTTGTCGGCATCGGTGAACGCGGCATCAGGGCAGAAAATGTCGCAGCAGGTGTGGTCACCGCTGTGCAGCGCTATCTTGCCGCCAGGGTGCCCGTCGGTGAATATCTGGCTGATCAACTGTTGTTGCCGCTGGCGCTGGCCGGCGACGGTAGTTTTATAACCCTGCGCCCCAGCCGACACACCACCAATATAGCGGTAATAGAACAATTTACTGGCATGCAATGTGAGAAAATAGGGCATGACCGTTGGCGCATCAATTGCGGAGCCCTCTTGCGGATTTTTTAGTTTAAACTTATAAAAACTAAAGTTTCACGCTTTTTAGATGAGCCTAGAGATCGGTTCATGCGTTCTTTACCGGGGACAGCGAGACGCGATCAATAACCATACAGTTAGCCAGGTCAAAAACGAAAAATATCCT
>CALZIO010000083.1 GCA_945787785.1 uncultured Chromatiaceae bacterium
CAATTATTAAAGAAATCGGAAATATTGTATTTCTGAGAAAGCAATAGAGACAATCATTAGAGTTTTACTCTGTCATAGAATTGGCATAGCTAATAATAAGAATTATCAATGTATTAGCGAGATTACTTAACACTCAACTTACACATAATTTTCTAAACAATAGTGAAAAACAAAAGTTACTCACAACACTTCTTGCTTTTTCATTTTAATCAAGAGCGTTACTAAATCAGTTAACTTCTGTACTTCTGACTACGTCTAAATACATAATAATCATGAGCTTACAAGTTGGTCATTTTTTAATCAAAATGTCACAGAGTCCGTATTTATCGAGCTTACAAGACTTAATTTGTAATTAATCCACATAGTTATCCACAGGATTTGTGGATAAAACAGGATTTATTTATAAAACAAATAGTTATGGCGACATTCAATAAATAGTTTATACGAATATACAGTCAATGATTTAAAGGCTCAGCTGGTTCATCCATCGAACTGAGACTGCATTGATGCTTTTATTAACTGAGTTTATAACTGCGCTTGAAAGATAAGCTACGCCGAGGCGTGAAGTTTAAAATAGCGATAGTATTAGATCTAATGAAAATTTTGGTCGGGCAGAGAGGATTCGAACCTCCGACCCCCACAACCCCATTGTGGTGCGCTACCAGACTGCGCTACTGCCCGAAATAGTGAATACTTATGGAAAAATTTTAAGGGGTATAAGAGAAGCTATACCAGCGAGGGGTATTCTACCTAACTCGATCTCCCCATGCCAGAAGAAGATTTAGTTCTTTAACACCGTCAGAACATCTTCAAGCTCACGACGCATTTGCTGGATCAACTCAAGACTATGGCTGACATCATTCTTGGCTTCACTACCTGATAGTTTCTGTCGGGCTCCACCAATAGTAAAACCCTGCTCGTATAACAGGCCGCGGATTTGACGGATCATGATGACATCATGCCGTTGGTAATAGCGTCTATTACCACGCCGCTTTAGCGGTTTAAGTTGAGGAAATTCCTGTTCCCAGTAACGAAGTACGTGAGGCTTTACACCGCACAACTCACTGACTTCACCTATTGTGAAGTAGCGCTTGGCCGGAATATCAGGTAACTCACTGTTGTTCGCGGCTTCCAGCATACGCCTCTACTCTCGCTTTCAACTTTTGCCCAGGATGAAAAGTCACGACACGGCGTGCTGTGATTGGAATTTCTTCACCAGTTTTGGGATTACGGCCAGGGCGTTCTTTTTTATCGCGCAGATTAAAATTACCAAAGCCTGATAACTTTACCTGTCGGCCATTTTCCAGCGCCCCTCGTACTTCCTCAAAAAACATTTCCACTAGTTCCTTGGCTTCACGCTTGTTTAAGCCAAGCTCCTCAAATAGCCTTTCGGCCATCTCTGCTTTTGTTAACGCCATGTTTTATTCTCTCAGCGTTGCATTTAATTCTAAGTTAAGTTTTTGTAGTATGCTCGAAATCAGAGCATCTACTTCTTCGTCTTTTAGAGTGCGGGAATGATCTTGAAAGGTCAAGCCTAAAGCAAGACTTTTTCTCCCTGATTCAATACCTTCGCCACAATATACATCAAACAACTGTAGGTTTGCCAGATATTCTCCTGAAACGCCAGCAATACAGTCTTTTATTTCCATTGCTGTCACTGCGTCTTCAACCACTATTGCCAAATCTCTCCTTACCGACGGAAACTTCGACAACTCAACAAATGATGGCTTTACAGCTTCAGCAAAAACATCTTCAGACACTTCAAATAAATAAACTGACCCATTGAAACCTAAATGCTTTTCAAGCTCAGGATGCAGCTTACCTATCCACCCTATCGGCACCCCATCCGATCTCTTTATAGCAGCGGATTGCCCCGGGTGTAAGGCAGGATTAACGTCTACATCAAAAATAAATTCCCCAATACGGCCCGTCAATCCCAATAGACCCTCAATATCCGCTTTAAGATCATAAAAATCAACAGCCCTGTCCTTATTTCCCCATTGCTCTGGCATCAATTTTCCAGCTACAACCCCAGAAATCACTCTTTTTTCTGATATGGTTTTACCCTGTTGGGTAAATGTAACACCCCGCTCATACAGGCGAACACGGTTTTGCTGTCGATTCTGGTTATATTTAACCGCCTGCAACAGGCCTGGCCAGAGACTGGTTCGCATCACCGACATGTCTGCAGAAATCGGATTGGCCAGGGGAATGCCAGCATCTTCAGGCGTGATTAAACGCTGCGTGTCTTCATCAACAAAACTATAGGAAATGGTTTCCTGGTAACCGCGCCCCACCAGAAACGCGTGTGCACGCTCAAGTGAAACCTGGTCTTCTCGCGGCAGCTGTACCGAGAGTGGGACTTTAGGAGCCTCAGTTGGCAGCTCATCATAACCGTAGATACGTCCCACCTCTTCGATCAGATCAGCCTCGATGGCGAGATCAAAACGGAAACTGGGTGGCGTTACCTGCCATGTTTCATCTTGCTCGCTAACAGCCATGCCCAAACGAGTTAACAGTTCAGTGACTTTTTCAGGTGCTAGCTCTATTCCCAACAGACGTTTGATGCGATCCAGCCTTAGAACGATGGGCTGTCGTTGTGGAAGTTTATCTTGTTCACACGCTTCTATAATGGGGCCTGCTTCACCACCGACGATTTCAAGCAAAAGTTCAGTAGCCCGCTGCATCGCCTTAGCCGGCATGTCAAAATCTACTCCACGCTCAAATCGATGGGATGAGTCGGTGTGTAACCCATATTGGCGTGCCTTGCCGATAATTGCATCAGGATTAAAAAAAGCACTTTCCAGGAACAGGTCAATCGTATTATCTGTTACAGAAGATGGCTCACCACCCATAATACCGGCCATGGCCAAAGGCCCTGCCTGATCTGCAATGACTAGTGTATTGTCGGCCAGTGTAACTTCCTGACCATCGAGCAAGGTAATCTGTTCGCCGTTATTGGCGAGACGCACATCAATGCCACCATCCAGCTTGGCCAGATCAAAGGCATGCATCGGCTGTCCCAGTTCCAACATCACATAGTTGGTTACATCCACTACGGGACTAATACTGCGCACATCTGAACGACGCAACCGTTCCTGCATCCACAAGGGTGTGTCTGCCTGAGGATTAACATTCTTGATAATCCGGCCTATGTAGCGCGGACAAGCATCTGGCGCAGATAACTTAACGGGAAATGTTTGTTGATGTGAAACAGTTATCTCAGCAACGGCTGCTTCAAGGACAGCCATCTGATTAACCACCCCGGCTTCACGTGCAATACCAGTAATGCTAAGACAATCACCACGATTTGGTGTCAAGCCGATCTCAATTGTAGAATCGTCAAGCTGCAGCAACTGACGCACATCAGCACCCGGTTCAGCATTGGCTGATAACAACATTAAACCATCAGAGTTTTCCGCCATACCCAATTCAACTGCTGAACACAGCATGCCAAATGATTCTACGCCGCGCAGCTTTGACTTTTTGATCTTCAAACCGTTGGGTAGTTGAGCGCCAATCAAGGCAGCTGGCACTTTCTGGCCTTGTGCAACATTTGGCGCACCACATACGATTGATAGGTTTTCAGAACCCACGTCGACCTTACAGACGCGTAAGCGATCGGCATCTGGATGAGGTTCTACTGATAACACTTCACCAACAACAACATTATTAAACTCTGCAGCGACTGGCTCAACCGCATCTACTTCCAGACCCGCCATCGTCAACTGATGTGCTAAATCTGCCGTAGACACATCTGGGTTCACCCATTCACGCAACCATTGTTCGCTAAATTTCATTATCTAAATCTTTATGCTTTATGTTTGTCTGTGTGAGCATTAATTGAATTGGCGCAAAAAACGCAAATCGTTTTCAAAGAACAAGCGCAAATCATTTACACCATAGCGCAACATGGTCAAACGCTCGACACCCATGCCAAAGGCAAATCCAGTATATTTTTCATTATCGATACCGACATTAGCCAACACATTGGGATGAATCATGCCGCAGCCTAACACCTCTAACCAACCGGTGTGACTACAAACACGGCAGCCTTTGCCCTGACACATAACACATTCCATATCCACCTCGGCTGATGGCTCAGTGAAGGGAAAATAGGAAGGACGAAAACGGGTACCCAGATCCTGCTCAAAAAAGTTACGCAGGAAATCGTTCAGCATGCCTTTAAGATGGGCAAAGGTGACATCGGTATCAACCATAAAGCCTTCGACCTGATGAAACATCGGGGTATGGGTCACATCCGAATCACAGCGATAAACACGACCTGGGGCAATCACACGCAAGGGCGGCTGTTTGTTTTCCATGACACGAACTTGCACTGGTGAAGTGTGTGTGCGCAACAAGGTAGTTTCATCGATATAAAACGTATCGTGCATAGCACGGGCCGGATGATTTTCTGGAATATTCAGCGCGGTAAAGTTGTGATAGTCCGACTCGATCTCAGGCCCGGTGGCAATTTCAAACCCCAGCCGACCGAAATATTCTTCAATACGCTGCAAGCTCCGCGTGATTGGATGAATACCACCCACATCCTGGCCCCGGCCAGGCAAGGTGACATCAATCGTCTCTGCGGCCAACTTTGCATTTAAGGCCGCGGCCTCAAGCGTAACACGACGATTATTGATTGATTCCTGCAGTGCCTGCTTGGCCTGGTTAACCGCTTGTCCAATTTTAGGACGCTCTTCCGCAGGTAGATTCCCCAGCTGCTTGAGGTATTGTGTCAGTTCACCCTTTTTACCCAGGTACTCAACTCTGATCTGGTCAAGGGCGTTTAAATCTGATGCTTGTGTGACGGCCGCTTCGGCCTGACTCACTAATTCCGATAAATCCTGCACGTATCCATCCCCTGATAGATTGTCAGTATCCAAACAAACAAAGGGGAAGGCCAAGCCTTCCCCTTTATCAAAACAGTGCTACCGTCACACTAGATGACGGCATCAACATCTTAAAGGCTGGCTTTGGCCTTTTCAGCAAGAACACTAAACGCATTCTTGTCATAAACAGCCAGATCAGCCAGGATCTTACGATCAATTTCGATTGCAGCTTTCTTCAAACCGTTAATCATACGGCTATAAGACAAACCACATTCACGCGCCGCAGCATTGATACGTGCAATCCACAACGCGCGGAACTGACGTTTACGCTGACGACGGTCACGATAGGCGTATTGACCTGCCTTGGTGACGGCCTGAGTCGCTACACGATAGACGTTTTTACGACGGCCACGATAACCTTTTGCCTGAGCGAGTACTTTTTTATGACGCGCTCGGGCGGTAACACCACGTTTAACTCTTGGCATCTTCTTTTACTCCAATTAGCTATAAGGCAACATTTTGCGGACTGCACCAGTGTCACAGTGGGCGACCATGGCAGGGCTGCGCAGCTGACGCTTACGCTTGGTGCTCTTCTTGGTCAAAATGTGACGACGAAAGCTCTGGTTACGCTTAATGCGGCCAGATCCGGTTACCTTAAAGCGTTTGGCAGCGCCTCTGTTAGACTTCATCTTTGGCATCTTCTATTTCTCCAAACTTACAGTTTATATTGCGGCAGTAGGTAGACCTTAAGCGGCCTTTTTCTTTGGTGACAACACCATAACCATCTGCCTGCCTTCCATCTTGGGAAACTGCTCAACCTGGGCCAGCTCTTCGAGATCGGCTGCCACACGTTTGAGCAATTTCATACCAAGTTCTTGATGGGCCATTTCACGACCGCGAAAACGCAGCGTGACCTTGGCCTTATCACCATCGCTCAGGAAGCGAATCAGATTACGCATTTTGACCTGGTAATCCCCTTCTTCCGTCCCGGGACGGAACTTCACTTCCTTCACTTGTATTTGCTTTTGTTTCTTCTTCGCTGCCTGGCGCTTTTTATTTTCTTCAAAGATGTACTTGCCGTAGTCCATGATGCGGCACACAGGCGGTTCTGCATTAGGCGAAACCTCAACCAAGTCCAAACCAGCCTCCTCAGCGTTTTCCAGCGCCTTTGCGACCGGCACAACGCCAACCATCTCTCCTTCCGAATCTATAAGACGAACTTCGCGCGAAGTTATCTCTTCGTTGATTCTGGCTTTCTTCTCAGCAGCGATATTTTATTCCTCCAAAACAACGTGGCCGCGGCGCGCGATCTCGGCGGAGAAAAGCTCAACTAGAGCATCAAGATCCATTACTCCAAGATCTTCCCCACCACGCGTGCGAACGGCCACTGTACGATTTTCCACTTCACGATCACCCAGGACCAGCAAAAATGGAACCTTTAAAAGCGTATGTTCGCGAATTTTATAGCCTATTTTCTCATTTCTCAAGTCTGTTTTCGCGCGAATGCCATGTTCTGACAGGGTTTGGACCACTTCTTCTGCAAAATCGCGCGCTCGATCGGTGATGCTCATCACCACCGCCTGTGTCGGCGCCAGCCAAACTGGCATGGCTCCAGCATACTGCTCGATCAAAATTCCGATGAATCGTTCCAGTGAACCAAGGATCGCTCGGTGCAACATTACCGGCACCTGGCGGTCACTATTTTCGTCGACAAAATGGGCATCCAGACGGCCCGGCATGGAGAAATCGACCTGAATAGTGCCGCACTGCCACACCCGGCCAAGACAATCCTTGAGTGAAAATTCGATTTTCGGACCATAGAAAGCCCCTTCACCTGGTTGAAGTTCCCACTCCAACCCCTTGTTATTTAAAGCGTCTTCCAGGGCTTTTTCGGACTTATCCCAGACCTCGTCGGAACCGACTCGATTCTCCGGCCGCGTTGAGAGCTTGATGATGACCTCGTTAAAGCCAAAGTCCCGATATACCTCAAACAGAAGGTCAATAAACGCCGATACTTCTTCCTGGACCTGGTCTTCGGTACAGAAAATATGCGCGTCATCCTGGACAAAATTGCGCACCCGCATCAAACCATGCAGAGTGCCAGACGGCTCATTGCGGTGACAGGAACCAAACTCCGCCATTCTTAACGGCAGATCACGGTAGCTGCGCAAGTCAGTATTGTAGATCTGCACATGACAGGGGCAATTCATCGGCTTGACGGCGTAATCGCGATTTTCCGAATGAGTGGTAAACATCATGTCCTGGAACTTGTCCCAGTGACCAGATCGTTCCCACAGGCTGCGATCCACCAGCTGTGGCGTGCGCACTTCCTGATAATCATGTTGACGCAGCTTCTGGCGGATGTACTGTTCCACCTCCTGGTAGATCGTCCACCCCTTATCGTGCCAGAAAACCATGCCCGGCGCTTCTTCCTGGGTATGAAACAGATCAAGCTGCTTGCCCAGCTTGCGATGATCACGTTTCTCGGCCTCTTCCAGCCTGTGCAAATACGCCTTCAGATCCTTTTTGTTAATCCACGATGTCCCATACACGCGTTGCAACATTTCGTTTTTGGCATCACCACGCCAATAGGCACCAGCCAGCTTCATCAGCTTAAATGCCTTTAATTTGCCGGTTGACGGTACATGAGGTCCGCGACACAAATCAATAAAGTCGCCCTGTCTATATAGAGATAGCTCTTCATTGGCCGGAATGCTTTCAATAATCTCGGCCTTGTACTCCTCTCCCATTTCACGGAAGAATTTAGTCGCTTCATCGCGCAGCATTACCGATCGCTCGACCGGAATATCCTGCTTGACCAATTCTTTCATGCGCTTTTCTATGGCGCCCATATCTTCCGGGCTAAAACCGGGCTCATAGGAAAAATCATAAAAGAAACCATCTTCGATCACCGGACCAATGGTTACCTGCACCTCAGGAAACAGCTGCTTCACAGCCTGCGCCATTAGATGTGCTGTCGAGTGGCGAATAACCTCCAGCCCCTCCTCGTCACGCTCGGTGATAATGGCCAGATCAGTATCTTCTTCAATTTGATGGGAAGCATCGACTACAGTGCCATTGACCTTGCCGGCCAGCGTAGCCTTGGCCAAACCCGGGCCGATATCAGCGGCCACATCCAGCACACTCACGGCTTGATCAAATTTACGCTCGCTCCCATCGGGTAGAGTCACGACTGGCATCGATATTTTCCTATCTTGAATCTGTTTAAATCACAGCTGCACGGCATTTTGGCAGGCTTCTACTAAAGGGGCCGAATTATACATCAATCACTTATATGCTGATAGCAATCTCAATGAGCCAATCTCAATGCCGCCGCCCCAAAATAATCCTCTTGCTTAGCCATAAGCACCATGAGGATGCGTCGTTATGCACTACTACGCTGTTCAAACACGTGTTAATTCCCATTTGGTGCAATAACACAAAGCAGGCCCTATTATTGCTTATAACATTTGTATTGATATTAACGACAGGGATTGCGACCTACGATGCTCGACAAAACTCTAACTTTCATCCTGGCTGGTGGCATCGGCTCGCGCCTGGCACCACTCACTACTGACCGGGCTAAACCCGCAGTACCGTTTGGCGGCAAATACCGGATTATCGATTTCACCCTCACCAACTGCCTGCACTCAGGCCTACATCGCATCCTGGTGATGACTCAATACAAATCCCACTCGCTGCAAAAACATCTGCGCGATGGCTGGTCGATCTTTAATCCTGAACTTGGGCAATTTGTTACCACCGTTCCGGCGCAGATGCGCAAAGACAATAGCTGGTATCAAGGTACTGCTGATGCGATATATCAGAATCTTTATTTGCTAGAACGCAGTGATGCCGAATGGGTGGTAATCCTTTCCGGTGATCATATCTATCGCATGGATTACGCCACCATGCTGAAGACTCACCAACAAAGCGAGGCTGATGTCACTATCGCCTGTATGGAAGTCGGTCTCAGCGAGGCCAATGCTTTTGGCATCGTTGAACTCAATAACCAGGGACGTATCACCGATTTTTTCGAAAAACCTGAAAATCCCAAACCGATTCCAGGCGATCCAAACCATGCCATGGCCTCGATGGGGATCTATATCTTTTCCAAAGAACTGTTAATCAAAAGCCTGAATGAAGATCATCAGATTCCGGATTCAGGCCATGATTTTGGTCACGATATCCTGCCCAGATTAATTCAATCACATCGGGTCCAGGCCCATCGCTTTGGTGCCATCGAAGGTCGTGTCTCGCCGGACCGTTATTGGCGTGATGTTGGTACGCTCGACAGTTATTTTGAAGCCAACATGGATCTGCTGAATCCAGTACCCTCACTCGACCTCTATCAAACAGACTGGCCAATCCGCACCTATCAACCGCAAACTCCGCCGGCACGCACAGTACCCGGCCGTTCCGGCACTGAAGGTGTGTTTATCAACTCCATTCTGGGGGGTGGCAGCGTAATCTCGGGGGCTGCCATTTCTCATTCTGTGCTGTTCCCCGGCGTCACCATTCGTGATGAGTCTTTGATCCAGAACTCGATTTTATTTCATGGCGTAACGGTTGGCGAACATGTACAAATTCAAAATGCCATTATCGATAAGAACGTCAATATTCCAGCTGGCGAAGAGATTGGCGTAGATCTGGAAAAAGATCGCCAACGCTTTACTGTGTCAGAAAAGGGGGTGGTCGTGGTTCCGCAGGGGTATTGCTTCGAATAGCCAAATCACATGAAGGCCGGTTCAGACTCCTCATCAGCAGCAAACTGAAACTGGAGGCAGTTACTTCATATCTTAATCAATCACGTAATCTTTAGTTAGT
>CALZIO010000084.1 GCA_945787785.1 uncultured Chromatiaceae bacterium
CGATGGGGCTAATTTGGTTTGTTCTACCACGCACAGCCAATTCCTCAGCCGGTTTGGGTGTAGTCTTTGGGATTACCGGACTGCTAGGCTTCGGACTTGGGCCAATCCTGTCACATTATCTTGCCATGCCAAATGGTGGTGAAGTTGTCGCCATGGCAATGGGCTCAACCGCTGTCATTTTCCTCGGCCTGACTGGCTACGTGATGGTAACCAAGAAAGACTTCAGCTTCATGGGTGGTTTTTTGATGGCTGGCCTGATTGTCGTGATTGTTGCCATGGTGGCATTACTGCTTGCTGGTATGTTTGGCTACCCAATGCCAATGGCTTCACTGGCACTGTCTGCTGCAGTTGCTCTTTTGATGGCCGGTTTCATGCTGTATGACACCAGCCGCATCATTAACGGTGGTGAAACCAACTACATCATAGCAACAGTAGGTATTTACCTGAGCATCTATAATCTGTTTGTCAGCTTGTTGCACCTGATCGGCTTCTTCAGTGGCGATGACTAACACTGCTTTAAACATTTAGTAAATAGCCCCGGCTTCATGCCGGGGTTTTTGTTTGTCCCGCTTTTAAGGATACCCTTCATGGATACACAGCACCCCTTCGCCAAGTTCATCCGTACCTTGGGACGCGGCAAACAAGGCTCCCGCTCGCTCTCGCAAGATGAGGCCTTCGAGGCTATGAGCATGATCATGGAAGGACACATCGAACCTGAGCAACTTGGGGCCTTTCTGATGTTGATCAGAGTTAAAGAAGAAACGCCTGAAGAAGTTGCTGGGTTTGTCCGCGCTGTGCGTCAAACCATCCAACTGCCTGGCACTATCCCGGCAGTAGATGTCGATTGGTCCAGCTATGCGGGCAAACGGCGTCACCTGCCCTGGTTTTTGTTAAGTGTTTTATTGTTGGCAGATAATGGCATAAAAGTCTTTATGCATGGCCTGCAGGGGCGCAAGGACAATCGCATCTACACACCGCAAGTACTACAATATTTCGGCATACCTGTCTGCAAGTCACTATCAGAGTCGGCTAGTACACTAGAACAAAACAATTTCGCATACCTTAGCCTGACTCAACTCAACCCGCGTCTACAACAATTGATCGATCTGCGTGAATTACTTGGCTTGCGCTCACCGGTTCATACTGTTGCCAGAATGTTGAATCCTTTCGATGCGCCCTGCCAGATGCAGGGAATTTTTCATCCCGGCTATCTTGATATTCACCAGGGTGCAGCCAAGCTACTCAATCAACCTCACATGGCAGTAATTAAAGGCGATGGTGGTGAGATTGAAGCCAGCCCGGATAACAGCTGCAAAATCTATTCTGTCCATGACCAAAAATTAACCCAAGAAGATTGGCCTGAGCTACTTTCCAAGCGTGAACTAAAACCAAAAACTCTCTCCCTAGACACTATGAAAGAGGTATGGCGTGGGCAGGCTCAACATATCTATGGCGAGGCCGCTATCATAAATACACTTGCTATCACGCTATACACGATGAGAAAGCATGACAATCGTGAGGGCGCATTAGCCATGGCGAAAGAGATGTGGAACGGCCGCTCAAAAGACCCACTGTAATACTCAGGCTATATGTCTTTTAGATTAGTTCTACACATCAGTTATATTTCTGCTAATGTTATATTAGGTGATAAGTTATTTCGAATACTCTAATGAATCTATTTGATTTGAGGAGTGTATGAGTTTAATACCGTAATATGGGGGCATATATGGGTAATGATAATGATCACGAAGCATTAAGATTCATCTTCCCTGTATCCAAATCTACGTTGTACCAATTCTTAAACACGTGCTCCAGAGGCGTTATTTTCTCAGACGAAAGCGGTAAAACACTTTTTGCAAACAGTCGAATGCAAGTGATGCTCGGCTTTAGCGCTGACGAGCTTGCCGACAAAACGCTAGACACATTTATCATCCCCAAAGACCGACCCAAGATAAACTCTTCACTTCGCAATATCTCTACCTGTAATGAAACCAATACTGAAAAGACAATTGAAACAGTTGCTATTGATAATAATGACCGCGAAGTGCCTATCTCGATCTCTTACCACATCATCTGTGAAGATGAGAACAAGCTAATTTTTTGCCTGATTGAAGATATCAGCCAACATGTCAATCTTCAAAAAGAACTATACAAGCAAGCGATCACTGACCCCCTCACTAACCTGTATAACAGGCGTTATTTCGATGAAAGGCTGTTTCAGGAATTCACCCGCTCCAATCGCTATACCCGCCCCTTCTCTGTAATCATTATCGATATAGACGGTTTTAAGCAGGCAAATGATACCTATGGCCATGGCTTTGGAGATCAGATGCTGATTCAGGCCACTAAAGCCTTTGAGACTGTGCTAAGAGAAGGTGACACCATCTATCGATATGGTGGTGATGAGTTTGCCATGATACTGCCGGAAACAACAAAAGAAGGTGGTATCGAGGTTGCTGATCGCATGAAAGCCATGTTTGTGTCGTCTTTTAGCCAAAATGAACAACGCATTCGTCTCTCATTAAGCATGGGGATCGCCAGTTACCCGGAAGATGGCAAGGATGAGCGCGCCCTGATTGGTTCGGCCGATCGCCGCATGTATATGTCAAAAGAGTGTGGCGGCAACCTTGTTACAGCTTATGATGAAATTGATCACTTCAGTGATGATACCAGCATGTTACTGCGCTCCTTAAGCAGCCTGGCCAATCTGCTGGAAAAAAACCGGGGCATGAGTTCTCATGGGGTAAGTCATTCTCAAAGCATCAGAACATTGTCTATTGAAATTGCTCATCGCTTAGGACTATCAAAAGAACAAATTTCATTAATTGAACAAGCCTCCATCCTGCATGATGTTGGCAGCATCATCATCCCATCAGCCGTCTTTTATAAAAAAGATGAACTGAGCGAAACAGAACGAAACGAAATCCAACGCCATGTAATGATTGGTGAAGAGATAATCGAAATGATCAGGCCAGATGAAGAGCATGAAGAATTGGTCGAGCTCAAACAGATTGTCGGCCAACATCACGAACGCATGGATGGCTCAGGCTATCCGCGCGGTCTAAAAGGTGATGAGATAAAATTGGAAGCGCGCATTCTTGGCGTTACAGATGCGTTCAATGCGATGATATCAAATCGTCCCTATCGTGAAGCCTTGAATAGAGACAAGGCCCTCGAGGACATGGTAAAACACGCCGGTACACTTTATGACTCGCAAATTGTTGAGCATCTAGTCGCGATAGAAACACAGCACTTATAATCATCTTGTTCGCGCAGCTCAAGTACTACACTATCACCGAAAACCCCACCTCCCACATCATTTTTTAATGAGGCAAACAACACGCCTCCGTATCATTCCATTTTGTATATTGAAGGCTTCGACTCACGGCAAACGCTTGTAGCACATGTTATATTATGTGTTTTAGTCATTGAAAAGAGCCGCTTAATTGGAAATAGATCTTTATAAAGTCTTCGAAGAAAACTGGTTGCTCATGCTGTTTACTGTTATAGGTTTGGGCTATTTGCTGGGCAATATCAAAATTTTTGGCATGCCTGCCGGGCCGACTATTGGTGTACTCCTTGCTGGATTACTCTTTGGTCATTATGGGCTTTCAGTTGACCAGGGCGTCGGCACTTTTGGCTTTGCGCTCTTTATATTTTCGGTTGGCATTCAGGCAGGCCCAAGTTTTTTCAGCGCCTTTCTCGAGGACGGACCTAAATACATTATCCTGGCAATAGTTGTTGCAATTATTAGCTTCTTGCTCGCATGGGGTCTTGCACATCTGTTTGAATTTGAGAACGGTTTTGACGCGGGCCTTCTCGCCGGCGCCTTAACCAGCACACCAACCCTGGCGGGCGCGCAGGATGCAATCAATAGTGGAATAGCAATAATCCCGGAAGGAATGACGCAAGATAAACTGTTGGAGAATGTTGGGGTTGGTTATGCCATTACCTACGTTATTGGCGCTGTCATGACTATCCTGCTGGTTCGTTATGCCCCGCGAATACTCAAACTCAACTTAGAGGCCATGGCCAGAACCTATGCCAAGGAAAAAGGCCTGCTACGAGGACGCAATAAACGCGAATCAACAGAGGCTACTTTACCAATTATCCGCGCCTACGAGGTTGGGCCTGAGGCAGTAGGTAAATCACTGGGCCAACGCAAGGCCGAACTAAATTTGCCAGGCATAGCGCTTAAAATGAGGCGTGGCAATGAACTGATGGAAGTAACCACCGACACCGTGTTTGAAGAAAACGATATTGTTTCGGTCATTGCCAGCATGGATATTCACAAAAAATTTCAGGAAGAAGTTGGAACTGAAGTGCTTGATCCGGATTTGCTTGACTATCACATTAACGCCCATGAAATAGTTATATTGAGTAACCATGTCATTGGCAAAACCATTAAAGACCTCGATTTCCCTCGCACCTATGGCTGTTGGGCAACCGGCTTGATTCGAGCCGGCATCGAATTACCCCTTACCAACGAAGTTATCCTGCAAAAAGGCGATCGACTCCATGTCGTGGGAGAAGAGGATCGTTTACGTGATCTCGCCAAACAGATTGGCTACGTCGAAGAAGAAATGGAAGAGACCGATCTTGTCACGTTCTCCTTTGGTATCGCAGCGGGCATACTCATCGGCCTTGTTGTATTCAAGGCAGGTGGTGTAAACATCGGGCTGGGTAGTGCAGGTGGTTTACTAATCATGGGGATTATTATCGGCTACCTGACTTCCATTAATCCTACCTTTGGACGTGTACCCAGCGCGGCACGTTATCTACTAAAAGAACTTGGCTTAATGCTGTTGATGGCCTCAATTGGCCTGAACGCGGGCGAAGGAATCATTGAAGGTCTGAAAACAGTAGGCCCCATGATTGCACTCTGCGCTATTCTTGTTACCACTATTCCTCTGGTCGTTGGTTATGTTGTAGGCCGTAAAGTCCTTAAGATGAATCCCGTGTTATTACTAGGATCACTCAGTGGTGCGATGACCAACACCCCTGCTCTGGGTGTAATCACAAGTGAAGCGAAGAGCAGTGTTCCAGCGATCGGCTATGCTGGCACCTATACCTTTGCCAATGTATTACTGACCTTTGCCGGTTCTTACATAATGATGATCTGACAAGGTAGGCTACACATCAATAAGATGGCCTATTGCTGATTCTCTTCCTGCTCAAGAAGATGTAATTCTTCACTAAGCAAGAACCAGCTTTCCTCAATCTCATCACGCTTGGATTTCGAATCACCCTGTCTGGCCAACAACTGCTGTAGTTTTTGCCTTTCCTGATCCTGGTAAATTCCAGGATCTGCCAATGCCGCCCCAATATCGTCTAGTTCGCTATTTAATTTTTCCAGCTCTGCTTCTAGCAAGCGTATTTCTTTTTTCAGCGGTTGCAAACGCTTGCGTTTTTCCGCTTCCTGTTGACGTTTAAGCTTTTTGGACTGGCTTGAATTTGTCTTATCCTCAGCATCACTCGCTGGTTCATTGCTACTCAGTCGTTTTGTCAGCCATTGCCTATAATCATCCAAGTCACCATCAAATTCGCTTACCCGCCCATCAGCAACAAGCAAAAAACTATCGCAAGTACTGCGCAACATATGACGATCGTGCGACACGATTACCATCGCGCCACTATAATCTTGCAATGCCATGCTCAGGGCATGGCGCATATCGATATCGAGATGATTGGTTGGTTCATCGAGCAAAAGTAAATTAGGTTGCTGATACGCCAACATCGCCAGCACCAGGCGAGCCTTTTCACCACCGGAAAAGATAGCTACCTTTTCATCGACCCGCTCGCCAACAAAGCCAAATCCACCGAGGTAATTTCGCAAGGACTGCTCACTTTCTTGAGGTGCCAATTGTTGCATATGTTGAAATGGTGATTGATCTACCCTGAGCTGTTCCAGCTGATGTTGGGCGAAATAACCCACAGAAAAATCTTTGGCCTGAATGAGCTCACCTGCGACGGGTAGCAACTCCCCAGCCAGTAATTTGATTAAAGTTGATTTGCCTGCACCATTGGCGCCCAAGAGCCCAATTCGGTCACCTGGTGAAATAAAAAGCTCAACATTATTTAACAAAACATTGCCAGCATAACCAACCGACAGCTTTTCCATTCTTAACAAAGGTCTTGGCAGTTTTTCCGGTTCAGAAAAACTAAAACCAAATGGTGAATCCACATGTGCCTGAACAATCGATTCCATTTTGTCCAGGGCTTTTAAACGACTTTGCGCCTGCTTCGCCTTGCTCGCCTTGGCACGAAAACGATCAACAAAGCTATGAATATGAGCTATTTCGCGCTGTTGTTTTTCAAAGGCCGCTTGTTGCTGTTTGAGCTGTTCTGCCCGATAGCGTTCGAATTCCGTGTAGTTACCTCGGTAAAGCCGGATTGTTTGATGCTCGACATGGGCAATGTTATCGACCACGGTATCGAGAAAATCACGATCATGGGAGATCAGCAACAAAGTGCCCGAATAACTGCGCAACCAATCCTGAAGCCAGATGACTGCATCAAGATCGAGATGATTGGTTGGCTCATCAAGTAACAATAAGTCTGAACGGCACATCAACGCCTGTGCCAGATTTAAACGCATACGCCAACCACCTGAAAACTCACGCACAGGTACAAACTCCTGCTCAGTCGCAAATCCGAGCCCCTGTATTAGCCTAGCCGCGCGTGAGCGGGCACTATAACCATCGATCGCTTCAATCTCACTGTGTAGCTGGGCCAGGTGTGTGCCATCCCCCGCCCCCTCAGCCTGCGCAATGTCTGCCTGGATACGACGTAACTCGCTATCACCATCCATAACATATTCAATTGCTTCCCTATCCAACGCAGGTGTTTCTTGCGCCACATGGGCAATTACCACATTTCTAGGCATAGAAAATTCACCCAGATCAGAATGCAATTCCCCTCTAATCAGGGCAAACAAGCTCGACTTGCCAGTACCGTTGGCACCCGTAATACCCACGTGCTGGCCTTGATGAATGATCAAATTGACCTGTTCAAACAACAATCGTGGACCACGGCGCAGGGAAACATCTGTAAAATTCAGCATGGGCGCAGTTTATCAGCCAGACTATCGCGCTACCATATTGTTTATAAGTAAATCTCGCGAAAGGTGATTCTATGAAATATGTTGGTGCACATGTCAGTGCCTCAGGCGGCGTACAAAATGCCCCACTGAATGCCCAAGGAATCAACGCCAGGGCGTTTGCCCTGTTCACCAAAAATCAACGCCAGTGGGTTGCCAAGCCCTTATCTGAACAAAACATTGAGGCCTTCAAAGCCAACTTGCATAAGGCCGACATTAAGGCGGAACATGTTTTACCACATGACAGTTATTTAATTAATCTTGGCCACCCTGAAAAAGAGGCCTTAGAAAAATCACGTGCTGCTTTCCTGGACGAGATGCAACGCTGTGAACTTTTAGGTTTAAAGCTGCTCAATTTTCATCCCGGTTCCCATCTCAATAAAATTAGCGAAGCGGCAAGCCTGGACAGAGTGGCTGAATCGGTCAACATTGCGCTAGATCAAACCCGCGATGTCATTGCAGTCATTGAAAACACAGCTGGCCAGGGGACAAATCTCGGCTACAAATTCGAACACCTGGCACACATTATCAACAAGGTTGAAGATAAAACCCGCGTTGGCGTCTGTCTCGATACCTGCCATAGCTTTACCGCAGGTTATGATTTACGCACGATTGAGGCCTGCGATAAAACATTCGCTAAGTTTGAAGAAATAGTCGGATTTGAGTATTTATGCGGCATGCATCTGAATGATTCAAAACCAGAGTTGGGGGCACGTGTCGACCGCCATGAAAGCTTGGGGAAAGGTAAAATCGGCCTGGAGTGTTTTCGCTACATTATGAACGATGATCGATTCGAAGAAATCCCCATGGTACTTGAGACTGTCAACCCGGAAATCTGGCCAGAAGAGATTGCCCTGCTCTACAGCATGCAAATAACTTAAAATAAATAAATCTGATTGGCCGCTAACTTTTAAATGCCGTTTAAGAAAGCCGCGCTGCCAAAGCAACACGATTCTGGTAGGATATTGGCAATATGCATTTGGGCGGGATTAGGCCATGGAATTAGTGGAAAAAATACAACCTTCTAACACAAATAACTCCTTCACAGTGACGGCTCTTAGCATCTTGAGCCTATTCGTAATTGGGTATAGCGCCAGCAACTCAATAGCCAGCGACCTGATAACGAGCCTGGATGAGTTTGAGCCATCGATAAACATAGAATCTTATGACAATCGAACCACCGAAGAATACAGCCACAATAATAATGTCTACATGATAAAAGTCACACCTACAATGGGCGCACCCTATTATCTCGTAGATCCTGATGGTAGTGGTGATATGGAATGGAAACGAGACACCGGCACCCAAAATATAGCGCCGCCAAAATGGACATTACGTTCATGGTAAGGCGATAAATATACGGTATTTCTTTATTTTAATGTCACACATAAATTCTGTAGGGATAGGAAAACTGTGAAAAAACTTAAAACCACATACTTTGCCATTTTCACCATCATGATCACAATGTTGTTAGGCAGCAATGTAAGCGCCAACACTCTGGATAGCGTAAAAAAGCACGGCGCGCTGCGCTGCGGCATTAATCCGGATTTGCCTGGCTTTGCCGAACAAGATAGCAAAGGAAACTGGAAAGGTTTTGATGTTGATATTTGCAGAGCAGTTGCTGCAGCCGTTTTCGGTGACGCCACTAAAGTCGAATTCAAACCCGTCAGCACCACCGACCGATTTAAAGCCTTAGCAGCAGGTGACTATGACCTTCTTGTACGCAATACCACCTGGACACTATCACGAGATACCGCATTAGGGATTAGCTTTGTCGGCACCAGTTACTATGATGGCCAAGGTTTCCTGGCAAACAAAAAATCAGGTGTTAGAAGTGCGCTGGAGTTAAGTGGCGCCACTGTATGCGTTGAAGATGCCACCACCCATGTACAAAACGTGAAAGACTATTTCAGTATCAACCGTATGAAACTAATTTTAAATAGTTATCCCAATACAGATGCAGCACTAAACGCTTATCAGAGCAAGGAATGTTCGGTGCTTACCTCTGATCAGTCAACACTTTACGCCTTACGTACCCGTCTCAAAGATCCCAGCCAGGCTCGTGTTCTACCCGAAGTAATTTCAAAAGAACCGCTTGGGCCAGCGATTAAACAGGGTGACGACAACTGGGCCAAAATTGTGCGCTGGAGTTTGTTTGTCATGATTAATGCCGAAGAACTTGCTATTAACTCTGAAAATGTCGAAAGAATTCGGGAGGTTTCTAAAAAACCTGCTATTCGCCGCTTATTAGGTCTTCAAGGCAACAATGGTGTTGGCCTGGGGCTTGAGATAGATTGGGCATACAATATTATCAAGCAAGTCGGGAACTACGCCGAATCATTCGAGCGAAATATTGGCAAAGGTTCATCACTAAAAATGAAACGTGGTTTAAATGCGGTGTGGCGTGAAGGTGGACTATTGTATGTACCACCAGTGCGTTGATTCGAACATAGA
>CALZIO010000085.1 GCA_945787785.1 uncultured Chromatiaceae bacterium
TAAAGTAAACTTTGATATTCATGAAACACACCAGGTAACGGTGAATAATGCAGAGATTGCTGAACAAAATGCCAGTGTCAGCGAACAGATGTCTGATCGGGCTGAACAGTTAACACAAGTGGTGGCACGCTTTAATTTGAAGCACACCGGCTAATTATCTTCACCCTCTTCGTATTCAATCGCCAGCTCATATTATTCAAGTCAGCCATACTATGGTCGGCAGATTAAACAAATAGAAACTAGTTTAATATAACTGCCCGGGCAATCTCTAGTGGATAAATAGATACAACCCTTAGCAATACAGCTATTGCCACCCCGGTCCTTAAAATGTGAAGCATAATCTGGGACGAGTGATTCCAGGAACGAGAATTTAGATGGCTGACTTCTTTTGGCCAGGAAGAATCATCAACCAAATTCCGGCTAACTTCCGGTTGATACCTTTGCCGTCATTCGAGCCCGACCATTTGGAGATGTGCCCGCAGTAACTAACTAAGGCCTCGTTCTCGGTTGGCGTAGTAATAACTCAGCGGCACGCGATGTTCACGCACCGCTGAGCGTGGGAGCCAGACTTATTTCACTCCTGTTTCTCGTTGAGTTTGTACTTCTTGTTGATCTCGTCATAGATCGGCTGAATTACATCCTTCACATCGAGTTTGCCACCCGAGATCATGTCCGAATACGGAATCCTTATACTCGGATCAGGTAATTGCGGCTTCTCGGTGGCTGGGGGTGGCCAGACGTCTTCATCAACAACTGCCAGTCGTACTCGAATGTCATCCTTGGTGATGTTCCATACCATGTAGTCCTCAGCCAGACTCAGCGGACCATCGTAGGTTGTCCGGATCCGCTCATAGATCGACCCTGTGGTATCGAAGTCTTTGAAGAAGTGATAAGCCACGGCCATGCGTGGCTTTATCCGCGACATCACTTTACCAAACGCTTCAGGTGCAGTGTGGATCTGGGTGCCCACCGCTAGCGCACTTTGTGGCGTGAACTTGAACTTGGTAATCAGGTCAGGAACCGCGATGAAACACTCGTGAATCGCCAAGTCGGCACCCTTCGCATACTCGTCATACCACTTATTCGGAAATGTATCGCCCCCGAACACGAACTTGAGACCGTTCCACTCGACGCTGAAGCTCACCGGACCGTCCAGTGAATGGATGGCCGGAAAGGACCGAATCGTCACGCCGTTCTCCTGATAGACGATCTGATTCATACCCTTGTAGTCAAACTCGTGGGGCTCGATATGATATCCACGTGGATCGGTAAGTCCCATGCGACCATCAAGGTCCCAGGTGAGCGCTTTACGCAGGTGATCCATTGCGTACTTGGTACCTCGCTCCGGTGTACCACCACTCGGCCCCCAAACACGTAGCGGCTTCTGACGGCCGGCCAGTGCGCCGCCGACAAACAACGCATCCAAATCACCGAAGTGGTCGGTATGCAGGTGGCTGAGGAAGACCTTATCGAGGTAGTTATAGGGAATCTGCATGGCTGAAATTCGCTCCGCAGACCCAGTGCCGATATCGAAAATAAACTTGTCACCGTTGCCCAGCTCGAGCAGCCAGCACGACGCCGCTTGTTTCGGACGCGCTGTGGGCATGCCTGTGCCACAGGCAATCAAGCGCATTTCGTCCGGCCGGAGGTCTTCGCTGTTGGGCGCGTAGAAATCACGAGCGCGCGCCTTCACCGGTGACATTTTTAGCGGATTCTCAGCGGCGATTGACTCACCTATAAGCCCGGACATTTTTCCTTCGCGTCCGTCTAAGTGCCCCCATTGATAGAGCATCACGGCCACGAAGGTCATAGATGCTACGATAAGCACTCTTTTAGTTTTGAAAATCATTTTGGTAAGATCCTCCATATCATCAGTTTATCGTTGAGGCTATCTTGTTGCTCTAATATTAAACGGCATGGCGGCGAGAGTGCCAGCAAGGGCACTCTCGAGTCTTCTGTGGCCTAGTAGTGTGTTATGTTCGTTTAGTAACACCCCTTGACGCCTGTCTAGCGTCTTTCGCGCCACGGCATCGTCTTTAGCGACTGTCAAATCATATTACTCCTGTACTGTTAATCCGACAAATCAACTCTAAAGCTTTACACCTAATTTAATACAACAGTTCTGGCAATCTCTGGCACATAGACAGATACCATGCCAAGCAATCCCACTATAACCACCCCGCTAAATATCAGAATGATCGCAATTTCAGCTCCCACCAGATAAACCATGGTCAGGCGCTGGCTACCTAGCTTGAAAATGGTTTGCATCTCTTGTCGCCGCATACGTAATGACAATGAAAAGATAAATATAATCGCCAGCAGTGTGGCAAAACCAACGATCACAATTACGGTGTCAATAATCGCTTTAATTCGAAAAATGCTCTCTAACAGATCGTCTATGATTTCTTTGGGGGGGAATATTTGATAATTCTTGTTATCAACATAACGTCCGCGTAACAGGGTGCCGGACTTCGTATCATTAGACACTACAATCACCGCGGTAATAGGATAATTAGCCTGATCGCCATGAAAGTGAAAACTATCGACATTGTCTGACGTTATTTCGGTGTACTGGAATAATTTGGCGTTGGCGGTCACCGTTTTTTCATCACGGCTGATAATGACCGACTGATCTTTTATCCTGGCAACATCTTCATGGCCATGGCCCAGCCCCTGGATTACCCAGGCAGTTTTGATATCTACAAACACAGCACGATCATCCGGGCTGTGGGTTTTCGTCAACATGCCCACAATGTTCATTTTCAGAGGATAGATGCCGGCCAAATCAAACACCGTCTCTGGGCTTGAGACGATAGTATCCCCTACTCCCAAACCCAACTTCCGTGCCAACTCATGACCAATAACACACTCACCCAACATTACAAAAGGCCGACCGTGGGCAAGTTGAAAATCACGGAACTCGAAATAGTCTATCGTGGTACCGACAATGGGAAAGCCACGCGCTTTAAATCTCGCATAGAGATGTATAGGTTGGGCCAGGTCGGTATCCGCCACCTCTCTAGCTGCGCTTAAAGTAATCATTTCCGGGACTGCATCAGTGTAATAAAGCGTGTTCATCACCAGATCCAGGGCACTACCCTTTGCACCCAGAATCAGCGGCGTTGAAAGTGCGCGTGAACGCAGCTGCTGTTCACTTTCATCCAGGATAAGTTCCAGCATCAGGGGTAAACCACCAATTAAGGTGATACACGCAACCAGTATGAGCGTTCTGATTTTATAGAAGCTGATGTAATGCCAAGCAACATAAAGGCTATCCATCATGAAGCACGATCACCATAAAAGGTCTGAAAATCGATAACACGATCAAAATTCGGCAACAGTTCATGGTCATGTGTCACAGCAAGTAGAGTTGCCTGATTATCTTCAACACTCTTAAACAACAACTCAAGTATGTGAGCCTTGTTGTTAGGATCAAGATTTCCTGTAGCCTCATCTGCCAGGATAAGATCGGGATTGGTGAGCATGGCGCGGCAAATAGCTACACGTTGGCGTTCTCCCTGGGAAAGCTTACCAACACTACGTTTGAGTTTATCCGAAATGGACATCTGTTTTGCCAGCTGTACAGCACGCTGGCGTACGCTTTGATCTAATTTTAATGCTTTGCTAATGCGGTATGGATGCAAGATATTATCGAGCACCGAAAGATATTCCAACAACTCGAAATCCTGAAACACAAAACCAATATTTGTGATGCGAAAACTACGGCGCTGGGAATCATTCAATTGATCAACCTGCGCTTCACCGACGTGAATGCTTCCAGCCCGCGGCGCAATAATTCCAGCAATGAGATTTAGTAGTGTGGTTTTGCCCGATCCGCTGGGACCAATAACTGCGACCTTTTCACCCGCAGCGATAGTAAAGTTGTTAATGCTTAAATGAAAATCACTGCCCGGATAACGAAAATCGAGAGACTGGATATTAATCATTGCGCTGCTTGAGCCAGTATTGGCTGTGTCGGGTCAATGCGTTTTTCCTCCAGCAATTCCAGATCAATAATCTTCCAGTGCCCATCGATTGCTTTGACTTTAACAATCGCATCATATTGATTAATGCGCGTGTGCACGTGAGCCCAGTGGCCAACGTTACCCATTACAATCCACTGTGATTTGAAATTGAAGGTATGCGATTCATCACCCACAGCTTCTGCACTAGCATCAATGATATTGACCTCTTTAACCTTTGCTTGTGCCCCGCCCGCTTTTTGCACGGCAAAGGATTTACGGTGTTGTAGATAAATATCTGCTAACAAATCCCCATGGATACTCAAAGCTAGTTTGTCATACACATCTTGTTCCTCGCGAAAATCAAAGGCACGGTAGACATTTTTCAACAGGCTTTCCAGAATTAATTTCGCTTCAACATCTTTTATATTGGTAACCAGTGTTACAGGCCTTTTGGAGGTGATCTGAACAAAAGGATATGACACAACACCAGCCACAATCACAAACACGAGCACCGAGCTATAGATAACGACAGGTTGCTGTGTTTGTTTGCGCCGCCAGATAAGCCAAACAAGTGGTAAGGCAACAACAATACTAATAAGCAATATAATAGGAATATTTAGCTCTTCGACAGTATCAGCAACTGATATTTTGATGACTGTCGGAATTTCATAATTCTTTAAATAATTGGTCCATTTATGGACGTTATCACTCGGCTCAACATAGGATAACAATGGTCCAGCCGGATCCACCGATGTAGCGGGCAGGCGTTGAATCTGATCGGTAAACAACTCCCAATCAACTGTAACTTCTTTGGGCATACCGTCGGTAATATAACTAATTATGACTCCAACAATGGCAGTAGAGATTTCCAGTCTCTCCGGTTTTTCAAGCAGTTGAATACCTTTGATGCCTACTTTGACATAATTGGTTCGATCCAGAATTGGCTTGAGTGCCACACCATCAACCTTGACGATATTCTTAGTTAACAAGAATTCGCCAATGCGTTGTTTCAACGACTCCAGCTCATCAATTTCAATGTATTGCTTACCGAGCAGACCGAGATCCATCCACTCATCCAGATCTTTTACACGGGTAAGTATTTCATGGCGAACTTCATAAGGTTCAACATAGAGAAAAGACATCAAGGCATCTTTGTGGTGGCGCTTGAGATTAGGGTTATCAAACTTGGTATACCAGGGATCTTCCCAATTTAGATTAACCTTGGCTGGCGCACCCAGGTAGCGAAAATCGATAATCGGCACTGCCTTATGATAGGTAATGAAACCGATGTTCACTACCGGCCGTCCTTCTTCATCCATTGGCGGAATAATTGTGAGTGTTTCGGGTTTTCCTTCGAAAGGATAAATAATTTCAGCATAAAGCACGCGTTTGTCTTCTGGCGCTTCTGGCACACGCTGACGGGTATAAGGATTAATCATACCGGCGAAAGGAGACATCCGATCGACACGTATGCGCGGCTCAACTATCCCGAGTTCCGCTTTTAACTTATCTCCTTTATCAGTAACAAATTGGAAACGCTGCTCCGCAAACAAGTGCATGCGTTCTTCCACATCCGGGCGTTTGATATCGGAGTCATTGAGCCAATCATCAGGCACCAGCTCCTCAAACGTCATCAAGTCTTCCACGTAAACCTCTAAGGCCAGTTTGACATGATCATCCTGGATATAAATTTCGGCAATATTTCTGGAAGTTTCCGCCCCTGTCAGATTAATCCAGTCTGCCTTTGCTGTCGCCACCAATAAAGCACACAGAATTTGAAATAACACAATACTTCTAAAAAAACAGGACATGTTTGTCAGCGTAGTTGTCATTCGTACAACTCAATTATTATTTGTCAGCAAACAATTATTACAAAAAAGCCTGGCTGATTGATATACCAGCCAGGCCAATATACGGATTAATTCAACATCACTTCATATCATATTTTTTCTTGAACTCTTTGATCATCTCGCCCTGAACATCTTTGACATTCCACTTACCTGCTTTCATTTCATCACTGAGTGGATCTGTTATACCTTCTGTCAAAGGTTTAGGTGGTGGTGTCGCCCCTGGTACTGACCATGCCTGGTCAGGTGATACAGTCATACGTTCGACGACTTCGTCCTTGGTGATATTCCACACCATATTGTCTGTGGCCAGAGATAGTGGCCCATCGTAGGTACCGCGTACACCATCATAAATACCAAAGCGGGTACCCTCTTCATTAAAGAAGTGATAGCCGATGGCATGACGTGGTTTAATTTCACTCATCACTTTGCCAAACGCTGGTGGTGAGGTGTGAATCTGTGTGCCGACACCCAGCGCCTGTTGTGGTGACTGACCATACCATTGGACTAACTCGGTCGGAGTAAGAAAGACCTCATGAATAGCAACATCTGCATCCTTGGCGTACTTGATATACCACTTGTTGGGGAAAGTATCCCCACCGATAACAAGCTTAAGGCCCGCGTATTCCAGCGAAAAACTGACTGGTCCGTCACCCGCATGTATAGCAGGCCAGGAACGGATAGTGACGTCGTTTTGCTGATATACGATTTGATTTTCTTTGGTGTAATCAAATTCTTCAACTTCGATCTTGCCGGGAGCAGGATTAAGTTTGAAGTTACGTGTCTGCATGTCCCAATTAAAAGCCTTAAGAAAATGATCCACTGCGTAGGCCGTGCCCATCTCTTTTGTGGCGCCACTCGGCCCCCAAATTTTCAGAGGACCGGTTCGTCCCGCGGTCCAACCACCCGCCCAAAGCGTCGACAGATCACCCCAGTGATCGGTGTGCAGATGGGAGATGAACACTTTGTTCAACATATCGTAGGGGATCATAAGCGCAGCGACATTGACCATAGACCCGGTGCCCACATCAAATAGGAATTTGTCGCCATTACCGGTTTCGACCAGCCAACAGGTAGCAGCCTGGTCACGACGCGCCGCTGGCAGGCCTGTGCCGCAGGCAAACAGACGAATTTCGTCCTTATCCAGCTCCTCAGTTCCTGGATAGTAGACGTAGCGATCAGGGGCAACACCAGTGGGTGACTTCACAGCACCACCTGCTGCCAACACCGTCTGGCTTAAAATCAACAACACAAACAAGCTGATTAGCTGCTTTAACTGTTTCATTCTGTTTTTCCTTTATTTAGTTAAAAAATGTTGATGTTTTTAGGCATTTAAACTGAGCAACAACATTTAGAACATAAACCCAAAATCATAACGATAAAAGGTAACATCAGGTGTGCTGCTGGTATTGCTGATATCAACCCAATTATTACCCACACTGCCGCGCATAAAAAATGATTGATTCACATCGTAGCGAAAACCAAGGCTCACCCCATAACTGAACTCAGTCGAACCATAGGTAGGTTGAACGCCTGAGCAAACCCAACCCCACCAGGGATCCCACCAGCAACCCGTTACAGGCGGACCGGCAGCAATATTGGAATCAATCCAGGTCCAACCAATGTTACCCGCTACGAAGGGGGTCAAGGCTTTATCCATAAAATAGTACAACAGGTTAAAGCGCGTGCTGCTGGTATCCAATCTGCCGCTAATCGTTTCTTTGGTATTATTTTGCAACACTCGTGTTCCGGTATAGCTGGCAGAGCCCCAGCTGATGTCAAAATCCAGTGCCAGCTTTTCATCGAAGTTATAACCAAAACCAAGATATCCACCCCAATCGCTATCGATATCTGCCGATGCCCCCCCATCAAAATCTACTGATGTTGAATTCGTATAATGCGGGCCAAACGCAAACTGCCATTTCTTGGCTCTGTCGCTAAACGTGCCCGCCGCTGCGTCACTGTTTGTACTAAATCCTGCTAATAGAATCACGCAGGCGAAAGAAAAAGCTACGGATCTGGTGATACTGGATTTCATGGCAACTTCCCCAAACAAGACACTGATCTTAAATGCACAAATTATTATTCTGCATGGTAATAAATAGATACGTCATATACTACTTATGTTTCAGTTTAATCAATAAGGAATGTGATGTCACGATCGCAAGAACGCATTCACATGCTGAATAATATTACTCTAAATAATAACCCAGCCTTTCAATGAACAGCCGACTAATGAGCTTTGTTTTTATGGTTATCGGAATTCAAATACTCGCATAGCAAATCACATAGAGCCATTAAGGTTCACTCACCTCCAGAATCTTCCAATAAACACCACGCGGGGTTTCGACTCTCTCTACCGTAGCTCGCTCATCGGCGTCTTTTTGCTCATTGATCAAATGATATAAGTCGGCAAGCACTTCTGGCGTATCCCGATAATAGGTGTGTCCGGTAATCAAGTTTGCAGCCTCTGAGGCATCTATTGTTTGAATGCCATCAACGATGACCGGATCGATACTGGCATCGCCAACACGGGGATAAAGATTGACTTCCTTTGAGGCTAGCAACGGCACATCGACTGATGAAACGTATAAGGTGATTCGGGATTTTACTTGGCTAATGACCGGGGCAATATCACGTTCAAACATATCCCGATCCAAATCGGGTGCAACTAATACAATCTCGCCAAACTTCCAGTTTTCAGTAATTTCGGCATCATCCAGCATTTCCATCAAGGCATTAACAACGGCACGATTCCCCAAGCTATGGGCGATGATATGAATCGTCTCCAGATCGTTTCGCGCCGCTAATTTCTGTAGAAATTCAGTGAAATGAGGCGTAGACCAATCCAAGGTATTCACATCGCCGGAATAAGTTGCGAGCGATCCATTAGAAGACCAACTAAACAGAACTGGAATACCAGGATAACTTAGCCCATAGGCGAGTAGCGCGGTTGTGCGTGCAGCACGCTCAAAACTGCGTGAAAAACCATGAATATATACCAATGCGGATTTATCAGAAGAGTGTTCGAGGCGCTTGGACAGATAAGAAAATAACTCCTCTTGCTCCATTTGGTTAACGGCTGTGAGTTCAAACCTTCTATCGGATTCGGATTCTGGACTACCCCACAAAGAGCTATCGACGTACTCAGATCTGTCATGGTCTGTTTCAATAGTGACCTTACTAACACCATAACTCATCTCACCCCGTTGCCTACCATAATAAAATTTAGGGACTTTTGAATTAGTGATTTCCCTGTCTGTGGCATAGAGAATTTCTACTTCGATCTGATCCGGTATTACCTCCGCATCCTGCCTGCTCATAGCAGCGCAGCCTGTTATTAAGGTTAGCGTTAACAAGAATAGAATTAACTTAGATATCTGCTTCACACAAGCAACCTTCTTTACTCCCCTGTAAATCTAGAAACTAAAGTTTCCCGCATTCACCTATGCGACCATACGTAGCAATGCGGCAATAAATGAATTATGTGTAGGTTTGCCCGGTTTAGGGCAAACGCTAACAAAATCTTTGTCAAGCGCGGC
>CALZIO010000086.1 GCA_945787785.1 uncultured Chromatiaceae bacterium
GCAACAAAACGCTTACCAGCTACTCAAGAAGATAAAAGTGTAGACAGAACTTTGAACTCTGTTTTTGCTTATCTATATGATAAATAGGGGTAATTCGTATTTTCAAGTAAGGAACTTCAGTTTAGTGAAGTATGGGGCCAAGAATAATATCGTAGTAAGATCGATCTTAGTGTTTATCTGAAATCAGGGTGTTTATGGACGGACACTAATTAGTTTCAGCAAGGTCGATTTAGGCAGGCCCTTAATTTGGCCGTGCCAGGTATCCAGCGTTTCCATAAACTCCAACACATCCTTCATGCGCTCCTTAACTTCGGCCGGGGTTTCCTTGTCCTGATCACTATCCAGCACGCATTCACGCAGCACCGACACTGTTGGGTCCAGCTCTCGTTGCTTGCGGCCTTCCATAATGGTGTAGAACAGCTCCCAGGGGTCTTTCATGGTTTCGAAATGATCACGGCGGTCCCCCAACATGTGCACGGATTTCACCAGATTCCACGACTGAAGCTCTTTAATACTGGTGCTGACATTGGAGCGGGCAACACCTAGTGTTTCGGTAATTTCCTCGGCATTCAACGGGGTGGATGACAAAAAGAGCAGGGCGTGGATCTGCGCCACCGTGCGGTTCACGCCCCAACGGGTGCCCATCTCGCCCCAGTGGAGAATGTACTTTTCCATGACAGGTGTGAGCTTCATATTGCACCTTCAGTAATTACTGTTATTACTGAAATTAGTAAAATTTTAATGCCGTGTCAAGTGGGGCTTATTTGTTTTGGGGATGAAATAAGGAAGGCCTGATATGAACAGGACTTCTAAATAGTATCCAGGCCCGCCGTAAGTAACCAGTAATTAATCTATATAAAGTATCAAAATACAATACTAAATAGCTCGTATTATACGACAATTACTACATTGGTTGTCTGTCACGATACCTATGACCATACTTCACCTGAATTCAAGCCCAACCGGGTAATGACCGAAAAGGAAACTAGCATGACACTGTATGACATCAAACCCCGTTTTCAGGCGCTGCTACGTCCCCTGGTCAAACGACTGGCCGCGATAGGCATTACCGCTAACCAGGTGACGCTGGCCGCGGCGCTGGGTTCGGTGGTTCTGGGTGTAATCCTGGCGTGGTATGCAGAGATCACCGTGCTGTTTCTTGCAGTGCCGGTGTGGATGTTTTTGCGCATGGCGCTTAATGCCATCGACGGCATGTTGGCACGGGAGTTTGGCCAGCAGAGCAAACTGGGCGCGTATTTAAATGAGGTGTGTGATGTCGTGTCAGACGCTGCTTTGTTTATGCCGTTTGCCTTGTTGGCTCCGTTTTCCTTTTTTGATGTTGCCCTGGTGGTGTTCTTGGCCACACTCACCGAGTTTGTTGGTGTGCTCGGGCTTACCATCGGCGCCTCGCGCCGTTATGACGGCCCACTGGGCAAGAGTGATCGGGCGTTGGTATTTGGCGCCCTGGGCTTGTGGGCGGGCGTCGCCGGCAGTTTGCCGACCTGGCTTGGCTGGCTGATGCCGGTGTTGTCCGTGTTGCTGATTGTCACGATCGTCAATCGTGTTAAGCGAGCACTGGCCGAAGCTGGTTAATTAAACATACGGGAATGAAAAACATGAATCACATAACAACACAACGACTTTGCGAAGAGAGACATTTTACGACCCACGACGATCAGACGCTGTTTTATCGTCATTGGCCGGCAACGACCAACAAACCAAAAGGAGCGATTGTGCTGTTTCATCGTGGCCATGAACACTCTGGCCGGATGGCGCACATCGTCGATGAACTGAACATGCCTGAGTACGCCGTTTTTGCCTGGGATGCACGTGGTCATGGACGCTCACCGGGCGAGCGTGGTTTCAGTCCGAGCTTTGCCACATCCGTACGCGATGTGCAGACGTTTATCGATCACATTGCTAGTGAACACAAGGTTGGGCAGCAGGATATTGCCGTGATTGCACAAAGCGTCGGCGCCGTGTTGGTGTCAGCCTGGGCGCATGACTATGCGCCAAAAATCCGGTGTATGGTGCTGGCGTCACCTGCATTTAAAGTCAAGTTATATGTGCCGTTTGCACGCACTGGTATTCGAATCATGCAAAAGTTTCGTGGCAACTTTTTTGTCAACAGTTACGTCAAGTCGAAGTACCTGACCCATGACCCCGAGCGCATTGCATCCTACGACACGGATCAGCTCATTACCCGGCCGATTGCCTCGCACATTCTTTTATCCTTGTATGAGACCGCCGATCGCATCATCGAAGATGCCGCGGCAATCACCATTCCGACACAGATGCTGATTTCTGGTGCGGACTGGGTTGTGCATCATCAACCACAACATCGTTTTTATGAACGGCTTGGCAGTCACATCAAGGAACGGCATATCCTCGACGGCTTTTATCATGACACATTGGGTGAGAAAGATCGCAAGCGGGCACTGGATAACGTCAACCGTTTTATCAATGAGCGTTTTGCTGAACCGTATTTACGTCCAGATCTGCGCGATGCCGATAATAGCGGTTTTACCCGTGTTGAGGCCGACACTCTGAGTAGTCCACTGCCGTCGCTGTCATGGCGCGGCTTGTACTGGACAGTGACACGCTGGAGTATGAAGTTCGGTGGCCTGTTCTCACGCGGAGTTAAACTTGGACATCAGACCGGTTTTGATTCGGGCAGTACCCTCGATTACGTTTATGAAAACCAGCCATGTGGTTTTAATCCTCTGGGCAAGCTGATCGACAAGAGCTATCTGGAATCAGTTGGCTGGCGTGGTATCCGCCAGCGCAAGCTGAATATTGAAGAGATGGTGCGACTTACCTCGGACAAGCTGCGCGAACAGGGTAAGCCAGTGCATATCATGGATGTGGCCTCGGGGCACGGACGTTATATTCTCGAGGCGATAGAGTCATCACAACAAAAACCTGATTCAATCCTGTTGCGCGATTACAGTCAGCTGAACGTCGAAAAGGGCAGCGCCCTGATCAAACAAAAAGGTCTGGCTGAGATAGCGCAGTTTGTCGAAGCCAATGCCTTTGAGGCGGATAGTTATCGTCAGTTGCAATCTCAGCCGACCCTGGGTGTCGTCTCGGGGCTGTATGAGTTGTTTGCCGACAATGATTTGATTCGTACCTCGCTGCAGGGTTTCGCCGAGGCGATCGACTCGGGGGGATATCTTATCTATACCGGTCAGCCTTGGCATCCCCAGTTGGAGATGATCGCACGTGCCCTGACCAGTCATCGTCAGGGGGAAGCCTGGGTCATGCGCCGTCGTACCCAGGAAGAGATGGATCAACTGGTCGAGGCGGCTGGGTTTACCAAGATCGATCAACGCATCGACGAGTATGGCATCTTCACCGTATCGTTGGCGATCAGGAACTAGACCATGACAAAGTCAGTCGAGATCCTTGATAAGACGCCACAGCAGCCGGTTGTGGCGTCACGTCCCCGGGGACGGGCAGTGCTGTGGTTGTTGTTTCTGGGACCGTTCTTTTTTCTGACCTATGGCTTCGCCAATCAGCTGGCTACACAACAAGCCGATGTTGCTACCATTGTTTTTGACTGGGAACGACATATTCCATTCATCCCTTGGACGATCATTCCATACTGGATCATCGACATCATGTATGGCATCTCGTTGTTTATCTGCGCGAGCCGCATGGAGCTTAACCGGCACGCTCTGCGCCTGCTCACAGCACAGACTATTGCGGTCAGTTGTTTTATCCTGTTTCCACTGGGTTTCAGTTTCGAACGCCCCGCCACAGACGGCGTTTATGGCGGGCTGTTCACGGCCCTGAGCCAGTTTGATCAGCCCTATAATCAGGCACCTTCGCTGCACATCACCTTGCTGGTGATTTTGTGGGTGATCTATGCCCGTCATTTGCCCAAAGTGCTGATTTGGCCGTGCCATCTATTATGCAGCCTGATCGCCGTCTCGGTACTGACGACCTATCAACATCACTTTGTCGATGTCCCGACGGGTGCCTTGCTAGGGTGGTTGTGTGTCTGGTTATGGCCGCTCGAAGGTGAATCAATGTTGGCGACAGGTAAGCTCACGCATGATCCAAGACGCTGGCGCATTGCCTCGTATTATATGCTGGGTGCAAGCGCGTTTGCCGGGCTAGCGGTGATTTATTCAGGCTGGGCACTGTGGCTGTTTTGGCCGGCGCTATCGTTGTTACTGGTTGCATTGAATTACCTGTATTTTGGCCAGGCCGGTTTTCAAAAGGGTACGGACGGTAAACTGAGTATGGCAAGTCGATGGTTGTTGTTCCCGTATCTGCTTGGTGCGCGCATCAATTCCCGCTGGTGGACACGTGCACTACCCAAAGCGGTGGAGATTAAGGATAGTGTTTATCTGGGACGTTTCCCGTCTCGGCAGGATATAAGTTACGCACCTTATCAAGCCATTATCGATGTGACTGCCGAGTTTAACAAGCCAAACATGGCTATCACATGGGAAACGCTACCACAGCTTGATTTGCTGGCACCGAGTCATGAGCAACTGTTACATGCTGCCTCGCTGATTGGAGAAAGACAGGCACAAGGACCGGTGCTGGTGGCCTGCGCCCTGGGGTATTCGCGCAGTGCTTTGGCGATCATGGCCTGGTTGATAAAAAGTGGCCGCGTGCAATGCATCGACGAGGCGATTGAAGCCGTCCGAGTCGTGCGCCCGACTATTGTGGTCAGTGAGCAGGCGCGTCAGAAACTTGCAGTTCTTGCAATAACAATGAAGTAAAAATCCATGAACGTCACTAACAACACACATCTGCTTCGCACCACTATTGCACTTCTAAAACAGCACAGTAAGTTGCACGGATTGTCGCTCGGTCTGACATTGCTCACCGGCCTGGTGCTGCTGTCTCTAATAATCTGGCAGCCGGTAATGAATATAGGTGTGTTGGTACTGGTCATGGTGCTGACGCTTGGTCTAATGGAGGCCTGGTTGGCGACACGTGTCGGGTTTGATCTGGCATTACTCGAAAACATCACACAGGAGGATAAGGAGTTCGAAAGTGAGCTCGACGCGCTGGATGTTAGCCTGCTTAGTTTGGATTTGATCGTGAAGCAAAAGACCGGCCGGCCACTGCCTGAACGGCTGTGTGGGTGTCTGCGTTTGCTGCGGTTACAAGCAGGCGTCATGCTCTTCCAGTATGCCGTGATTATCGTGGCGATACTATGGTATTGGCTGTTGTGATCAAACGATTATTGTTTTGTTATGGTTCACAGGAGTATAGGCGTGTTCAATATTCCGGATAATTCGCTGACGGCAATGTTGGCAGTACTGGTCGTGCTGGTCATTGCCACGCTGATCCAGTTTTATTTACGCAAGACCAGACCGGATAAAGATTATCGTGAGTTAACACTGCGCATTACATCCTGGTGGTGGATCATTGGCCTATTGTTTTTGTTCCTGGCCATGGGAACCACGGCCTCGATCATTTTTTTCGCCTTTATCAGCTTTCTGGCACTGAAGGAATTTATCTCGATTGTTCCGATTCGTCAGGCAGACAGAAATGCTGCGTTCTGGGCCTATCTGTCGATTCCCTTTCAGTATTACTGGGTAGCGGCTGGCTGGTACGGCATGTTTATCATCTTTATTCCTGTCTATCTGTTTCTGCTTATCCCCATGCGTATGGTGCTCAAGGGCGAGACCGATGGATTCATCAAGTCGGCTGGCACCTTACACTGGGCTGCGATGCTGACAGTCTTTTCCGTCAGCCATGTGGCGTATTTATTGGTTTTGCCGGACAAGAATACCCTGGCTGGTGGCATCGGTCTGGTGCTGTTCCTGTTGTTCATGACCCAGTTCAATGATGTCAGTCAGTATGTGTGGGGCAAGTTATTGGGTAAGCACAAGATTATTCCGAAGGTTAGTCCCAACAAAACTTGGCAGGGTTTTCTCGGTGGTATGTTGACCATTACGCTGGTCGCCGCGCTGGTGGCGCCCTATTTGACCCCGATGAATCGTATTGAAGGTTTGATTGGCGGGTTGCTTATCAGTATCAGTGGTTTCTTCGGCGATGTGGTTATTTCCGCGGTCAAGCGTGATCTGAATATCAAGGACAGTGGCAGCCTGATACCCGGTCACGGCGGTATTCTCGACCGTATGGACAGCCTAATCTACACCGGGCCGCTATTTTTTCACTATATCTATTATCTGCATTATTAAGGCATGAACAGGCTACTGAAGATCATATTCGTCCTGTTGATAGTCAGACCGCTGGTGCTGATCATTCTCGGCCTGAATATTAAGGGACGGGAAAAGTTGCCCCTTGAGGGGCCGGCGGTGATTGCTGCCAACCATAACAGTCATCTCGATACGATGGCGTTATTCAGCCTCTATCCGTTATCGAAGGTGCACAAGTTACGTCCCGTGGCGGCGGCCGATTATTTTCTTGCTAATCCACTCATGGCGTGGTTCTCGCTGAATGTGATTGGCATTATTCCTATAAACCGATCCGGTACAAACCGCAAAGAGCTACTGTTTGACGATTGCTATAAGGCACTGGATAACGGCGACATCCTGATTCTGTTTCCAGAAGGTACGCGAGGGGAGCCCGAGAAAATCAGCAAGTTGAAAAAAGGGATCTACTATTTAGTGAAGGAACGACCAAATACTGCCGTTATACCGGTAGTGACCTATGGGCTCGGGCGTGCCTTGCCGCGTGGTGAAGCACTGCTGGTACCGTTTACCTGCGATGTTGCGATTGGTGATGCCCTGCCACCGGTGAGTACCAGCGGTGAGCTGGTGGAGTTGCTTGGCAATTCCTATGGGCAGTTACTCAAATCCTGTTTGACCTATCACGAATCAGATCAATAGTATGAAACCAAAAATAGTGTATCAGGAAAAAGGAAGGTAGATCGAGCAGAGAAACCTGAAATTCGATATCGAAACGTAGGTTTCAGATTGGCAGAATAAAAATGAGAAGCAACCTATGATAACCATTCGAATTAGATGCCTTATCGTTATCAGCCTGTTTATGGGAGGCGTCTGCTACGGTGAAACGAATAGTGGACGCATGCAGGAAAGCAGCAAAGCATTTGAAGAAGAGATTCATGCCTATCAATCACTCATCGAAGAGGCGCTAGTCTGGCGTATTAAGGCAATCAGTTTTATCGAGGAACTGAAAAACAGTAAAGTTTACAATAGTGATCAACTCGCGATGATCCACCGCAAAGGGACTAACGACTACCGTAGAGTCCGCGAACGTTTGTTGGCTATTACTGAAAAATATAAATGGATTACTGAAACTGATACTGTAGTAAAACTTACAGATGGCAAGAGTCGCATAATCGAACAGGGCAATTGGTGGGACCCATTCGACAGTAGTCGAAAAGTAATTGAGGTCAATCCCGAAGAGTCTATTGGTCAGCTCCACATAAAAAAAGCTAAACTCTCTCTTACTTCTGCCTTAATCCTGTACGATAATTATCTGGTTGCTATCGATCATTTCCAGAAGATAGGTAAGATCCGACGGCTTATAAACTCGGATAACGTAGAAGTAGATGGTTATCTTGATGTTGTAAGCAACAGTTTTATCGATCTAGACAATTATATGCGCACAGCTAAAGCGATACGCCTGATCGATAAAGAGTTAGCCTGGGAGTTAAAGCACCCACATGCGGTATTATCTAAAGATAAGGATAATCTCTACCTAAATCACCTGATGCTAAACAGTTTTTCCTACAGCAAGATTGATGAAATCTCATCATTCGATATTCATAAAACGAAAATCCGCATCTTTGCAAACAAGATTCATGACATCATTCTGGATCTAAGTAGAGATGTCGAAAATGAGGTTAGCAATGTGTTTGGCAACGCTGTAGGACTCATTGCCAGTCGCCGCGGAAAACTGGATGTTCTTCCCCAGAATGAACAGTTGCAAATAAGCTCAACCCTTGAGCCATTAGATATATTGTTGGAAAAGACTCCCTTCAGGCTAACGGATAAACTAATTCCAGGTCATTGGGGGCATGTTGCACTATGGGTAGGCACAGAAGAGGAACTTAAAGACCTGGGTGTCTGGCACGAACTGCCTGCACTCTATCGAAATGCAGTAGCCCATTATGACTATAGAGGACAGGACTTCCAGCAGATGATTCGTTCAGGCCACCACGTTATTGAAGCGCTCCGTTCAGGGGTAGAGATCAATACACTAGACGCTTTCCTAAATATCGATGACTTGGCAGTTCTTCGTCATCACGATATCGATCGTGAACAAAAACGTGAATATCTTATGCGCGCCTTTGAGCAGCTTGGTAAAGAATATGACTTTAATTTTGATGTGGAGACTGATAAAGAAATTGTTTGTTCAGAGCTGGCCTACGTGGTCTATAGAGGCTCTCAGTTTAACTGGCCCACAGACAAAACCATGGGGCGTTACACTATCAGCCCTGATCACATCGCTTCCAAGGCAGCATCGCATAATCTATTTTACCCAGTCCTGCTCTATCATGATGGAAAACAGATTACACAAAATATAGAGACTAATTTCAAACACCTACTACAACAGGAATATCATAGACTTGGGCTGTAAAGAAAAAAATAAGTCTTAACCAGCAAATTTTTTAATGACCGCTTCTTTCAATATTGATGTATAGCCTTCCCAAAGACTAGTGTTATCACTGGTAGAAAACTGGACAGTAGAGCCAATACGATCTTCATGTATAGTAAGCGATCGATAAACCCCACCTGAAAATCCATAGCGATCACTGCTACCGTGTCGGTTTCTTCATAGATAGGCAACCGATATGATACCTGAGTAAAACTTTCGTCTGTGTGTCTCTTTCGGTATGGGGTGAATCAATCGAAATTTTCGGGTTGATCAGGTAATTCTGGTCGGGCGCCCCTCTACGAGCCACTCATGCGAACGGCTCCTTCAGGGTAACTCAGACCTGACACGTATTGAGAACGTTCGAGCTAGTCTCAGCTCCTAGAGTTCTAGAATCCGTTCTTCTAACCCGCCTTCAATATACACCACTCCATCGAATTCGACGGAGCGACAACCACCGTTTCTGAGCCCGCAGAGACGGACTTTGCCACCGAGCTGTTGCAATGTCTGCTCACCAGACCAGCCCGGCTCTAGGGTTAACGTTTCAGGAATCGCCTTGATGAGAAGCGCACTGGCATCGCCGCCTAAAAAGCCTTCCTCGTTTTCAAAAAATCGACAGGCTTTTTTTGTACTCTCTGCGACAACAAACCAGTCTTCATGATGATCGTCAGTGAATAGTCAATATAGGTGCATTGGGTTATCCTAAATGTGTTGATGCACATTGCATTGAGCTTAGTGGAAAATTATCGGCAATGCGACGGGAGTGAGCATAACTGTATTATCAGCGAGAGGTT